>JAIBBP010000127.1 GCA_019694615.1 Microthrixaceae bacterium | reverse complement strand
GGCGACAGCCAAGCCTCGACCCGCGACGCGGCGTCGGCGCTGTTGCCGGTCCACGACACGGCACCGTGTTGCAGAACCGCCACCCGGTCGCACAGCCGCAGCGCGTGGCCGACCTGTTGCTCGACGATCAGCAGGGACGTGCCACCGGCTACGAGCGTGCGCAGGCTCTCGTAGAGCTGGTCCACGACGAGCGGCGCGAGACCCAGCGAGATCTCATCCGCGATCAGCAGCTTCGGCTCCTCGACCATCACCCGGGCCAGCGACAGCATCCGCTGCTCTCCACCCGACATCGTCCCAGCGAGTTGGTCCTTGCGTCGACCGAGCACGGGGAACAGCTCGTAGGCGCGAGCCAGCGAGGGGGCGACGCCGCGCCGCCCACGAACACGCCGGAACGACAGCGTGAGGTTCTCCTCGACGGTCAACGACGCGAACACCGATCGCCCCTCGGGCGCCATCACGATCCCGGCTCGTGCGAACCGGTACGCGCGGGCACCGGCCATGTCGACCCCGTCGACCAGCACGCTCCCGCTGTCAGGGCGAACCAGGCCTGACGCGACCCGAGCAACGGTCGTCTTGCCGGCGCCGTTCGAGCCGACGAGCGCCACGGCCTCGCCGGCCCCGATCGAGAAGGACACGCCGAACAGAGCACGGAACGGCCCGTAGGACGCCCGCACATCGGCGAACTCCAACACCGCGGTCATGCCGGCCCTCCTGTCATGTCCGCACCCTTGTCATGTCGGTACTTCCATGTCGCCCAGGTAGGCGGATCGGACGACATCGCTCGCGAGCACCTCGGCGGTCGGGCCTTCCGAGACGATGTGGCCGAAGTCGAGGACGTAGGAACGCGTCGTGAAGCTGCGGACGAGATCGACATCGTGCTCGACGAGCAGGATGGCGAACCCCTGCTGTTGTTGCACCTCACGCAGCGTCGCTGCGAGGGCCGCCGTCTCGACACGATCGAGGCCCGACGACGGCTCGTCCAGCAACAAGAGCTTCGGTTGAGTCATCAGGGCTCGCCCGACTTCGAGAAGTCGGCACTGCCCGAGGCTGAGACGCTCGACCGGCTCGGCGGCGAGTTCCTCGAGCCCGAGCAGGGTCAGCACCTCGTCGGCCCGCTCCCGTTCGGCGGCAGTCGGTCGGCCCAGTCCGAGCAGGTCCTTCCAGAAACGCCCGGATCCATTGCGCACACGTTCGGCGATCAGCAGGTGATCGAGCACCGTCGAGTCGGCGAACAGTTCGATCCGCTGGAAGGTGCGGCCGATGCCGGCACGGGCGCGCTGATCGACTCGGTCGGAAGTGACGTCGCGGCCGTCGAAGGTCACCGTACCGCCGTCGATCGGCGTCACGCCGAGGATGCAGTTGAACAGGGTCGTCTTGCCAGCACCGTTGGGACCGATCAGACCGACGCGCTCACCCTCCTCGACCGACAACCCGGCGTCGATGAGCGCAGCAATCCCGGCGAACTTCTTGGTGATGCCGGACGCCACGAGCACCGCTGTCACCGCGCCACCTCAACGTCGACCGCGACGGCTGTCGCCCGGTCCTCGGCAGCACGACGCCGACGTTCGGCCTTTGCCGCCTTCCGGTGCGCCCCGTACTCGGCCATCCCCTCGGGGTGACGGGCGTACATGATCGTGCCGAGACCGAACAGAACCAGCACCCACTTGCCAGAGATCGGGAAGAAGTCGGGAATGCGCTCGGGGTCACGGAACAGCCACCCGAACAGCGCGCCTTTGAGAATCACCGGTTCGAACAGCACGAACGCGCCGGCTGCTTGGAGGGCGCCGCCCACGCTTCGGCACCCGATCGACACCACGATCACCATCCACACCAACGCGACGAACGGCGAGAAGTTGCTCGCGTAGTTCACATCCTCCTGCTGCATCGCCAGCAGCCCCCCGCCGAATCCGGCGATGGCCGCGGACACGGCGAAGGCCAGCATTCTCGAACGAGCGGGCGAGATACCGATTGACTGGGATCCGAGCTCGCTCCCCTGGAGTGCCAAGAGCGTGCGCCCGAGTGTTCCCGATCGCAGGTTCACGACGACTACCGAAACGACCGCGAGCACGAGCACGCAGAACACGAGGAACGCCTGGTCGTCCGCGAGGTCGAACGGCCCGACGAGCGGACGGGGCACGCTGGTGCCGGTCAACAGGGACGTCTCGCCGCCGCCCACGAACGGCAGGTTCAGGACGACCGAGTCGAAGAAGTAGGCAAACGCCAACGTGGCGATGGCGGTCCAGATTCCGCCCAGCCGCCGGACCGGCATCGACAAAAGGGCGCCGAGTGCGGCGGCGATCCCCGCTCCGATGAACGCGGCGGGCAGGGCGCTGAGGTCGTACCGCTCGACGAGTTGGTACACGGTGAACGCACCTGTGGCGGCGAACGCCCCCTGGCACAGCGAGATCTGGCCGGCGATGCCGGTGATCAGCGTGATCGACAGGAAGATCGTGGCGAGCACGACGGCCTGCGTGACGAGGTACATCCACGACTGGTCGGCCCGTCCGAGCACCACACCGAGAACCACCACGGTCAGCACCGCGGTCACGGCGGCTCGCACGAGGACCTGTTGGCGCGTCCGAACCACCGAGCCGATCGACATGGGCGGCGGGTCGACCCCGCCGAGGGGGTCCGACGCGTCGCGACTTCGGCGAATCGCCGGCACGAAGACCATGACCCCGAACAACACGAGGAACGGGATCGCGGGTGTGAGGTTGTCCTGGATCGGGCGAAGCCACGCACGAGATTCGGCGAACCGCGGCAGGAACGTGTTGATCTCGGCGATCAGCACGCCGAGGCCGATGCCGGCGCCCATGGCCTTGGGAAGGCTCGTGAGTCCGCCGACCACCGCAGCGGCGATCGCGACGACACCGAGGTGGAAGAAGTCAGCCGCCGACAGCGTGTTGAAGCGGGGGGCGATCAGCACCCCCGCCACCCCGGCGAACAGCGACGAGAGCGCCCACGCCGACGCCGACACCCGGTCCGCGGCGATGCCGGCAAGCTCGGTCATCCGGGCACTCTCGACCACCGCCCGCATCTGGAGGCCGAGCGCGCTGAACCGAAACAGGGCACCGAGGCCGACCATCGCGACGACCGCTACGCCCATGGCGACGAGCTCGTTGCGGCTGAAGGCGTAGATGCCGAACG
Organism: Microthrixaceae bacterium; assembly: GCA_019694615.1. Lineage (GTDB taxonomy): Bacteria > Actinomycetota > Acidimicrobiia > Acidimicrobiales > Microtrichaceae > SSF14. Next base: position 53,678 of record JAIBBP010000127.1, on the reverse strand, counting down.
GGTCGTAGAACACCGAGGCGCCCTGGTCCAGCACGCCTTCAGGGGTGCGTCCCGACTGGGTCTCGAACCCCATGAAGATCTCGGCGAGGCTGGGGAGCGCAACTGCGAGGCCGATGGTGACAACGAGCTTGGAGATCGCGGATGAGTTCCGCAGGTGGCGGAACACGAGAAGCTCCAGCACCACGCCGATCAGCGGCGCCATCACGAACACCGACAACACCAACGCGGGAAGCACCGGCCATTCCCACTCGACGCGCGTCTTGAAGAACATCACCGCCGAGACGTACGCCTGGGCCCCGAACGCCAGATTGAACACGCCCGATGTCTTGTACGTCAGGACGAACCCCAACGCGACGAGCGCGTAGACGGTCCCCGGGGGCAGGCCCTGGAGGAACGCGCGTGCCACGTCCTCCAAGACCGATGCACCGATGATCATCGGATCGACACCCCCCGGGTACCGTCTCGCTCTGCTACTTGAAGTCCGTCTGCTCCGGCTCGGACCACTCGACGGTATCGCCCGGCCAGCAGAAGAACGGCTTGGCAGCGTCGCCGAGGACTTCGAACTCCCCGCCCTTCACCTTGACGACCGACGAGCAGTTCGTCTTGTTGCCGAACTGATCGAGGGTGTCGACCGTCGGGACGGTGTGGCTGCGGCCGTAGTCCTGCGGCGGGATCAGGCCACCGGCCGTGTAGTCGTTCAAGGTCTCGTTGGAAGCGGCGATCACCTTGGCCTGATCGAACTGGGGGCCGGCGGCGACGATGCCGTCATAGGCCGCCCGTGCGGCGATCCACCCGAAGTAGGCCAGCTCGACGGGATCGTTGCCGTCCTTGGACACCCACTCCTTGAACAGGTCGAGATCGCTATCACCGGCCTCGGCTTCGAACGGACGGAACTGCACGGAGACGAAGTCTCCTTCGAACAGGTCGCCGGCTTCCTTCACGAACTTCTGGTCGTAGGTGTTGGCGTGGACCATCGGAACGTCGCCCATGCCCTGCCGGGCCATCTCCTGGGCGAGCGTCTTCATCGCGTTGAGGTCGATCGAACCGAACACCAGGTCGACGCCTTTGTCCTTCATCGCCGTTACCTCCGGGCCGAGACCGTTCGGGACGCCGAAAGCAATGTCGTCGTTGAAGTAGACGACCTCGGCTCCGCCGATGTCGTCGGAGTAGGTCTCGACCGCTCGTTGCACAGCTTGCGCTGAAACCTTGGAGTTCTCGCTGACGCCGTATCCGAGGACGGCGATCTTGGTGGCCTTCGCCTCCTTGATGATCATGCCGTTGATCTGGCGAGGACAATCGACGCAGATCGTGCCCTGCGGGAACCCGAAGATCGCGTCGTTGGCCGCGTCGGCGGGGCTGATGTTCCACACGTACAGCGGCATGCCGGCGGCAGCGACGTCCTGCCAGCCAGTGCCGATCTGCGCCGCGCTGAACGCACCGAAGGTGTCGCCGGCCGACACGATCTCAAGAGCACGCTCCTTGTTCTTGGAGAGCTGGTCGTCGAGTTCGGACGTGAGCACCAGCTGCCGACCGTCGACGCCGCCTTCGCTGTTGCGGTAGGCGAAATACGCCTTGACGCCCCGGTTGAAGCACTCAAGGACACAGGTGCCCAGGGGGTTGTTGGAGATCGTGCCGAACGAGGCGAACTTGATCTCGGTATCGGTCACACCGGGAACGCCGGTGATCGGCGTCGCGGCTCCGGTTGTCTCGGTGCCCTCCGCCGTCGTCGTTGCCGGAGCCTTGGTGGTCTCCGTGTCGTCGGCCGACTCTCCGTCGGAGTTGCCGCAACCTGCGGCAACCAGCGCCACCGCCGCAACCAGCGCCGCCGCCGCCCTCATCGTCTTGCCCGACCGTGGCCGGGCCGATCGCTCGGATCTCACCATGTTCTTCTCCCCCCGGTTGTTGCTGTTCATTCTGTTGAGACTCGTGGAACCCTCGACACTGCCCGAAACAGGATCCCTTTTCCGGGCATCGGACGCTGACGTCCCGCTCAGTGGTTCGCCGGTCATGGCGTTTCTCCGACTTCCGGACGGTTGAGACCGAGGTGGTCGCGGAGCGTCGTGCCCTCGTACTGACGCCGGAACAGTTCGCGGCGCTGCAGTTCGGGGACGACCATCCTCGTCAGGTCCTCGTAGGCACCAGGCGTGTGCGTCGCTGCGATCACGAACCCGTCACAGGCTCCAGAGGTGAACCACTCCTCCATCTGGTCGGCCACCTCGACGCCGGTCCCCACAAAGCGTGGACCCTGCAGGAGCGTGGCGCGATGGCCGGCAAGGTCGGCGAGCGTGACGGTCCCGCCGATATGGCGGCGGAGGTTCTCGACAAGCCCTCGGATCCCCGACACCGACTCGACGAACTCGTCGGTGATCTCGGTGTCGAGTGGCAGGCCCGAAAAGTCGTGATTCATCAGCTCCGACAGCAGCGTCAGCGACGCTGCCGGGTCGACGAACTCGTTCAGGAACTGCTGCTCGCGTTCATCGGCATGGGCTCGCGTCTCGCCGACCACGGTGTAGGCCATCGGCAGTATCCGGACCGAGGACGGGTTGCGGCCCAGCTCTCCGATCCGCTCCTTCTGATCGCGATAGTGGCTACGGGCCACGTCGATGCCCGGATCGCCGGTGAAGATCAGCTCGGCCCACCGAGCAGCGAAGTCACGGCCTCTTCCCGACGAACCCGCCTGGAGCAACACGGGGCGGCCCTGGGGCGAGCGCGGCACGGTCAGGGGCCCACGGACGTCGAACCACTTGCCGTGATGGTCGAGCTCGCGGACCTTGGCGGGGTCGGCGAACTCGCCGCTGGTTCGATCCAGCACGAGCGCGTCGTCGTCCCAGGTGTCCCAGAGACCGCACGTCGCTTCGAGGAACTCGTCGGCGCGGTCGTAGCGCTCGTTGTGGCCGAGGATGGTGTCGACGCCGAAGTTCTGGGCTTCGGCGTCGTTGACCGAGGTCACGACGTTCCAGGCGGCGCGTCCGCCCGTGAGGTGGTCGAGAGTCGCGAACGTACGGGCGACGTGGAACGGCGAGTAGTAAGTGGTCGAGTAGGTGGCACCGAGCCCGATACGGTCGGTCACGCCGGCGATCAGGCCGAGGACCACGCTCAGGTCGAGTTTGACGGGCCGGGCGCCGTGACGGACGGCGTCGGCGACCGAGCCGCCGTGGATACCCGGCATGGCGAGGCGGTCGTCGAAGAACATCATGTCCAGGCAACCCTCCTCGAGGGTTCGCCCGAGCTTCTGGTAGTAGCGGGCATCGAGGAACCCGTGCTCGGTCGCAGGGTGTCGCCAAGACCCGGAGTAGACGGTGACGTTGCCCGCCTGCATGAACGCCACGAGCGACATCGTGCCCCGGTCGGTCATCGTTGCCCCCTGAACGGCGATACTCGGTCGTTGACCGCGCTCGCAGCACGTCTGCGAGAACGCCATTATCGTATGAGTAGAACGACATCGCCACCCCTTGGTCGACCCGGACCGTGGGACGGACGAGGAGGTACCGATGCCACGCCACAAAGAACCAGCTCCACCCATCCGCCTGCGAGCGGCCCGCATGGTGGACATCGATGCGGGGATGCTCGTCGAACCCGGTGATGTGCTGGTCCACGACGGACGCATTCTCGAGATCTCACCGGCGCTGGTGCCCGATGGAACCGTCGAGATGCACCTCGGGGACGTCACCCTCCTCCCGGGGTTGATGGACATGGAGGTCAACCTCCTGATGGGCGGGCCCGACCACGAGAGCCCGCTCGTCGCCGTGCAGGACGACCCCGCGGTCAAGCTGCTCCGCGCCGTTGCCAACTGTCGCCGCACGCTCCGCTCGGGCTTCACGACCGTGCGCAACCTCGGGCTCTTCGTGCAGACCGGCGGTCTCCTACTCGACGTCGCCCTCATGAAAGCGGTCGACCGCGGCTGGATCGACGGGCCGCGCATCGTTCCAGCCGGCCACGCCATCACCCCGACCGGCGGTCACCTCGAACCGACGATGTTCCAGGCCCTCGGCCCCCACGTACTTCCCCTCACCGTCGATGAGGGTGTCGCCGACGGTGTCGACCAGATCCGGCGGGCGGTCCGCTACCAGATCAAGTACGGCGCCAAGCTCATCAAGGTGTGTGCGTCCGGCGGCATCATGTCGCACACCGGCCCCGCCGGCGCCCAGCAGTACTCGACCGACGAACTCGCGGCGGTCGTCGACGAGGCGCACCGCGCTGGGCTCCGGGTCGCGGCGCACGCCCACGGCGACGCCGGCATCCGCAATGCCATCGATGTCGGGATCGACTGCATCGAGCACGGGTCGCTCATGTCCGACGACACGATGCAGCTCATGATCGACCGCGGGACCTTTCTGGTCCCCACCACCTACCTCGCCGACGGCATGGACGTCTCACGGGCGCCGGCCGAGCTCCAGGCCAAGGCAGCCGAAGTGTTCCCACAGGCCAAGCGCACCGTCAGCGCCGCGATCGAGCGCGGCGTCCGCATCGCCTGCGGAACGGACGCACCGGCCATCCCTCACGGGCGAAACGCCAAGGAGCTCATGGCCCTCGTCGACCGGGGCATGACGCCGATTCAGGCGCTCCGAGCCGCAACGACCGTTGCGGCCGAACTGATCGACGTCACCGACCGCGGGCGACTGCTTCCCGGTCAGCTCGCGGATGTCATCGCCGTGGAGGGCGACCCGCTGTCCGACATCGGCGCGACCGAGCGGGTGCGATTCGTTATGAAGGGCGGCGCGGTGTTCCGCGACGAGCTGCCGACTTCGTAGCCGACGGTTTCGTGGCCGGCGCCGCTGCGAGGCCGCTGGTCAGCAACTCCCACAAACCTTCCGCCGACGGCTCCGCCGGTTCCACCGACGAGCCGCTGATCGTGTCGGCGAACGAGTTGAACATCACGGCCTGCAACACGACGCCGGTTATGCGCCGGTGATCGAGGCCGTCGCGGATCGCGCCCGCATCGGCGGCGGCGTCGAGGAGCGACTCGTAGGTCGAAACGAGCGGAGCGAACGCACGGGCTGCCTCGGCCGGATGACGGGTGAGCAGCTGCTGGGCGAAGTCCGCCATCGCCGATGCGGCGTTCGCGGCCCCGTCAGCGCTTCCCCCCACGCCGCGTCCCGCGCCGCCCCGCTCAGTACCGCGCCCGGTACCGCGCGACGGGCGGCAGATCCGGTAGTACTCGCTGGTGAAGCCGCGCAAGCGTTCCAGCGGGTCGTCGACGCCGTCGATGTGCGCCAGGACCTGCGCCGTCGAACTGCGAACCGACTCCTCGAAGAGAGCGAGCAGCAGCTCATGCTTGCCGGCGAAGTACTGGTAGAAGCTGCGGAGCGACTGACCGGAGCGTTCGACAACCTCCTGCACGGTGAACTCGCGACCCGGCGACGCCGCCATCAACTCCATGGCCGCGTCGAGGAACCTCTGGAGCCGCTGCTCGGCGCGCGCCCGCGCCGGATCCAGCGAACGGGCGACGGCCATCTCGCGCCAACTGGACTCCTGGGGGTTCTCCTCCTCAATCGAGTCACCAGACATGGCGACAACTGTACCTCCGCCACAGGAGAGGGCCGTTCTCGCCGAGCATCAGCAACGATCGTGTGTAGCCTTATGTGTAAGGAGGGACACAACATGGCAACGAACCTCGCTATCGACCCCGAACTACTCGAACGCGCCCTGGCCGTAGGCGACGAAAAGACCAAGAAAGCGACCGTCACCAAGGCCCTTGAGGAGTACATCCAACGGCGGGGGCAGGAGAAGATCCTCGAGTCCCGTGGCAGGTTCACTTGGGATCCGGAGTTCGACTACAAGGAGTCACGCCGTGCCCGTGATCGCAGGCTCGGCCTGACCGAGTGAGAGCCGTCTTCGCCGACACCAGCGCGTGGTCTCGCTTCTACCGCGACGACATTCCCGACACCGACCCGGTCGTAGATGTCCTTGGCAACCAGCTGCGCGGTGTCGGAGTCGTGACGACGGGTGTGGTCTACCTCGAACTGCTCCGTGGTTTCACTCGGCCAAACATGCGCTCGGCCATCTCCGCTCATTTCGACGACGTTCCATTCATCGAACCCGACAGAGACGACTACGCCGCGGCGGCCGACCTCAGCCTCACGTGCCGTCGGGCCGGTGTGCAGCTCGAAACCGTCGACGCGCTCATCGCCCAGGTCTGCATCGCGCACGACCTCACGCTCCTGACAGCCGACGCCGACTTCACCCACGCGGCCCGCCACATCCCCCTCGACGTCTGGTCGCCCCGGTGACCGGCGGGAACGGCGCTCTCAGTAGCGGAGGCGCTCAGATCGCCGGTTCGATGACTGCGTCCATCGAGGCGGCACCACTGTCGGGGACCCGCGCCTGACGCCACACTTCGACAGGGAACGACGCGTTCACCAGCGAGTAGCAGAGCCACAGCAGACGCTTCGCGTCGTCGGGCAATGCGTCGAGCGGGTACTGGTCGCAGTGTTCCATGGCCGCCTCGAGTCGAGGGAACGCGGCGTCGTAGAACTCCTGAAGCTCGTCCATGGAGCTGGCGAGGCGCTTGGCATAACGCTCGGCTTCGGTGCGTAGCGACCAGTCGGCGAATCGTTCGAGGTCGGCGAACTCCGCCGGCAGCACGGCGCTCATGACGCCGCCGAGATTCGGACAGGGGTCGCACCCAAACGCTCCTGATGGGCGCTGACACGACCGCGTGCGGTCTGATGGAGGTGTCGCAGGAGGATCTCCTGATCACAGAGCGGAAACTCGGTGACGGCGCCAGTCTCCAACATCGACTGCGTGGCTTCGAGAGTGTTGCCGTCCTGGAGCGCGTACTCCTTGAAGGTGACTGCAGCCAGCTCCTGTGCCAGGCGCTCACGCGCCGTGGTCGGCGGCACGAAGTAGAGCGTTCCTTCGAAAATGTGGGAGCGATAGGACGTCGGCCAGTAGTGGTACGTGATGTACCAGTTTGGTGCCCAGACCAGCAGCATGAAGTTCGGGAAGAACACGAATGTGTCGATCCCCCACGACGGGCTCCGCGCCGGGTTGAGCCCCGGCGGCAGCTCATCGAGGCCGATGTCGGGGCGATCCCACGGTCCGAAGAGCCCGCTGCGGAGAATCCGCTCGATCGGCTTCACCATGTTGAGATCCTTCGGCGGCGACATCCCACCCCACGACGACACCATGCCGTGGTCGCCCGACACGTCGTAGGACAGGCCCTCGAACCCATACCCCGACAACTTGCGGGACTCCTCGGCGACCGCCTGCTTCGCGTGCAGAACGGGCGCATGGTAGAACTCGGCGAACGCGTCGATGAACAACTTCCAGTTGCTGCCGACCTCGGCACGGAACTTGTGAACCTGGGTCATCCGCTCGAACGGATAGCCGACGATCCCGGCACCGAGGTCGCCGAGGTAGTCGCTCGCTGACTCGGTATTGTCTGGGTCGAGGTTCACGAACACGAACCCCTCCCACACCTCGCACTGCACCTCGGCGAGCCCGTAGTCGGCCCTGTCGAAGTTGAAGAACTCCGACTCCTGCTGCACGAAGTTGAGGTCGCCTTCGAGGCCGTATCGCCATCCGTGGTACTTGCAGGTGAACTGGCGGCAGGTGCCTGCCGTCTCCTCACGCGGAAAGTCGTTCCAGACGAGCTTGTTGCCGCGGTGCCGGCAGATGTTGTGGAACGCCTTCACCCCGCCGTCAGCTGTGCGCACGACGACAACCGAGGTGCGAGCGGCGTCGAGCTCGCGGGTGAAGTAGCTGCCGGTGCGCGGCAACTGTTCGACCCTGCCGACGTTGAGCCAGGTTCTGCGGAAGATCGCATCGCGCTCCAGCTCGTAGTGGTCGGCTGAGTTCGAGTCGGAGTACGAGACCGGCGCGGTGCCGAGCTGCGGGAAGTGCTCCGTCCAGCTGCCTTCCGCCGGCTTCGGGAAGTGTGCCATTCGCGACTCCTACGGGATCGTTGTGTTCAGCATACGATAGCAAAGATCTCCTTCTGAGAGAATGGGATTTCCGCTACGTTCCATCGGACGGAATGACCCATTCCCACACCGTCTCGTGAAGGTGAACCATCTGCGAATGCGCCAGGTCCGGTTGATTGCGTCTGCCCTCGTCCTCGGCTCGATGGCGGCGTGTGTGCCGCCCACGCCTCCGCCGGTGACCACCGCTCCTCCCCCCGGCGCCACCGGACCGTCCCCCGGTTGCGGAACCACGACCCGCGGTCCGGTGACCGACCGAGGCGAGACCGTCGTCGTCAGCGGCGCCACGCGGCGTTTTACCGTCACCGTCCCACCGGTCCACACACCGGGAACCACCGCCGCGCTACCGCTCGTGCTCGACTTCCACGGCCTCCTCGAAGGGTGGGCTGGCACACACCCATATGCCACGCAGTTCAGCGCCAAGGCAGTCGCCGAAGGGTTCGTCGTCGCTTTTCCTGTCGGCTCCAACGACGGCGTCTACTGGGACGTCGCGCTCGACGAGGCCAACCCCGACCTTCAGTTCATCGACGTCCCGGTCGCCGAGCTCGGCCGCACCCTCTGCATCGACCGGTCCCGCATGTACATCACCGGACTCTCCTTCGGTGGAGCGATGACCTCGATGCTGATGTGCATGCGGGCCAACACCTTCGCGGCCGCCGCGCCGGTCGCCGGGATCCGGAACCTGTGCACCGCCACGCAGCGAATGGTCCCTTTCGTGACGTTCCACGGAACCGACGACCCGATCCTCCCCTACTGGGGATTCGCCGAGACACCTCAGCGCGTCGCCGCGAAGTTCGGCTGCGCTGCGCCCCGAACCTCGACGGTTGGCTCGGGGCCCGACCCGGCGACCGGAGGCGCGATCCTCCACACATCCTGGGACTGCGGAGGTTCGTCCGACGCCGAGTTCTACCGGATCGACGGCGGTGGCCACTCGTGGCCGGGTAGCGACTTCTTCCGACAAGTCGCGCCCATCGTCGGGACCACGAGCTCCCTCGACGCAACTGACGTCATCTGGGACTTCTTCGAGCGCCACCGACTCGGCTGACCAATCCGTCCACCCGCTCGCGCCCGAACTACGGGCATGTCACGTGCCGAACGACTCCTCGACCGGATGGGCGAGCCCCTCGACCCCGACGACTACGACTGGTCTGCTGCCGCCGACTCACCTGTCACCGCAGACGAGGTGTTTCAGCTGACCTACGCCGCCCAGGTCGAGTGGGCGACCGAAGGGACCTTCGAGAGCCTCGACATCACGCGAGATCCAACGGTCAGCCGGTTCCTCCGCATCTGGCTGGAGCAGGAACGGGTACACGGCGAGTTGCTCGACCGCTTCCTGAACCAGACCGGCGTCGATGTCACCCTCCTTCACCGAGAGCCCCGTCACCGGAGAGGAGCGCGGCGCGGCAAGCGGCTCAACCAACTGGCCCACCGCGTCGTCGGCGACGACTTCTTCGCCGTCCACATGGCGTGGGGCGCGGTGAACGAGCTCACGACTCTCCGCTTCTACCAGGTGATCAGGCAGCGCACGTCGAACCCGCTGCTATCGACCATCCTCGGCGACATCATCGCCCAGGAGGCGCTCCACTACGCCTTCTATCGTGAATCGGCGATCGAACGCCTCGACGGCAACGAGCGCGCCCAACGCATCACGCGGTACGCGCTGACGCACCTGTGGCGTCCGGTCGGACTCGGGCTCCGGTGTCGGAGCGATGTCGATCGACTCCTCGGGCTCCTGCTCGCCCCGAAGCCCGATCTCGTTCGCCAGATCGACGCATCGATCGCATCGATGCCCGGACTCGCGTCGACGCGTCTCATCGAGAGTGAGTTGGCGGCGGTGACGATACGTGCCGCGGCATGACCGTTCGACGCGCTAGTCGGCGAGGTCGGCGTCGAGTTCGACTCCGACGGAGCGGAGAAACATCGCCAGCGTGTCGTAGGCACCGACCGTGAAGATCACGTCCATCAACTGCTGGTCATCAAGCTCCGCCGACAGCGTCGCCCACGTCGCGTCGCCGATGCGGGCGTCGGCGATCAGCTCGTCGACCGAGCGCAACAGCGCAGCGTCCAGCGGCGCCCAGCCGGCGGCGGGGCCAACCGCGACACGTTCGATCTCCTCGGGCGACACGCCCAGGTCGCCAGCGATGACCACGTGCTGGGCCCACTCGTACGCGCAGTCCCGCACCGCAGCGACCCGCAGGATCAACAGCTCACGCTGGCGAAGCGACAAGGTGGTGCCGAACTGAACCTGGCCGTTGAACGTGTGGTACGCCGTCATCAAGGCCGGGTGGCGAGCCAGGGTGCCGAGGACGTTGAGCCCCTTGGGCCGGTCGTCTCGACGTGGCGGAAAGGGGTGCCGGGCAGCGGCCGGGCGCAGCTCAGCGAGCGCCTCGCGGATCTGGGGCGGCCAGGCCTCGGGCGGGATCGGGTCGATTCGGGTCACTCGGGTCTCGCGGTCTACTCGGCGGACGGGGTGAGCGTTCCGGCACGGAGCCGATCGCGCAGGACGAACTTCTGCACTTTGCCCGACGCCGTTCGCGGCATCTCGTCCACGACGTGGATCGACTCGGGCCACTTCTGCCGAGCGAGGCCTGCGCCATCGAGGTGTTCGCGCATCGCTTCCAACGTCGGGGCCTTCTGTCCCGGACGCAACAGGAGCACCGCCGCCGCCCGCTCGCCCATCCGATCGTCCGGCACCGCCACGACACTGACTTCGGCCACCGACCCGAGCTCGGACACCAGCTCCTCGACCTCGCGGGCGCTGATGTTCTCGCCACCCCGGATGATCACATCCGAAACGCGGTCGGTGATGGTGAGGTACCCGTCGTCGTCGACTGCACCGATGTCGCCGGTGCGATACCAGCCGTCGCTGTCCACCGTCGCATCGGTGAGCCTCGGATCGGTGTAGCCGATGAACAGATCCGGACCGCGGCTGAGGATCTCCCCGTCGTCATCGAGCCGGATCTCCACTCCGGGGAGGGCGTGCCCGTCGGTGCGCATCCGCTTGTCCTCGGGTTCGTCGATCCGACACCCGGTGATCGACGGGTGTTCGGTGCTCCCGTACGAGCGGAACGTGGCGATGCCGAGGTCGCGGGCTCGCGTCGTAACCGCCTCGGGAACCGGCGAACCCCCGAGACCGGCGAAGGGCAACAGGCCGAGGTGCTCCTCGGTGAAATCGGGGTGGTCGAGAAGGCTGGTCAGGAAGAACGTCGACCCGCCGGTCATGCCCAGCCGCTCGTCGAGCATCAGGCGAAGGATCGCGGCGGGATCCCACACGTCGACCAGGTTGACCGGCCGCCACCGCAACAGCGGAACGATGAACGCGTTGAGCATGCCGATGAAGTGGCCGACGGGCGCTCCGGTGATGGCGCTCGGGCCACCCTCGGGGAACATCCAGTCCAGCTGGCGGGCCTCGAATCCCAGAGTGTCATGGGAGTGGACAACTCCCTTGGGGTCCTGCGTTGTGCCGGACGTGAAGCCGATCACTGCTGGTGATGCCGGGTCGACGACCACCGGGCCACCGATCGGGTCGGCGTCGAGCAGATCCTCGAAAGCTGTTGCGCCGGCGGGTAGCGACGCTGTCGGGCGGTCCCCGACTACCAACCAGTTGGGAACCGGTGTCGACGACAACATCGAGGTGTAATTGCCGAGGTGGTCGACGTAACCGAACCGCTCCGGCGTGACCACGACGGTCGGACGAGTGACGCGGAGGATGTGGCTCACCTCCTTCGCGCCGTAGAAGTGGACGACCGGCACGACGACAGAGCCGAGATACGTCGCACCCCAGAACGCGATCCCCGCCTCCACCCAGTTCGGGAGCTGGAGAAGCACGACGTCACCGGGCCCAACCCCTCGTGCGGACAACGATGATGCGAACGAGCGAGCGGCACGGTCTACGTCGGCGAAGGTCCCCGACCACGGCCGTATCGTCGAACGAACGTGGAACGGAGCGTGGCCGAGCAAGTCGAGACCGTGGGCTACCACCTCCCCCAACGAGCGACCGCTCCAATGGCCCGCTTCCCGATAGCTCGCGGCGAGGTCGGGGGCGACATCTCGCAGGCCCCACCCTCGCTCCTGCCAAACCGACTGGCTCAACACCCACCCCCTGGCGATCCGCGCCCGACGATAGCTCGCTTCGAGGCTGGTGACAACGTGATTGCTCTCAGATGAGAACGCCATTATCGTTGGGCGCGTGTCGAACGCGACCGTCGCCACTCGACCCGACCACAGCTTTCATCGAGTCACGGTGTCCGAGGTCGTCGTCGAGACCCACGAGGCGCGGTCGTTCGTGCTCCAGGTTCCCAGCGACCTGCGCCCGAAGTTCGAGTACCTCGCCGGGCAGTTCTGCACGTTCCGCGTCGCGATCGACGGCGCGACGTTGCTGCGCTGCTACTCGATGTCCTCGGCCCCGGGCGTCGACGACGCTCCGGCCGTCACGGTCAAGCGTGTCCCAGGCGGTGCCGTCTCCAACTGGCTGATAGACCATGTCGAGCCGGGCTCCGAGCTCGACGTCACGTTGCCTGCGGGCCGCTTCGTGCTCACCGAGACCGATGCCGACCTCGTCGCGTTCGCAGCGGGCAGCGGCATCACCCCGATCATGTCGCTAGCTCGCGCTGCACTGGCGAACACCGATCGCCGCGTTCGCGTTCTCTACGCCAACCGAGATCCTGACAACACGATCTTCCTCCGCGAACTCGACCGTCTCGCCTCGGCATCGAACGGCCGGCTCAGTGTGACCCACCGCTGGGACATCGACCACGGATTCACCGACGCCGCTGCCGTGGACGCATTCCTCCGTGACACCGCTCCGAGCGCCGAGCACTACGTGTGTGGCCCACCCGCCTTCATGGACATCGTCGAGTCTACCTTGCTCGCAGCCGGTGTCGACGGCGACCGAATCCACGTCGAGCGGTTCGCCACCCCTCCCGGGAACGACGGCGCCGACGCGGCCGACATCGACGCCGAGCAGGAGTGCCCGACCTCGATCGTCATCGATGTAGACGGGCGAGTGGGGAAGGCCGACCATCGACCCGGCACGACGATCCTGCAGACCGCGCGCCAACTCGGCCTCGACCCGCCTTACTCCTGTGAGTCGGGCAGTTGCGCTACCTGCATGGCACGTCTCCTCGACGGCAGCGTCGAGATGCTGGTGAACGACGCACTCACCGACGAGGAGGTCGCCGACGGATTCGTGCTCACCTGCCAATCAGTTCCGACGTCGCCCACCGTGCACGTCGTGTACGGCTTCGACTGAATGAAGGATCGAATGACGAACCCGACCGACGACGTGATCGAACTCACCCAGACGCTGGCCCGTTACGCCGTGGGAATGACCAAAGGCGACGTCGACGCCGTCGTCGCCACGTTCGCGCCCGGCGGCACCTACAGCGCGTTCGGCGACACCTACGCTCTCGCCGACTTTCCCACTCTGGTCGCGGCCGCGCCGAGTGGGCTGTTCATGGTGGGCCCGCCGGCCCTCGAGCTCGACGGCGACCGTGGCACCGGCGAACAGCCGTTGTGCTTCGTCGGCCAGACCAACCACGAGATGCGCATCGGCTGGTACACCGACACCTACCGTCGACTCGACGACGGCTGGCGGATCCAGACCCGGTCCATGACGTTTCTCCGCCGAAGCGGTGCCCGCGACGGCGGCCGCCCCCACGACCCCACGAGGCCCGCGCCCGGAGTCGGCGACTGTTGGAGCTCGAAGAGTTCCGCTCCGGCCTCGACCAATGGCTCGACGAGCACACCGCCGATCTGTCACCCGACCACGGCCCGGACCTCGATGCCGAGATGGCCCATCTCGGAAAGGTCAAGCGGCTCGGCTACGACGCCGGGTGGATGCGCTGGGGATGGTCCGAACGGGTCGGTGGACTCGGCGGTTCCCCGCTGCTGCGCGGCTACCTCGGCGAGGCGCTGACATCCCGGGGCTTCGTCGAGCCGGGCCTCTACTCGATGACCGAGGTCCTGGCACCGACGATGATCGACTACGCGTCGCCTGACCTTGCGGCGGAGATGGTGCCCCTCCTGCTCCGAGGTGACGAGACCTGGTGTCAGGGATTCTCCGAACCGGGAACCGGCTCCAACCTCGCCGGGCTGACGTGTGAGGCAGAGCCGGTCGACACCCCCGACGGGCCGCACTGGCGTGTCAACGGGCAGAAGGTGTGGACGAGCCTCGCCCAGTACGCCCAGCGGTGTGTCCTCCTGGTGCGTACCGGCACCGTCGAGTCGGCGCACCGTGGGATCAGTGCCCTGTTCGTCGACATGGACACCCCCGGCATTGCGGTCCGACCGATCGAGACGATGCACGGACAGCCCGAGTTCAGCGAGGTGTTCTTCGACGACGTGCTGGTGCCCGCCGGACGGATGCTCGGCGAGATCGGCCAGGGGTGGGCGGTGGCGATGGACCTGTTGCCCTTCGAGCGCAGCACCGCCCTGTGGCACCGGGGGGCGTTCCTGCATCGCCGGCTCGACGACCTCGTCGCGCAGGCGTCGTCATCGTTGGATCGGCGCGACCTCGGCCGAGTGATCGTCGACCTGTTCGCGTTGCGTTCCCGATCGCGTTCCACCCTGCACCGACTCGACCGAGGCGAACGCCTCGGTCCCGAAACATCTGTCGACAAGATCCTCCTGGCGACCTGCGAGCAGCAGGTGTTCGACCTCGCCGCGGGCGTGCTCGCCGCCGACGTCGCACTCGACGACGACCCCGTCAGCGAACGGTGGAGAACCGACTACCTCTACTCACGTGCCGCGACGATCTACGGCGGCAGCGCCGAGATCCAGCGCAACATCGTGGCCCGGCGGCTGCTCGACCTCGGAGCCGACCGATGACCGCGCTCGACGGGGCCGGGTTGGATGACGCATCGCTCGCACTGTTGGCGACGACGTTCGACCGGGCGGCCCGCGCGGGCGGTGACCTCGACGCGCTCGGCTGGATCGACGCGGTCCGGGCGGCTCCTCGGGTCGCCGTGTCGTCCTGGTTCGAGGCGCAGGGTGCTGTCTGCGCGACATCCGATGCGCTGTCCCGGCTGGTCGCCGGTCCGATTTCGTTCGGTGATCGCTACGTGGAGTTCGGCGGTGAGCGAGTCGGCCTCGACCCTGACCTCGGACTGGTCGTGGTGGCAGAGCCGGAGGTTCGGCTTGCGGACGAGGGCGTTGCTCTCGGACGGTTGGCGATCGGTCACGAAATGGTGGGCGCCATGCGGACGATGGTCGAGATGGCCCGCACCCACGCACTCGACCGTGTTCAGTTCGATCGGCCCATCGCCGGCTTTCAGGCGGTGCGCCACCGCCTCGCCGAAGCGCACGTCGCCGTGGAGGCCGCGGCGGCGGCCCTCGACGGCGCATGGATCGACGGCTCGCCCGAAGCGGCCGCCCTGGCGAAGGCAGTGTGCGGGTTCTCTGCCCAGACGGTTCGCAACCACTGCCAGCAGGTGCTCGCCGGCATCGGGTTCACCACCGAACACGACTTCCATCGCTACCTGCGGCGCACCTTCGTGCTCGACAACCTCCTCGGCACCGCGAACTCGATCGCGGCCGAAGCCGGGACCCGATCACTCGATCGGGGTCATCTCCCGAAGATGGTCCCGCTCTGAGACCCGCCACAGTCCCACGCGATCAGAGCTCGGTCAGCGGCGCCGGTGCCCACGACGGCCAACGTGGTGGAGCATCGGCCAACCCGTACCGAAAGGTCGCTACCTCGGTTGGGCCTGCGTCGCCGGAGTTGTCCCAGAACACGGCGAGCATGCACACCGGGACCACTGCGACGACGTGGGGCCAGAGCCGCTCGAATCGTGCACCGAGCTTGTCTGTCGGCACCGAGTGGCCGCCGGCTGCGGCACGCGCGGCGACCCTCGGCCCCGAGAGGGCGAGCGGGATCATCACGACGTGGAGCACTACGTCGTACCCAGCCGATACCGCGTCGGCGACGAGGTCGACCTTGGACGAATGGGAGAACACGGTCTCGGTACAGAAGTCGAGCCGGGCGTCGACAAGCGCCGAGCGCGCCCGCGCCGCGATCGTCGCAGCCTCATACGAGCGTGCTTCCGCTTCGTCACCGAAGCGGTCGACGGCAATCCGGTCTGCGTTGACGAACGGGAGGCCCGGCCGACTCGCGGCAAGGACCCGCTCGAACAGAGTCGTCTTGCCAGCGCCGTTCGGACCGACGATGAGGTCGAGTCGACTCATAGACGACGCCGTGTTCCTCCCGGTGCGATCTCGATGAGGTAGCCGTCGTCGTCGATCGAAACGGTCGTTTGCCCCGCTGCACGCGCCGCCGCGCCGAATCGCTCCGACGCCGCTCGTTCGGCGATCCCGGCGTCGATCAGTGCATGGGCCGCTCGCCGCTCGTCGACGGTGAGGCCGGAGAACTGGGCTCGGCCGGCAGCGACCGCGAGCACGCTGCGACTCGTGACCGATGCCGAACGTTCGATCTGCATACCAACGCGCGCCCAGTAGTTGATCTGCTCGGTGATCGTGCGGTGCTCGTAGGGAGCCACCGCCGCAGCGCTGGCAGCGATATCGGCGCTGATCCGCGACGGTGTCGAGCTGGGTCGTGTCATGACATCCACCATACTTCCGGTCGTTCCGACTTGCGACAAGTGTAGCAGACTGCGACACGGGCTCAGTATCCTTCGCGTTGATTACCCCACCCCCCATTCCCCCGCCTCGACGCGTTCGAGCAACTGCCGGGTGAAAGTCACCGCTTCGTCGTGGCCGGTGGTGAACCCGAAGTTCGCTTCGATCGACATGATCTGCGCCATGCCGGTCAGCGCCAAGAGCACCACCGTCGGTGGACACACTTCCTCGGGCACGCCGAGCGCAGCGAACCGCGCGGCTACGGCATCGTGCTGCAACCGGCGATAGCGCTCGCCGAACTCGGCGATCTCAGCCTGCAACGCCTTGCGATGGTTGGCTAGCGCGGCGAACTCGATGTTGAAGAGTGCCCCAGCGGGGTTGGACGTGAGGTCCCAGATCGCCGTCAGCGTCCCGTCGACGGCCAACGCCTGTTCGACGCGCCGAAGGCCTTCCTCCGCCCGACGCCGGAACAGCTCGATGAACAAGTCGTCCATCGTGCGGAAGTAGTAGTGGACGAGCTGCGAGCTCACTCCCGCCCGCCTGCCGAGCCGGCGCGACGTCACGGCAGCCGCTCCTTCGGCCAGCAACATCTGCTCCGCGACATCGAGCAGGTGCGCCCGCGACTGCGAGTCCTCCGCTCCGATCCGTCTCGTGGGACCACTCATCGGGAACTCCTTGCCACCCTCGCAGTGTGCTTGCTAGGCAGTCGCCTAGCAATGCTGTGCCACCGCCCAGCCTCGCCTGCCGGAACGATCACCGCCGGCCGAACCAGGGGGAACCGTCCGTGACCGACTACGACCAGGTCGACTTCTTCACCGACGCCACACTGTTGGAGGATCCGTACCCGTACTTCGAGCACCTTCGCTCCAAGTGCCCGATCGCGGCGACCAACACCTATGGCGTGCTCGCCGTCACCGGGTGGGACGAGGCATCGGAGATATACCGCGATCACGACACGTTCTCGTCGTGCAACTCGGTGATCGGCCCCTTCGCCGAGTTTCCCGTACCGCTCGAAGGCGACGACGTGAGCGCCACGATCGACGCGCACCGCGACCTCCTCCCAATGAACGAGCACATGGTCACGATGGACCCGCCGATGCACACCCAGGAGCGGGCTCTCCTCATGCGGCTCCTCACACCGAAGCGCCTCCAGGAGAACGAGGAGTTCATGTGGCGCGTCGCAGACCGCCAGCTCGACGAGTTCCTCGCCAACGGCAAGTGCGAGTTCATCAGCGAGTACGCGCAACCTTTCGCGATGTTCGCCGTGGCCGACGTCCTCGGCGTCCCCGAGGCGGACCAGGGCGAGTTCCGGAAGTTCTTCGGCCTCAGCCAACCGCCCGGCATGGTGAACCAGGCCGACGTCCGCGACGACGAGCCGCTCAACAAACTCGACTCGCTCGACGAGTGGTTCTCCACCTACATCGAGGACCGCCGGGCGAACCCCCGCCACGACATCCTCACCGACCTCGCGCAGGGCACCTACCCCGACGGGAGCATTCCGCCCGTCGTCAACGTCGTCCGGTCGGCGACGTTCCTGTTCGCCGCAGGCCAGGAGACCACCGCCAAGCTTCTCGCCAACTGTGTGCAACACCTGTGCGAGAAGCCTGAGCTACAGGACGAACTGCGCTCCAACCGCGACCTGATCCCCGAGTTCATCGAGGAGGCCTTGCGCCTCGAAAGCCCGGTCAAAGCCGACTTTCGGATGACCCGCCGCACGACCAGTGTCGGCGGCGTCGAGATCAAGGCGGGAACGCCTGTCATGCTCCTCAACGGGGCCGCCAACCGCGATCCCCGCCGGTTCGAATGCCCCGAGGAATTTCGCATCGAACGGCCCAACTCCCGAGAGCACCTGGCGTTCGGCCGCGGGCACCACTCCTGTCCCGGCGGTCCGCTGGCGCGGGTCGAGGCCAGGGTCAGCCTCAACCGCATCCTCGACCGCACCCGCGATCTCCGCCTCTCCGCCGAGCACCACGGGACCGATGGCAACTGGCATTTCGACTACGAACCGACGTGGATCCTGCGAGGACTCACCAAACTCCACATCGAGTTCACCCCCGTGGAGGTGGAGCAATGAGCGACCAATCGTCGGGCCGCGTCGCCGTCGTCACCGGCGGAGCATCCGGTATCGGACTGGGGGTCTCCCAACGCCTCGCCGCCGACGGTCACGCTGTGGCCGTCCTCGACCTCGATCCGGCGAAGTCCGCGGCAGCAGCATCGCAGATCGTCGCCGACGGAGGCCGAGCGATCGGCGTCGGAGCAGACGTCGCCGACCGCGACGCAATGGCGGCCGCCTACGACACCGTCCGAAGCGAGCTCGGCGCGATCGGCATCGTCGTCACGAGCGCCGGCGTCGAGTCGTTCGACGACGCAACGTCCATCTCCGGTGAACTGTGGGACCGCATGATCGCCGTCAACCTC
Source organism: Microthrixaceae bacterium (assembly GCA_019694615.1). Taxonomy (GTDB): domain Bacteria; phylum Actinomycetota; class Acidimicrobiia; order Acidimicrobiales; family Microtrichaceae; genus SSF14. The sequence continues at coordinate 34,764 of JAIBBP010000127.1, read as the reverse complement.
ACCGGCACGTTCACCAGCCTGCAGCTGGCGATCCCCGACATGGTCGACGCCGGGTGGGGTCGCATGGTCACCATCTCCTCGTCGAGCGCCCAGTCCGGCGCCGGCCGAATGGCCCATTACGTCGCCGCCAAAGGCGGGGTCATCTCGCTCACCAAGGGGCTGGCGAAGGAGCTGGCACCGCACCACATCACCGTCAACACCATCCCGCCGACGATCGTCGACACACCGATGGCGCAAGGAGCTGTCTCCACGGGCGCGGTTCCACCGCTCGAAACGCTTGCGGGCTTCATCCCCCTGGGGCGCCCCGGCACTCCCGCCGATATCGCTGCCGCCGCCTCGTTCCTGTGCAGCGACGGCGGCGAGTACATCACCGGCCAGATCATCGGCGTCAACGGCGGCATGTACCTCTGACCGGAGCATTCGACATGGCTGACCGCACCGACCCCGACGTTCGCGAGGCAGTCGTCGCGACGGTTCGCCGATTCGTCGCCCGCGACGTAATCCCCGTTGCGTCGCAGCTCGAGCATGCCGACGAGTTCCCCGCCGACATCGTCGCCACGATGCGTGAGCTGGGGCTGTTCGGCGTCACGATCCCCGAGGAGTACGGCGGGCTCGGACTCGACCTTCCCACCTACGTTGAGATCGTCGAGGAGCTCGCGTACGGGTGGATGACGCTGACGGGCATCGTCAACACCCACACCATGGCTGCCACGCTGCTCATGCGGCACGGCAACGATGAGCAGAAGTCGAGGCTCCTCCCCTCGATGGCAACCGGGGAGGTCCGCGGCGCCATGTCGCTGTCCGAACCAGACGCCGGCAGCGACACCCGCAACATCGCCTGCAAGGCGGTCCGCGACGGCGACGTGTACGTCATTTCGGGCACCAAGGCGTGGGTCACCAATGGGGAGCGTGCCGGCATCGTCGCGCTGGTCGCACGCACCGCCGAGGGCGTCTCGACGTTCGTCGTCGAGAAGGAGCCGGGTCCGGCGTTCGAAGGAATCACCGTGTCGTCCCACGTCGGCAAGCTCGGCTATCGCGGGACAGAGACCGTCGAGATGTCATACGTGGGGCATCGCGTCCCCGCGGCCAACCTCGTCGGCGATCCGGGCCGCGGGCTGGCGCAGATCCTCGGCGTGCTCGAGATCGGCCGGATCAACATCGCCTCGCGAGCGGTAGGAGTCGCACGAGCAGCGTTCGATGCCGCAATCACCTACTCCCAGGAACGGCAGACGTTCGGCAAACCGATCTGTGAGCACCAGGCGATACAGATGAAGCTGGCCGACATGGCCACCAAGCTCGAAGCGGCGCGCCTTCTGACCCGCAATGCCGCCGAGAGAAAGGCAGCCGGGCTCCGGTGCGATGTGGAGGCGGGGATGGCCAAGCTCTTCGCCAGCGAGACAGCCCTCGAACTCGCGACCGAAGCGATGCGCATCCACGGCGGGGTCGGCTACACCACCGACCTGCCGGTCGAGCGCTACTACCGCGACGCTCCGCTCATGGTGATCGGTGAGGGCACCAACGAGATCCAGCGTCTCGTGATCGCCCGCGGCCTCCTCGCCCGCGCCGGCGAGCACCCCTGACCCACGCCTATGCGACGACCTTGTCCTCGACGTTCATGAGGGAGGCGAGGTTGCCACCCATGATCTTGCGGATCGACTCGTCGGGGAGGCCGGCGAGCTCGTCGACGTAGCTGGCAGGATCGGCGAGTCCCTCGGGGTGGGGGTAGTCGGAGCCGAACAGGACGTGCTCGGTGCCGATGAGCTCGGCGAGCGCGCCCAAGTCCTCCTCCCAGAACGGGCTGACGTACACGTTCCTCTTGAAGACGGCGACCGGGTCCTCCAAAAAGTCCTGCGGCATCTTCTTGTAGATGTCCTTCAGGTTCGACAGCAGCGGTGCGACCCAGCTGCTGCCGTTCTCGATGACCGCCACCTTCAGGTCGGGATGCCGTGACAGCGCTCCGTGGCAGATGAGCGCGGCGACCGAATCCTCGACCGGCCGCCACTGCGACAGCATGCGGAACGCCTGCGGTTGGAACGGCAGCATCTCGCTATCGTTGCCCATCCAGTCGTTCGTGTACCGGTCGTATCCGCTGTCCGACGAGTGCATTCCCACGAGCACGCCCGTCTCGACAACCTTCTCCCAGAACGGATCGAACTCCTCGAGCCCGAAGGACCGCGGTCCTCGAATGCCCGAGGGCGGGGCCGGCCGGACCAGGATCGCCTTCGCCCCCCGGGCGACGACCCACTCCAACTCCTCGATCGCCTTCTCCACGATCGGCAGGGTGATGACCGGCGTCGCGAAGATGCGACCCTCGTAGTTGAACTGCCAGGTTTCATACATCCACTCGTTGAGCGCGTGAACGACGGCGTGGGTGAGTTCGGGAGCGTCGCGCATCCGCTCTTCGATGAGGCTGGCGAGCGTGGGGAACATCAGCGCGCGATCGATGCCCTGCTCGTCCATCAACTCCAACCGCGGGGCGGGTTCGCGAAATGCCGGAATCGAGCGCATCGGCTCGCCGAAGATCTCGCGACGGGACTTGCCGTCGGGGTTGCCGTTCCGGAAGTAGTCCTCCTGCGCGCCTGGGCGCGCCACCACCTCGAACGTCGGGTTGGGGATGTACTCGCTGATGCGTCCGCGCACCGCGATCTTGGTGCGACCTCGCACGTCGACGTAGTCGATCGCACCCTTGTAGCGGTCCGGGAGGAACTTCGTCAGCGCCTCAGGGGTCTCGTACATGTGGTTGTCGGCGTCGAAGACCGGGACGTCGAGGAAACGGGTCGGGGGCATCTCAGCACCTCTTCTCGGAGTCGGAAAGGGTCAGGTCACAGGTCAGGTCAGGTCGCCATCGAGCGACGCGAGGAACTGCCGCGTGCGTTCTCGGGAGGCGATGAGTTGGTCGCGGTCGTCGCCGATCGGCACGATTCGGATCGACACGTCGGTGGCGCCGGCGTCGGCGAAGGAACGCAGGCGCTTCACCACCGACTCCTCGGAGCCGGCGGCGAGCAGGTCGCCGACCTCACGGGCGGAACCGTGGCCGAGGAGTTGTTGGTAGTTCGGTGAGATCTCTGCCTCTGAGAGCAGGCGGTTGGTGCGCTCGGTCGCGACGGCGATCTCGCTGTCGGCACAGAGGCACACGGGCACTCCTGCGACGATCCGGGGAGCCGATCGGCCGGCGCGTTCGGCGGCCCCATTGAGGCGTGGAGCGACGTGCGATTCGATCGCCGCCTCATCTGCCATCCAGAGGATCGTTCCGTCGGTTCGATCCCCCGCCAGATCCAGCATCCTCGGTCCGAGGGCGGCGAGCAGAACGGGGGTGGGGCCGATGTCGGTGACGTCGAGGCTCATGTGAACGTTGAAGCTGTCGTTGTCGAGGTCGACGGGACCACACCCGATCAGCGCCTGATCGAGCACGTCGAGCTGGTCGCGCATCGCGGCGAGCGGACGTCGATAAGGGATGCCCCACATGTCCTCGACGATCCAGTGGTGCGACACGCCGAGGCCCAACCGAAGCCGCCCGGCGCACACGGCCTGCACCGACACCGCCTGTTGCGCGAGCGCTATCGGGTGCCTCGGCTGGATCGGCACGACCGCAGTGCCGATCTCGATGCGCTCGGTTGCCGCTCCGATGATCGCAGCGGCGGTGAGAGCGTCGAACTCGTCGGGAATCTGCGGGATCCAGACGGTGGAGAAGCCGGCTGCCTCCGCCCACGCAGCGTCGCGTCGCAGCCGCTCGACCTTGGTGGCGTAGCGGCCCCGCTCGGGCCCGACCATCAGTCCGAGACGCATCGTGCTCCCTCCGATCCCCGCAGCTCCCTCAGGCGACGACGCCCTTGGCCTTCAGGTCGACGATGGCATCCCAGTCGTAGCCGGCCTCTTGGAGGATGTCGTCGCCGTGTTCATTGAACTCGGGTGCCCGCCGTGCTTGCGGCGTCTGTTCGTCGTACTGCACCGGTGAGGCAGCAAGGCGGAACGGTGTGCCGCCCGACGTTTCGAGGTCGACGACGTAGCCGTTGGCAACGGTCTGTGGATCGGCGGCAGCGGCAAGGGTGTCCTGCACGATCGCCCACTGGCCGCTGAAGGGTTCGAGGCGGTCGCGCCATTCAGCGGACGTGGCCGATGCGATGGCGGCGGCAATCTCGTCGCCGGCGGCACCGGCGTTCTGTGACAGCGCGGCGTGGTCGGCGAACCGCTCGTCGGTGGCGAGCTCCGGCCGACCGAGAAGCTTGCAGGCCTCCGCCCAGTAGCGAGCCGCCTGGAGGCACGAGAACGAGACGAAGACGCCGTCGCCGGCTCGGTACGTGGAGACGAGGGGATTGCGCGACGTGCCGGGCGGAGGCGGACCCCACCCTCGGCCCATCTGCAGGGAGAGTGCGAGCGCGGCCCCGATCGACCACATGCCGATACCGAGGAGTGACACGTCGACGACGGTGGCTTCCCCAGTGCGTTCACGGTGGAACAGAGCGCCCATGATGCCGCCGGCGATGGTCATGGCGCCGATGGAGTCGCCGAACGCCGGCGACGGCGGTGGAGTGACGAACTCGGCATCGGGTTGCATCACGCCGAGCGCCATGCCGGAGCGGTGCCAGTACGACAGGACGTCGTAGGAGCCCTTGTCGGCATCAGGGCCGCGGTTGCCCTGACCACTGCCGCGGACGTAGATGAGGTCGGGGTTGTGTTCGCGCATCTGCTCGACGTCGATTCCCAGCTTGGTACGGACACCGGGCAGCTTGTTCGTGAGGAACACGTCGCAGGTCGCAGCGATACGGCCGAGCACCGCAACGCCTTCGGGCGACGAGAGGTCGAGGCCGATACTGCGCTTGCCCCGATTCGAGTGCTCGAGGAGGACGTGGACGTCGGTGCCCATGATCCCGACACCACTCGACAGCAGTCCGCGCATGGCGTCGCCGCGCTCGACGTGTTCGACCTTGATGACTTCCGCCCCGAGGTCGGCGAGCATCGCCGAGGCCGCCGGCACGAACGTGTGCTCGGCCACCTCCAGGATTCGTACTCCCTGCATCACGTCGGTCATCGCGAACCTGCCTCGCCGCCGATCCCCCGATCGGCTCACTACGGGATCGTAGCATCCCGAGCAAGCTGACTTCCGTTCAGAGAGAGGAGTGTTCTCCCTCGTGGGATGCACCGTTCTCGCAGGTCGCATACTGTGTGGTCGTGGTCGACAGCGCGATCGTCGTCGGGGGTGCGGGCGGACTCGGTGCGCCGACTGTCGCCCGGCTCGCCAATGCGGGTTTCGCCGTCGTCGTTCTCGATCGCGCGCTGCCGGAGTCGTCCCGAGCCGTCGCCAGCGTCGTGGGTGACGCCACCGACGACGAGGCCGTCACCGAAGCCGTGGCCACAGCACCCGGTCCGGTTCGGGTGCTGGTGAACGTTGCCGGTGGAAGCGGCCGTGGACGGGCGACCGTCGAGGACGGTGAACCCCACGATCTCGCGTCGTTCGAGCGGGCGCTGCGATCCAACGTCGTCGGCACGTTCAATGCAATCCGTCTCGTCGCGGCGGCGATGTCCGCCAACGAGCCGGACCTCGACGGCCAGCGCGGCGTGATCGTGAACACGGCGTCGATTGCCGGGATCGAAGGCCAGCGCGGGCAGGTCGCCTACGCCGCGGCGAAGGCCGCAGTGCTCGGAATGACCTTGCCGTTGGCTCGTGACCTCGCGCCGCTGGGAATCCGAGTGTGCGCTGTCGCCCCAGGGCCGATGGGCACACCGGCCATGTTGCGCCTCCACGGCACGTTGCTCGAAGACCCCGCGGCGGGGGTCGTGTTCCCCGGTCGACTGGGCCGTCCCGAGGAGTTCGCCGAACTCGTGGCCGACATCGTCGCCAACCCGTACCTCAACGGCGAGCACATTCGCCTCGACGGCGCTCTTCGACTCGCCGGTGTCCCCAAGGAGCAGCGATGACCCAGGTGGCGTTCCACCCAGACGTCTTCACATGGCCCAGTGACGATCCGCAACTCATCGGCGGACGTTGCGCCGACTGCGAGTCGATCACCTTTCCTCGCCCGACCTCGTGCGCCCGGTGTGGATCGACGTCGGTCGAGGAGCATCTGCTCCCCAGGCGCGGCACGCTGTGGACGTTCACGACGCAGGGCTTCCTCCCGAAGGAGCCCTATGCCGGCGGGGAGACGAACGAGACGTTCCAGCCCTTCGGGGTCGGCATCGTCGAGCTGGGCGACGACGTGCGAGTCGAGTCCCGACTCACGGAGAACGATCCGGCCGCGCTGACGATCGGCATGGAGCTGGAGCTGCGAGTGGTTCCGTTCCGAACCGACCCTGATGGCACGGTGGTGATGACGTTCGCGTTCGCCCCGGTCGAGCAGGCGGCAGGAGAGGGTGCCTGACATGGTCGACGTCGCAATCATCGGGGTGGGGCTTCACCCGTTCGGCCGGTTCGGCGACAAGTCGGCGATCGACATGGGTGCCGACGCCGTGCGAGCAGCGCTCACCGATGCCGGCATCGCCTGGCCTCAGGTGCAGTTCGGGTTCGGCGGCAGCTTCGAGGTCGACAACCCCGACGCCGTCACCAGCCGACTCGGGCTCACCGGCATTCCGTTCATGGACGTCTACAACGGGTGTGCGACCGCGGCGACCGCGCTTCAGCTGACCGCCGACTCGATCCGCTCGGGCCAGTACGACATCGGCGTCGCGGTCGGAATGGACAAACACGGGCACGGCGCGTTCACCTCGGACCCCGTCGACTACGGGGCCCCACCCTGGTACGGCGAGATCGGCCACTTCCTCACGACGAAGTTCTTCGCCATGAAGATCAACCGCTACATGCACGACCACGGCATCAGCCACGAAACACTGGCCCGGGTGGCGGCCAAGGGGTACCGCAACGGCGTCCTCAACCCCAACGCGCTCCGGCGCAAGGCGATCTCCGAGGCTGACATCCTGTCGTCGCGGATGCTCAACTACCCGCTGACCCAGTACATGTTCTGCTCGCCCGACGAAGGAGCGGCCGCGGTCATTCTGTGCCGGGCGGACATCGCGAAGGAGTACACGCCGACGCCGATCTACCTGCGAGCGACGACACTCCGAACTCGTCGCTACGGAGCGTTCGAGGTGCACGCCTCCTGGGCAGCCATCGAGCAGGACGATGCGCCAACGGTGTACGCGTCGAAGGCTGCCTACGAGATGGCCGGCATCGGCCCGGAGGACGTCGACGTGATCCAGTTGCAGGACACCGACGCCGGGGCCGAGGTGATCCACATGGCCGAGAACGGGTTCTGCGACGACGGCGAACAGGAACAGTTGATCGCGGATGGTGAGACCGAGATCGGCGGCCGACTGCCGATCAACACCGACGGTGGCCTGATCGCCAACGGGGAGCCGATCGGGGCGTCAGGCCTCCGCCAGGTGTACGAGCTGGTGCAGCAGTTGCGTGGAACCGCGGGCGAACGCCAGGTACCGGGCGAACCGAGGGTCGGCTACGCCCAGCTCTACGGCGCCCCGGGGACGGCGGGCGTGTCGATCCTGTCGCGGTAGAGAGCGACCACCGCCCCGGCGGGATGACCGCGAATGTGCTACAGCGAAGCACATGGCTCAGGTCGGGATCCGTGCGCTCAAGCAGAACGCTTCAGCCGTCGTCGCGGAGGCCGCCTCCGGCGAGACCGTCACGATCACCGATCGAGGCCGCCCTGTTGCCCAAATGACCGCCATCCCGATGTCGCGGCTCGCTGCACTGATCGGAGCGGGCCGCGCTCGACCACCTCTCCGCGACCTGAGCGAACTTGCCGCTCCCAAGCGAGGGGCCGCTCGCTCCCCATCGCTCTCCGACACACTCGCCGACATGCGCGACGACGAGCGGTGCTGAGGTGGCGTACTACGTCGACACGTCGGCGCTCGTGAAGCTGATCGTCGCCGAAACCGAGACGACAGCACTTCGGCGTTGGCTCACCAAGGCCGACCAGGTCCTGGTGACGAGCGATCTGTCCCGAACGGAACTGATGCGGGCGGTTCGCCGGGCAGCACCGGACCGTGCCCCACGTGTTCGGGAAGTACTGGACGCGTTCACGCTGACTCAGCTCACCCCTGCTGCGTTCTCCGAGGCGGGCCGGCTGGATCCGCTCGGGCTTCGGCCGCTGGACGCGTTGCACCTGGCCTCGGCTCTCAACCTGGACGACGACCTCGAAGGTATCGTGACCTACGACCACCGCATGGCGGACGCAGCGACGACGAATGGGATCGCTGTTCTCGCGCCCCGGTGAGCGTTCGATCGCAACTCGAAGTGCGTGACCGTACGAATACGGGTCAAGTACCCTATTTATATGGCACAGAAGACCACCATCGATTTCGACGACGAGATGGAGGCCGCTCTTGGCGAACTGATGGCCATCGACGGGACCAAGAAGCTCGCCATCAAGCGGTCCCTACTCGCCGAGGTCGCACGCCGTCGCCGCAGCGTTGCCCTCCTCGACCTGATCAACTCGTGGGAGGCCACTGACGGCCCGATCGATCCGGCGCACCTGGCATGGGCCGACGAGATCCTCGACCGCCAGGGCGTTCCGCGTTGATTCTCGACGCCGGACCTCTCATCGCCGATGCCGAGCGAGTGAACTCCCGACTGTGGTCACTCATCAAGCGGGCGGCCGAACGAGGCGACGAGATCCACACGACGCATCCGGTGTTGGCCCAGGTGTGGCGGGATCCCCAACGACAGGCGAACCTGGCACGGGCGGCCAAGCACTTCGAGATTCACGCACTCGACGACGCCGTGTCGGTCGGGCGACGGCTTGCGTCGTCGGGCACGGCGGACGTTGTCGACGCACACCTTGCGGTGATCGCGGAGTCGCTCGGCACGTTCATCCTGACCACTGACCCCGACGACATGACGCTCCTCGACGCTCGATTCGAGAGGTACGCGTGACTCGGTGTCAGCTGATCATCTCGCGAAGCACCAGCTTCTCGACCTTGCCGGCGGCGTTGATCGGCAGGGAGTCGAGAACTTCGACGCGGCGGGGCACCTTGTAGTTGGCCATGTGCTCGCGGGCCCACGCCATGACGTCGTCCGGCCGGGCGTCGCCAACCACGAACGCCATGCCGACTTCACCCATCCGGTCGTCGGGAATCCCGATCACCGCGACCTGATCGACGCCGGGACAGCGCAGCAGAGCATTCTCGATCTCGGCGGGATAGGCGTTGAACCCTCCCACGATGAACATGTCCTTCGAGCGCCCGACGATCCGCAGTCGGCCGTCGTCACCGATCGTCCCGATGTCACCCGTGCGCAACCAGCCGTCCTCGGACAACGCTGCCGCTGTCGCCTCAGGATCGTCGAGGTAGTGCGACATGATCGACGGGCCGCGCAACAGGATCTCCCCGGTGTCGGCACCGTCGATCCGCAACTCGAAGCCGGGACGGGCTTTGCCAACCGTCGTGGCGATTGCGTCGGGCGGATCCCCGGGCTCGGTCGCCGTCGCGGTGCCGCCCTCCGACAGGCCGTAGCCCGCCAGCACCGTCTCGAACGGCAACTCGTGCATGACCCTCTCGATCAGCGGCACGGGGATGTCCGCGGCGCCGGTTACCGCGATTCGGAGCGACGAGAGGTCACGCTCGCCCGCCCCGGGGGTATCGAGCAGGGACCGGTACAGCGTGGGGGCGCCCGGCAGGACCGTGATCCGCTCCCGCTCGACCGTATCGAGCACCGCGCCGGCGTCGAACACCGCCACGGGGTACATCGTCAGCCCCGCGGCGACAGACGCGAGGATCCCGGCCTTGAACCCGAACATGTGGAAGTACGGGTTCACCATCAGGTACCGGTCGTCGGCCGTGATGCCCGTCATCGCCACCCAGTCTCTTGCCACGCACGTCGTCCCGGTGTGCGTCTGCACCACACCCTTCGCCACTCCGGTCGTCCCGGACGTGAACACGATGTCGGACGGATCCGATGGAGCTACGGCCATCGCCCGGGCATCGAGCTCTCCCAACGAGGCACCCGAGCCTGCCGGCAGATCTCCAGCGATGGTGTCGATCTCCAGATCTGGGTCGGCGGCCCGAAGCATCGCCACGTAGTCGGCGCCGAGAAACTCCGAAACCGTAACGAGCACACGGGCACCGCTCCGCCGCAGGATGGCAGCGGCCTCGTCGCCTTTGAACCGCGTGTTCACCGGAACGATCGTTGCCCCTGCCGAGCTCGCTCCGAACATGGCGACGATCCACCTGACCGAGTTTGGCGCCCAGATCGCCACACGGTCGCCCGGCTCGACGCCTCGTTCGACCAGTGCCGCACCGAAGGAGCGGACCCGCTCGGCAAGCTCGCCGTAGGTCACCCGCTCATCACCGTCTCGGTCGACAACGGCGATCGCATCGGCGTCACGGGCGACCGCATCGGCGAGAAGGCGCGGGATCGTGTTCACGCCCAGACCCTCACGACTGCCCCATTCCCGAGCGCACCGCCGCGCCGAGTACGAGGTCGGGGACTGACGGGGTTCCGCCTGCCCGCAACCAGGCTCCGAGGTCGCCGGTCAACACGGCGGACGTCCCCAACAGGGCGTCGAGGACCATCACCCGACTGTGGAAGTGGTGATGCTCGTGCTCCGCGGTGAACCCGATCCCGCCGAAGGCCTGCAGGGCCCGGTCGCATGCTCGCCGTCCGTTGCGCCCGGCCACCGCCTTTGTCGCAGCGCCGAACCGGTCGACCAGCTCGGCCGAGCCGGCGTCGTGCCGCAGTGAGATCGCCTGCCGCACGACGGAGTCGATCGCCACGCAGTCGGTGGCCGCCCACGCCAACAGGTGGCGAAGCGCCTGGAATGTCCCGATCGGTTTGCCGAACTGGTGACGGTCCCTCGCGTAGTCCGTCGCCATGGCGGCCACCCGTTCCGCCGCGCCGAGGATCTCCGAGGCAGCTGCGGCACGCGCCAGATACAGCGATCGCGCCCGCAGCGGGGCAGCGACGCCCTCTGCCAGGTCCGGCGAGCGGCCGCCCAACGATGCGATGACTTCCACTACCGTTGCCCGACCCGCGACGTCGATCGAGGTGACCGACACCTCGTCAGAGGGAACGACGAACGCTCCTCGCCCTTCGACGTCGAAGATCAGCGATCGTCCACCGACATGGCCGACGATGTTCCAGACCTCACCGCGTTCGGGCGACCGACGGCACAGCGCCGCGACCGCAGCGCCCGGCGCCAGCCCAGCAGCGGCGGCCAACGCAGCACCGGACACCCCGCACACCAGGGGTGTGTCGGCCAACGTCCTCCCCTGTGCTCTCGCCGCGGCGAACACCGCCGAAGCGGCATCATCATCGTCGAGCGAACCCAGCATCTCCCACCAGCCGAGTGCGTCGAGCGCCCCGTCGTCGTGTTCCGCCTCCATCGCCTTGATCGACGCGTCGAAGAACTCCGCCGACTGATCGCTCGCCGAAGACCCGACGCTCACGGCAGCTCCAACATCTGTTTGGCGATCGTGTCGAGCTGCATCTGTTGGGAACCGCCATACACCGTCACGATCCGCGAGAACAGATACTCCTGGCGCCGCATCTCCGCCGCCGGATCGAGGAACCCGATCGCGATGTCGGGGTCGGTCGCCAGCACCGCATCGTGGACGGACTGTTCCGCTGCGCACAGCAGCAGTTTGTTGAACGTGGCCCGCGGGCCAAGGGTCGCGCCGGTCGCGTGAACGGCGATCCCGTCGAGACCCGCTGCCGTCGCGGACACCATGTCGAGCAGCGCGTTGCCGAAGGCTCTGTCGTCGCGTTCGGTCGCCCGCGTCGCCCCGTCAGCGAGCTGGCCGTACTGGAACAGGTGACGGAACCAGGCGAACGTCCCGCGCTCGTTGCTCAGGATGTGCATCGCAACCGCCCACCCGCCACCGGCCTCACCGACGATCCGATCCACCGGCACCCGAACGCCGTCGAAGTGCACTTCGGCGAGCTCGTCGGTTCCGTTCGACTGCTCGATGGCCCGCACCTCGACTCCCGGAGCACGTAGATCCACGACGAACGCCGTGAGGCCGCGGTGCCGTGACTCGGCGTCGCCGGTGCGCGCCAGCAACAGGCACCACGTGGCGTACTTGGCCCAACTCGTCCAGATCTTGGACCCGTCGATCACGTAGTGGTCGCCGTCGAGAACCGCCTTGGTGCGCAGGCTCGGCAGGTCGGACCCCGAGTCCGGCTCGGAGAAGCCCTGCGCCCACAGCTCCCGACCCGACAGGTACTCCGGAAGCAACCGGGCCACGAGATCGCGCGGCCCCAGCGCGACGAACGCCGGAATCAACACCTCGAGGTGTTCGAACAGGGCCATGCCCTGCACGCCGTGGCGGGCCAGCGCTTCCCACATCGCTGCCCGATACTCGACCGTACCGCCGAGGCCACCGACGTCGACCGGCCAGCCCGCTCGGGAGAACCCGAGCTCATACAGCTCGGCCATCAGGCCGCGCATCGTTTCGACCCGCTCGTCGTACCGCGGCTCCGGCCGGCACGCTGCGACGACCGTCGGCGGACGCTTCGCCAACCACTCTTCCAACTTCGCCCGGTAGTCCGACAGGGGCTCCACGTTCGCTACTTCGGAGGGAACCGCAGCGCGCCGTCGAGCCGGATGTTCTCGCCGTTCAGGTAGTCGTTGCGCACGATCGACTCGACCAATTGGGCGAACTCGTCAGGGCGGCCCATCCTCTTGGGGTTCACGATGTTGGCGACCAGCGCGTCCTTCATTGCCTCGGGAGCCCCCATCATCAGCGGGGTGCCCATGGTGCCAGGGGCGATCGCGCACACCCGCACCCCGATCGCGGCCAGGTCCCGGGCGAGTGGCAACGTCATTCCGAGGATCGCCGCCTTTGTCGCTGCGTAAGCCAGTTGGCCGGTCTGGCCTTCGATACCGGCGATCGACGCGGTGTTCACGACCACGCCACGTTGCCCGTCCTCGTTCGGCTCGTTCGCTGCGATGGCCGCTGCACCCAGCCGGGTGACGTTGAACGTTCCGATCGCGTTCATCGACATCGTGTCGATGAAGCCCTGCTTGTCGTGCGGGGTGCCGTCACGGCCGACGGTTCGCCACGCTCCGGTGGCTCCGCCGGCCACGTTGACCACGATCGAGAACGTGCCCAGGCTCTGTGCCGCCTCGATAGCCGCAGCGACGTCGCTGTCGTCGCAGATGTCGCCACCCACGCCCACGGCCCTCCCGATTGCACCGCCGCCAACGTCGGCAGCCAGCTTAGAAGCGCCGACTGCGTCACGGTCGAAAATGGCGACGCCACATCCCCCCTCGACGAGCCGCCGTACCGTTGCCGCGCCGAGGCCTCCGGCGCCACCGGTGACGATCGCTGATCGACCTTCGAGTTCCATCATCCCTCCGTGAGATCAACCGGTTGGCTTCGCCGACCGGTCCAACATTGCGGCCAGGTTCGCCCGGAACACCGGCTCGTCAAACGACTGTGATTCGGCGGCGACCACCGGCTGCAGCGCGGTCGACAGCACCGAGCGCAGCGTCGAGTTGAGCGCCTTCTTGGTCTCTCGCACCGCTTGAGGCGGGAGTGCTGCCAGCCGCCGCGCCAAGTCGGTGGCCACCTCGACACCGGTTCCGGTCGGCACGACACGGTTGGCGAGCCCCAGTTCCATCGCCTGTGAGGCAGGAAGGCGATCACCGAGGAGTAGGAACTCCTTGGCCCGCAGCAGGCTCGTGAGCAGCGGCCACGTGAGCGCACCGCCGTCGGCGGCGACAAGGCCGAGCATGACGTGTGGGTCTGCGAAGTACGCCTGCTCCTCCATCACGACGAGGTCGCTCATGGCCGCGAGGCTGCAACCGAGGCCGACGGCGGGACCGTTGACCGCGGCGACGATCGGGACGGGGACCGATGTCATCGCTTCGACGATGTCGATCGCCTCGGCCATGATCCGTTCACGGAGGTCGAGATCGTCGGTCATGCGTTTCAGCAGGTCGAGATCCCCGCCGCCGGAGAACGCCCGTCCGGATCCGGTGAGGACGATGGCCGCCACGTCGTCGCGCTCCGACAGTTCGGGCCACACTTCGGCGAGGCGTCGGTGCAGCGCCTCGTTCGTCGCGTTGAGCGACTCCGGACGGTGCAGCGTCACCGTCGCGACGGAGTCCTCCACCGACACCAGCAGGACATCGTCAGCCATCGGATCGCACCTCGCTTCTGCGCGCCGGAACGATGGGTGGCGCGTCCTTCCAGTTGGGCACGCCGTCGGACTCGAGCGCGGCGGGAAACCCGTTGTCGTGCACCTGCGCCCAGTGCGAGTGGTTCAGTTCGTGCAGGGTGAAGCAGGCGTTGATCGCGTTGTAGAAGCCCATGTTGTCGACGCTCTGGTTGACGGCCTCTTTGATGAGCAGGGCGGCCATCGTCGGCGTCTCGGCGATGCGGCGGGCGAAGTCGAGCGTGCGATCGGCGAGCTCGTCGGGCGCGAACACCTTGGACACCATGCCGAGTTGGTACGCCTCGTCGACCGACAGGGAGTCGCCGGTCAACAACAGCTCCTTCGCCTTGCGCGGCCCGAACTCCCACGGGTGGGCGAAGTACTCGACCCCGCACATGCCGAGCCTGGTGCCGACGACGTCCGCGAACACGACGTCGTCGGCCGCCACGATGAGGTCGCACGCCCACATCAGCATGAGGCCCGCCGAGTACACGGGCCCGTGGACCTGTGCGATGGTGATCTTCCGCAGGTTCCGCCAGCGACGGGTGTTGTCGAAGAAGTAGTGCCACTCCTGCAACATGAGGCGCTCGGCACCCTGGCGGGTTCCGCCGTCGGTCTGCCACGTCGGGTGTTCGGCGATCTCGTCCATGGCGACCTTGGAACCCAGGTCATGTCCGGAGGTGAACATCTTCCCGGCACCGCCGAGGATGATCACTCTCACCTCGTCGTCACGCTCGGCGCGGCGGAACGCGTCGTCGAGCTCAACGAGCATCGCCCGGTTCTGCGCGTTCCGAGCGTCGGGGCGATTCAGCAGGATTCGGGCGATACGACCGTCGTCGAACGTCTCGTAGAGGATGTACTCGTACTCCGACATCTCGCCCCCGGTCACTTGGCTCATCAGCCAGACGGCCACTCGGGACCGTTCGATCCGCCCGGACCGTAGCCGGTTCCTCGCGCCTGATCCCTCGCCGGTAGTTCCGACGTGCCGGTGGGTGGAACTGACGTGTCCGCTGGAGGGCAACGACGTTCTCATCGGAGTACCGTCCGAACCGATGACCGACGACTTGGACACGGCGGACTTCTTCACCGACGGGGAATTGCTACGGGATCCGTACGCGTGGTTCCACGCCCTTCGTGGTGAATGTCCCCTGCGCCGCGAGACCCACCACGACGTCGTGATGGTCACCGGATACGACGAGGTCGTGTCGATCTACAACGACACCGAGCACTTCTCCTCGTGCACAGCAGTGACCGGCCCGTTCCCCGGGTTTCCCGTGCCCACCGACTGCCTCGACGACATCACCGAGCTCATCGCCAAACATCGCGACGACCTGCCGTTCAGCGATCAGCTGCCGACGATGGACCCACCGATGCACACCGCCCACCGGGCGCTGTTGTCGCGGATGATCACACCAAAGCGCCTCAAGGAGAACGAGGCATTCATCGCCCGCATCGTGGACGAGCAGCTCGACAGCGCCCTCGCGAGCGACGCCGACGGCCGGTCGGAGATCATCGGCGACTTCGCCGCTCCCGTCGCATTGCTCGTGGTCGCGGACCTGCTCGGCGTCCCCGAGGAGGACCACCCGGAGTTCCGAGCCGCGATGCTCAACAAGGCGGGAACGGTTGGCAGCACCAAGGGCGAGGAGATGAAGCACTCCCCGCTCGAGTACCTCTACGAGAAGTTCGGTCGCTACATCGAGGACCGCCGCGCCGAGCCGCAAGGAGACGTGCTCACCGGAGTCGCGTCCGCCACGTTCCCCGACGGCAGCACACCGGAGGTCATCGACGCTGTGCGTGTGGCCGCCAACCTGTTCGCCGCCGGCGGTGAGACCACCGTTCGTCTGCTGAGCACCGCCGTCATGCTGATCGCCGAGGACGCCGACCTTCAGGCCGAGCTGCGGTCCAACCGCGACCTCATCCCCAACTTCGTGGAGGAGTGCCTCCGCTACGAGTCGCCGGTCCGGGGTGACTTCCGGCTGTCCAAGGTGCCCGTCACCGTCGGCGGCGTCGACCTCCCCGCCGGCACGACCGTCATGCTGGTCAATGCCGCCGCCAACCGCGATCCGGCGCGATTCCCCGACCCCGACACGTTCGACCCACACCGCGACAACGCCCGGAGCCACGTCACCTTCGGGCGCGGCGTTCACACGTGCCCCGGCGCCCCACTGGCGCGCACGGAGGCGATCGTCGGCCTCAACCGGCTTCTCGATCGCACCTCGGACATCACCATCGACGAGGAGCACCACGGCCCACCGGACGCTCGCCGCTACCAGTACGTTCCGACGTTCATCCTGCGCGGCCTGACCCGACTGCACATACGGTTCACCCCATGACGAACCGAGCCTCGAAGGTCACCGTCGACGAGGACTACTGCGCCGGCCACGGGGCGTGCGTCGTGACCTGTCCGGAGGTCTTCAAAATCGGTCCCGACGGCTACGCCGTGGTTCTGGTCGACGAAGTGCCCGCCGAGATGGAGTCGGCCGTCGGTCGGGCCGTCGAGGAGTGCCCGACGCAGGCCATCGGGTGGAGGGACTGAATGCCGTTCGAGGGAACAACCGCGATCGTCACCGGCGGAGCGTCGGGCATCGGCCTCGCCATCAGCACCGCGCTCGCCGAACGCGGCTGCTGCGTCGCGATCCTCGACGTCGACGACAACGCGCTCACCGAACAGACCGATCGGCTGCGTGGCCTCGGCCATTCCGTCGCCGGCTACCGCTGCGACGTGACCGACCGGGCGGTCGTCGAGTCGACGGTCGCCGGTGTCAACGACGAGCTGGGCGCGCCGCTGATCCTCGTCAGCAACGCCGGCCGGCCGCTGTTCCGACCGTTCCTTTCCATCACGATCGACCAGTGGCACTCGGTACTCGACGTGAACCTCACTGGCACGTTCCACCTGTGTCAGGTCGTCCTGCCGCACATGATCGAGGCCGGGTGGGGTCGCATCGTCAACATCTCGTCGTCGAGCACGCACGGCGGCCAGCCGTACCTGTCGGGCTACGTCGCTGCCAAGAGCGCTGTCGTCGGGCTCACCAAGTCGCTGGCGTTGGAGCACGGTCCCGACGGCATCACCGTCAACACGATCCCGCCAGGGTTCATCGACACGCCCATGCTCCAGGCCGATGCAGCGAAGGGCCGTCTCGGCGCGGGTGGCGTCGAGGAGGCCGTCGCCCGCACGCCGGTGCGACGCATCGGCCACCCCACCGACATCGCCAACGCGTGCGTGTTCCTGTGCCAGGACGAGTCGTCCTACATCACCGGCCAGGTGCTCGGCGTCAACGGCGGCCGCAACACCTGACGCACCTCGAGCAGCGCTACGAACCCCCGGCGCCCGTTCTGTCCCGCGAATCTTCAGGATCTCCTGAAGATTCGCGGGACAGAACGAGGGTGGGCGAGGCGAACTGCTCGCGCAGTGCCCGCTTGGCGAGCTTGCCCGCCTCGGTGCGGGGCAACTCGTCGGCGACGAACCATCGCCGCGGGACCTTGTAGCTCGCCAGACGCTGACGGCAGTGAGCGACGAGGAGTGCTTCGAGGGCTTCGCTCCAGTCCCGGCCGCCAGCAACCTGCACGACGGCGGACACCGTCTCCCCCCAGTCCGGGTCGGGGACGCCGATGACCGCGACGTCGTGAACGTCGGGGTGATCGAGGAGCACGGCCTCGATCTCGGCGGGGTACACGTTGGTACCACCGGTGATGATCATGTCCTTCGCCCGGTCGGCGATGAACAGGTAGCCGTCCTCGGTCAGGTAGCCCATGTCGCCGAGGCTGAACCGCGAACCGCGGAACACCGAATCGGTCTGCTCAGGGTCGTCGTGGTAGGTGAATCCGACACCGTTGTCGACGTAGATGTGGCCGACCTCACCTGGAGCCAGTTCGGCTCCATCGTCGTCGAGGATGGCCAGCCGCACCCCCTTCACAGCACGCCCCACGGTTCCTGGGTGCTCCAGCCACGCCGTGGGCTTGGCGATGGTCGCCGCGCCCTCGACGCCACCGTACGTCTCCCACACCACCGGCCCCCACCACGCCATCATCCGTTCCTTGACCGCACGAGGGCACGGCGCCGCGGAGTGCACGATCGAATGGAGGCTCGACACGTCGTAGCGGGATCGCACGTCGTCGGGGAGTTGCAGCAGACGATGGAACTGCGTCGGCACCATGTAGCCGCTCCGGATTCGATGCGCCTCGATCGCCGCCAGCGTCGCCTCGGCGTCGAAACGTTCCATGATCACGAGCGCATGTCCGACGTTGAGGCCACCCATGTAGTAGGCGTGCGATCCGCCGTGGAACATGCCGGTCGAGACGAGCATCGGGCCGTCGAAGGGTCGGAGGTCGAACGCCCGCCCGAACACGGCGGCTTCGTTCGCCAGCGCGCCGACGTCACCGTCGCGAAGAGGCCGACGGATGCCCTTGGGATGGCCCGTCGTCCCCGAGGTGTACACGAACAGACCGCCCTGGCACCGGCCATTAGGCAGCGTCGTCGGGTGGTCGGCACGCGCCACTTGCAGACTCGTGCGGCCCTCGACTTCGCCGACGGTGAGCACCGCGAGGTTCGAGTCGCCGGGTTCGCCCCCTTCGAACTCGATACCGTCGAGCACACCGGCGAACGCTGCATCGACGACCAGCACCCGGGTGCCCGAGTGGCGCAGGATCAGGCCGAGCTCGTGCGCGCTGAGGTGGGTGTTGAGCGGGATCATGTGCAGCCCGCTCTCGTGGCATGCCAAGGAGGCCTCGACGAGAGTGACGCCGTTGCGCGCCATCACCGCCACCGGCGCCCCGGGCGCTGCGCCGAGCGAGCGGAACAGGTGGACAAGCTGGTGAGAGCGTCCGGCGAGCTCGCCGTAGGTGAACACACCTTCGGGGCTCGCCGCGATCGCCAGAGCCTCGGGATGGTCCTCGGCGATCCACCAGAATCCCAACCGGCGGTCCCATGGATGCGACGGAGACGCTTCAGTCATAGAGAAAGAGTATCCTCTTTTGTGTGAGCGAAGCCCCTGTCGACGTCGACGTGTTCCGCAAGGAGGTACGGACGTTCCTCGACTCCCGCTACCCCCTCCGCGATCCCCTCACCGACGACCGCCGCGAGGACATCATCTCGCGCACGCCCGGCGGCGAGGGGCAGTTCGTCGACGACGCGGTGGCGCTCCAGCGGGCGCTGGCCGAGGCCGGGCTCGCCGCCGCCCACGTGCCGGTCGAGTACGGCGGGCGAGGGCTCACTCCCGCGCACCACAAGGTGCTGGAACAGGAACTCCGGCGCTACGACGCCCCCTCGTTGCGTCCCTTGCGTATCGGCATGCACCTCGCGCTCGCCACACTGCTCCGCTCGGCGACCGACGAACAAAAGGCGCGCTACGTGCCTCCATTGGTGCGCGCCGAGCAACAGTGGTGCCAGTTGTTCTCCGAGCCCGACGCGGGATCCGACCTCGTCGCACTTCGAACCCGGGCGGTTCGCACCGGCGACGGTTGGGTCGTCAATGGGCAGAAGGTGTGGTCGTCCTACGCCTCTCGCGCCGACTTCGGTCTGCTGCTCGCCTGCACCGACCCCGACGCGGAGAGGCCGCAAGCGGGGATCACGATGTTCGTGCTCGACATGGCATCACCCGGCGTCGAGGTCCGGCCGCTCGTCGACATCTGTGGAGGTGAGCACTTCAACGAGGTGTTCCTGAAGGATGTCCGCGTCACCGACTCCCACGTGATCGGTGAGGTAAACCACGGCTGGACCGTCTCGCAGGGCACACTCGGGGGAGAGCGCTCGGGGTACATGGGCGGGTCTGGCGGAGGTCGTCGCGCGCGACAGGTCATCGGCGCCGCCCGCGCCGCGAGCCGCCTCGACGACGCCGTCGTTCGCCAACGCATCGCGGACGTCGCGGCGGCCGAGCGGATGCTCGAATGGTTGCGGGACCGCTATGCCGATGGCTCCCTGTGCGGTGGCCACCCCGCTGCCGGCTCGATGATGAAGCTGGCCGGCGGCTCACTCGAGCAACGCTGCGCCGAACTCGTGTGCGACATCGCCGGAATGACCGCTCAGGCGTGGTCCGCCGCCGATCGAGACGGCGACATCGCTGCACACGACCTCGCGGCCACCCGCCAGGCCCGAATCGCCGGGGGAACCCACGAGATCCAGCGGAACCTGCTCGCCGAGCGGGTATTGGGCCTCCCCCGCCGGCCGTCCTGACCGCATCGTCCTGACGCTCTCCGTGCTTGTCAGGCACCACGGGCTACGCTGAGACGACATCATCACGACACTCGGGTGCGACATGACCCACACCACTTTCACTGGCCGAGCCTCGGGCATCGAGAGGATCGCTCTAGATGCCGCCGAACGAGGGCTTGGGCGCATCGAGAAGATCGTCAGCTCTGCGCAAACCCGCGTCAGAGCTCACCGAATGCGTCACGAGCCGTTCGCGTGGGATCCGGCGGAACGACTCTCAGAGCTTCGCATGAGCAGCCGAATCGTGACGGACGACGAGGTCCGGGCGATCAAGCGTCCGAACCGGTCGTCCTAGAAACCGGTGCCGCGCTCGATCCGCTCGACCGAGATCTGGTCTACTTCTGCGAAGTGGAACAGGTCGAGGAAGATCGAGGTCCCAGGAACTTTGACCTCGTAACGACCTGGGGAACCCGGGATCGCGACGAAATGCCTGGTCGGGTCGAGCGAGCCGACGGTCGCGATGAACTCCCTCACGAGCAGTCACTGGGCGTCGGACGGATTCTCCCGCCGCTCCCAGTCAACCAAGGCATCGAAGGGGTCCCACAGCTCCACGATGCGAATCTAGGAACCGCCCGCTGACACTCAGCGGGCCGACGATGCGTTCTACTCCATCGCCAGGACGGTGACGGGCTCCTCGGGGTCGTGGGCGGCGATCGTCCAGCGCATGGTGGCGTCCCAGTGGGCGACGGCTCCCGCCTCGTCACCCTCA
Source organism: Microthrixaceae bacterium (assembly GCA_019694615.1). GTDB lineage: Bacteria > Actinomycetota > Acidimicrobiia > Acidimicrobiales > Microtrichaceae > SSF14. Next base: position 13,743 of record JAIBBP010000127.1, on the reverse strand, counting down.
CGAATACGATCGAGCAGCTTCCGATAGCCGCGCACCGCTCGGCGCATCAGACGCTGGTCGATCGTCTCGATGTTTCGCGTGTAGTACGAGCGGACCATGTGGCCGAGCAGGGTCGACAACGTCGACAGCGTGCGGTTTCCCGAGCTGTCGATCAGCGCGTCGTGAACTCCGGCGGCTGCCAGGCCGAACGCCAGCCCGTCGTTACGCTCCGCGGCCTCCGCAGCGACGCCGATCGCCGTTTCCAACGCTGCGAGGTCCTCGTCCGTGTGATCCCGGGCCAGCTGCCCGGCGATCTGCGGTTCGATGAGGCGGCGCGCCTCGTCCAGGTCGGCGACAGTGGTGCCCTGCAGTTGTAGCGAGACCGCCAGGGCCATCGATATGGGTGCGAGGTCGGGGTGGGTCACAACGGGCCCACCACCTCGCCCTCGACGGATCGTGATCAGGCCCTGCGACTCGAGCACCCGGAGCGCCTCGCGCAACGTGGAGCGGGCGACGCCGAACTGCTCGACCAGATCGTCCTCGACGGGAAGGCGTTCGCCTTCGGCGAGCTCACCGTTGAGGATCCGATCGCGCAGCTCGACGGCCAGCACGGCGTAGGTCTTGGCCTTGGGCTTGGGCTTGGGCTTGGGCGCCTGAGTGGACATCGAAATCAGTCTACGATTTCCACCCGATGACCGACGATGTGGACAGCGAGTTGGGGACCGACTTCGAGACCATCGAGTTCGCGGTGTCCGAACACGTCGCGACAATCACGCTCAACCGGCCCGAGCAGATGAACTCGTTCAACCGGACGATGTGCGAAGAGTTTAGGCGCGCCTGGTCGATCGTGCGCGAGACCGACGAGATACACGTCGGCGTGCTCCGGGCCAACGGAGATCGGGCCTTCTGTACCGGCCTCGACGTGAAGGCGGGAGCGTGGTGGCTCGACGACAACGTCTGGAACCACACCGACCCCGGCGCCTACCTCGGCCCCCGTTCCAATCAGGTATGGAAGCCGGTGGTGTGCGCCGTGCAGGGCATGTGTGCCGGAGGGGGGCAGTACCTGGTCAACGAGTGCGACATCGTGATCGCTGCGGACTCCGCCACGTTCTTCGATCCGCACGCCAACGGATCGATCGTGTCGGCCGTCGAGCCCATCGGCATGCTGCACCGCGGGGTGCCGCTCGGAGAGGTGCTCCGCTGGGCTCTGATGGGTTCCGACGAACGAATCACCGCCGAGACAGCGCGGGCTATCGGACTGGTGAGCGAGGTGGTCACGGCCGACCAGTTGCGGAATCGAGCGGCCAACATCGCGACGCAGATCGCCCGGCGCGATCCGATCGCGATCCAAGGCACGGTGCGAGCCATCTGGGAGGCGACGGAGATGCCGCCGGCGATCGCCAAGCAGAACGGGCTGATGTACACCCACGTCGGCAACAAGCCCGCCGGGGAGCGACTCGTTCAACCCCGGAGCGAGCGCCCGCCTTTCCTCCGCTAAGCCAATCTGCTCGCACGCCACCCGTTCAGGCGTCGCGCAGGCGCTCGATCTCGTAGGCGAGCATCCCGGCAATCGAGCCTGCCGGAGGTTTCGGCAACATGACCGAGCCGTGCTCCCGGCTGGGCAGGAGCACCACAGCCGTGCCCGGGCTGGTGACGGTGCCGCGCTGGTTGGTGACCCGGATGTCGAGGTGCACTTCGCACCGCACACCATCGGCGGAGTCCACCTGTCGCTTGTCGGTCACCTCACCGGTGAGCCACGACGTGTCGCCCATGAAGTTGAAGCGGCGATGCTGACAGCTCATCTTCCAGAGCCAGGCGTCGTCGCCCATCCAGTCGGTGACCAGGTGGGTGAGCCACGTCTCGCGGAGGCCGCCGTAGTCGTAGGACGTGGGAAGTCCCAACTCCTGGGCCCGGGCCGGCTCCCAGTGCAGACGTTGCACGGTGTCCGGCACGTTCAGCGAGTTCGGCGGGTACAGCCCCGGAGCCTTCTGGCGGACCTTCCACGCGAGCCGAAAGCTCCCCGGCGGCGTTAGCTGCATCCCCCATCCGAGATGCCACACCACCATGTCGGTGGTGGTCAGCGGGCCCTTCACCTTCCGGTCAACGACGTCGCCGACCTCGACGTCCTCGAACCAACGCGGTTCCGCTCCCCGCCGCGTCTCCGCCGCGTATGCGGCGTCGATCTCGGCCAGTTGCTCGGCCGTGTACGGCTCGGGGAGTTCGTGCTCCTTCCTCCGCTCCTTCGACGCGCTGCGCTCGGCGTTGACCCACGTTCCCCGCCGAATCGCGTGGAGACGACCGGCCTGATCGGCATAGATGAAGTCGTGGGTCACGTGAGCGCTTCGCCCACCGAACTCGCTGCGTTTGTCGACCACGCCAACCTGGGCACGAAGGCAATCGAGCCGATCGCCCAACGAGAGCGGCCGCCACCACTCGAACTCCATCACGGCCTGGTACGAGCCCAGGCCGGCGAACGGGTCACCCTTGAGGACCGCCTTGTTCTCCGGTGGCATCGGCGAGGGAGAGGCATCCTCACCCATCGTGTAGAGGAACGCCGGCGGCGCGACCACACCTCCCCAACGCGTTCCCGCCGCGTACTCGGCGTCGCAGTACAGCGGGTTGTCGTCGCCGTAGCCGTAGGCGAAATGCCGAATGCCATCGCGGGACACCTCAAGGTTGTGCGGCATGTTCGGCAGCCGAATCGGTACGCCGATGCGAGCCCGCGACCGCTCGAACGACGCGTCGCTGAGGACGCCGTAATCGGGATCACGAACGTCGGTCATCGCCCACCTCCGAGCAGCGCCACGATCGACTCGGCGTAGGCGACGGACCGTCTCGGCGAAACCAGGAACGACGGGACCGAGTGGAACCGCAGGTCGGGCAGGCGCTTGCGCGCCTCCACTCGGTCCCGGGCCTCGGCGAGCGTTCCGTACACGGCGATCGAGTCGAGCATCTCAGTCGGTACCGCTGCCGCCATCGCGTCGAAATCGCCGGCACGGAACGCGTTGCGGATGTCGATCACCGCAGCGTCCCAACCGTGCATCGACGTCAGCGAGTCGTACGTCTTCACCGTCACGTAGAACCCCACCATCAGCCGTGCGTCGCGCTCGGCGCGGGCCGGATCGTCGTCATCGACCGAGGTGATCACCCAACCCCATCGGCGCAGCGCCGAGGCGTCACGACCGGAAGAACGTGCGCCTTCCTCCAGTCGGGGGTCGACCATCTCGTCCCACCAGCGATCGGTGAACAACCCGTGGCCGATGATGCCATCGGCCACCCGGCCGGCGACGTCGAGCATGCCGCGGTTGAACGCTCCCAGGAGGATCGGGACGTCGAGCTCACCGAGGACCGGCGCAGCGATGGTGGCGTCGATCGGATAGAACTCGCCGTCGTGGCGGACCGGCCGGCGGTTGGGCGCACGGAGGTACGCCCGGACCGCTTTGACCATGTCGGCCATTCGAGCCAGAGGCCGGTCGGCGTCCGCTGCGAACCAGTCCACGTTCATGCGTCGGGTGCCTGCGCCGAGGCCCAGAAACGTTCGGCCGGGCGCCAGCTTGTCGGCGTGACGCATCGCCGACGCGTGCACGAACGGTGAGCGGGCGAAGGCGTAGGCGACACCGGTCCCCACCGCCGCCGTAGACGTGTTTGCCGCCATCTCAGCGAGTGACATGTAGGCATTGCCATCGACGAACTCGCCGGTGCAGAACGCCGAGCAACCGGCTCCCTCCGCAGCTCGGCCCACCTCGGGCCCCGGCCAGCGCATGCCCCACGGCACTGCGTCGCGTGTGTCGGTCACGTCGTTCTCCTGACGTCGCGGAACGGAACATCAGCATCGACCGCTGGTTCACGGGGAAGGCCGAGCGTGCGCTCGCTGACGATGTTGCGTTGAATCTCGTTCGTGCCACCGCCGAGCGAGGGGATGAACGCGGAGAGCCCGGTTGTCGCGACCTTCCCCCCGTCGGGCGCCGACCCGCCGGTGAGCATTGCTGCGGGACCGAGGATGTCGTAGGACAGGTCGCGGGACTCGTGGGCCAACGCCGCCAGATCGAGCTTCAAGAGGGACCCGTCGAGCGCTGTCGGGACACCGGCGCGGGCGAGATCCCTCGTCCGCCGCCCGTTCAACAGATAGAGCTCGCTGTGTATGTGGAAGCGGACGAGACGGTCACGGAGTGCCGCCTCGGCCAGCGCACCTCGGGAGCGGGCGAGCTCGACCATGGAGCGGGCACCGAGCAGCGGGGGCTGACGCCGTCGTGCACCTCCCGCCGCGCTCCACTCCTCGATGAGGTCACCGACCTGGCGATCGAGGTTCCCCGCGATGCTGCCGGCCTCGACGAGGATTGATCCGTTCGTGACCGCGGCGCTTGCGGCGCGTTCGTGACGCAACGTCGTCCGGGCAACATCCCACCCTCCGCCGACGGACCCGATCACGTTCTCGTACGGCACCCTCGCGTCGGTCAGGAACACCTCGCTGAACTCCGACGCCCCGTTCATCTGAACGATTGGCCGCACCTCGACGCCGGGCTGGCGCAGGTCGATCATCATGAACGTGATTCCGGCGTGCTTGGGCACGCCCGGGTCGGTGCGGCACAACAACATTCCCCACTCGCTGACGTCGGCCTTCGAGTTCCACACCTTCTGCCCGCTGACGACGAACTCTTCGCCGTCGCACACTGCCCTGGTGCTCAAGCCGGCCAGGTCGGAACCCGCTCCAGGTTCGCTGAAGAGTTGGCACCACTGCGCCTCACCACGTGCCATCGGGAGTACGAACCGTTCGATCTGTTCGGGCGTGGCGTGCTCGATCAAGGTCGGACCGCCCATGTTGGGGCCGTTGCCCGCCGGGGCGGCGATCGTCCCGGCGGCGTCCAGGGCCACCCTGATCGAACGAGCCTCCGTGGCCGACACACCACGGCCACCAACCCCGACCGGCCACGTCGGAAACGCGAGCCCCGCCTCGGCGAGACAACACCACCACTGCGCGAGTGTCAGATCGAGCGACCAGTTGTCCTCGACGAAGCGCAACACCGATTCGGTCAACTCAGTGGGACCGAGCATCTTCCTCCCGCCTCCCCGGAAAAGAGGTACCTCTATCCTGACGACCGGACAACCGTTGCGCTCAGGAGAACCACGGGCGCGGACCGAAGGGCGGGACGACGACCATGGACTTCTCGCTCACAGCGGAAGAGGCTGACCTCGCCGAGTTGTGCCGCAACTTCGCCGACCGCGAGATCGCGCCCCGTGCGCCCGCAGCCTGGGAGCGGGCGGAGTGCCCCACCGATCTGCTCCGCGAGATGGGCGAACTCGGCCTCCTCGGCATGCTGGTTCCCGAGGGGTGGGGCGGCATCGGGATGTCCACGATCGGGTTCGTCGCAGCGTTGGAGCAGATCGGCCGTGCCGATCAGTCGGTTGCCGCGGCGCTCCAGGCACATGTGACGATCGGGTCGATGCCGCTCCTGCTGTTCGGAACAGACGAGCAGCGCGAACGGTGGCTCCGGCCACTCGCCGAAGGCCGGGTGTTGGGAGCGTTCGGCCTCACCGAACCAGGTGCCGGGTCCGATACCCGCGGAATCGCGACGCGCGCGGAGCGCCGCGACGGTGGATGGGTAGTCAACGGCACCAAGGCCTTCATCTCGAACGCCGGCACCGACATGTCGTTCGGCGTGACCGTGCTGGCCCGCACCGGCACCGGTGATCGGGGCCCGCGCTTCGGGAGCTTCGTGATCGAGAAGGACACGCCGGGTTTCACGATGGGCCCCAAGGTGCGGGGCATCGGCTGGAAGGGCCTCGACACCCGCGAGTTGTACTTCGACGACGTATGGGTGCCCGACGATCATCTCCTGGGCGACCCCGACCTCGGGTTGGGTCAGTTCCTGCGGACCCTCGAGGTCGGCCGAATCTCGATTGCGGCGCTGTCGCTCAGCCTCACGCAGGCGGTCCTCGACCTCTCGCTCGCCTACGCGGCGGAGCGGCGCCAGTTCGGTCGACCGATCTCGGACTTCCAGGCGATCCAGTTCAAACTCGCCGACATGGCCACCGAACTGGAAGCCGCCCGATGGCTCACCTACCGCGCCGCATGGCTCCGCGACACGGGCCAACCGTTCCTCAAGGAAGCCGCCATGGCCAAGCTGAAAGCAAGCCGCCTTGCAGCAGCCGCAGCGTCGGAGGCGGTACAGATCCACGGCGGCGTCGGCTACATGCTCGACTCGCCGGTCGCCCGCTTCTACTGCGACAGCAAGGTCCTCGAGATCGGCGAGGGCACCAACGAGATCCAGCACGTCGTCATCGCCCGCGCCCTCGGCTGCTGACCCACCTCGAAATGTGCTGCGAGGTGTGCGGTTTCGCGATTGCGTCGCATCACATTTCGGGGGCTGGCGAGGCGCCACATCCGTCGGGTCACGGCGCGGTGTAGCCGCCGTCTACGACGATCGCCGATCCGGTCGTCCACCGAGACGCGTCGCTCGCAAGGTAGGCGTACGCACCGGCGACGTCGCCCGCGGATCCGAGCCCCAGCGGGTGTTTGACCGCGATCGCATCGAGCGCCTCGTCCGGTAGCCCCTCGTGGATCGCAGAGCGGAACGTGCCGGGGCACACACAGTTCACGCGAATGCGATCCTTGGCGTACTCGACGGCCGCGACCTTGGCGAGCTCGATGATTCCCGCCTTGGTCACGCAGTACGGCCCGGCGTGGCTCCACGCCGTCATGCCCGCCACCGACGCCGTCAACACGATCGAACCGCCCCCGTTCGATCGCATCGCCCCGACCGCCGACTTCACGACGTGGACCGAGCCCATGACGTTCACCCTGAACGCCCGATCCCAGTCCTCGTCGTCGAGGTTGTGGATCCGGCCGTTCGGCGAGAGGACTCCGGCATTGCCGATCACGACGTCGAGGCGACCGAAGCGCTCGACGGCCCGTGCGACCACCGCGTCAACGTCGGCTTGAACGGTGACGTCGGCGACCATCGTCTCGACCGAACCCGCAGCTCCGGCGAGTGCGCCAAGCGTCGATCCGAGCGAGTCCTCCGACATGTCGCTCAACACCAGATCGGTGTCGGCCTCGCTCGCCAGCCGAGCGGAGATCGCTCCGCCCAACGCTCCCCCGGCCCCAAGGATGGCGACAACCCTCCGCGTGCTCATGTCGACACCTTTCCCCACAACCGAGCCGGCTCCTCAACCGACCTCCCGATCAGCGGGACATCGGCCGACCTCGACGCGGTGAGTGGCCTACCTTGCGCACATCGGTACCACATCTGAACCCCCCACCTTCGACGCCACCAGCCACACCGTCGAGACGGAAGCCGGCACGCTCCACTATCACGACGTGGACGACCGTCCGCACGACGTGGCCGCGCACGACGTGGCCGCGCACGGGCGTCCGCCCCTACTTCTCCTGCACGGCTCCGGTCCGGGCGTGAGCGCCTGGGCGAACTTCGGCGACAACCTCGCAGCGTTCGCCCCGCACTTCCGGGTGATCGCACTGGACTTCCCCGGGTTCGGCACCAGCTACTCGTGTGCGGACAATCCGTTGGCGGTTGCTCCCGGTGCCGTCACCGATCTCCTCGACGCTCTAGGCATTGACCGCGTCTCGATCCTCGGCAACTCGATGGGCGGCAACGTCGCCGCCCGCGTCGCTGCGGCGCATCCTGAGAGGGTCGACCGTCTCGTCACGATCGGCGGCCTCGGCGTCGCGCTGTTCAGTCCCAGCCCTCCCGAGGGCGTGAAGCTGTTGGTGCAGTTCGTCGAGGACCCGACCAGGGATCGGCTGATCGCCTGGATGGAGTCGATGGTGTTCGACCCCGCCATCCTCACCGACGAGTTCGTCGAGATGCGATGGCGCACCGCCAATCAGCCGGGCGCGCTCGACGACGTGCGTCGCATGTTCAATCCGAAGGTGCTCGCGGCGATGCGGCGCGCACCGCTGGGCGCACCCGATCAGGTCGCCACACTGGCCAGAGTCAGGGCGCCGACCCTGGTGACGTGGGGCCGTGACGACCGGGTCACGCCGCTCGACAACGTTCTGATCCCGCTACGAGTCATCCGCAACTGCGAGGTCCACGTGTTCCCCGACTGCGGCCACTGGGCGATGATCGAGCGCAAGGCCGAGTTCGAGCGGGTGGTCCTGGAGTTCCTCCTGCGCTGACCACATCACCCGCCGCTCACCGCTTCTGTGATGCGAGGCCGCCCCTGGAGGGGCGGCCTCGCATCACAGAACGGGTGCTCGGGGATCGCGGTCCACGTCGAGAGGGCGCCGGTACGACACGTCGTCGCGGTCACGCCGCGCCGGCAGAGTGACCGGGTAGCGGGGCGCACCACCCTCGACGGAGTACTCCCACTCCATGACCACAACCCGCCGGGCGATCCGCCACTCCCCCGCCCGTCGCTCGAAACGGTCGACGTAACGCCCGCCGTTCACCAGCGTGCGCCCAGCATCGTCGTCTCGAAGTACGCAGATGTAGTAGCTCTCGACATGGGCATCGTCACCGTCGAGGTCGATGTGCGTATTGGTGACGTACCGCTGGTAGGCGTCGAAGGCCCGGTGTGCTTTTCCGAGGAACTCGACGAGGCCGTCGACCCCGCCGACATACGCGCCGTGATCCTCGATCGCGTCGGTGTGGTACGCCGACCTCAGCAAGTCCTCGTCGCCACGGTCGACACCTCGGGCGTAGCGGTGGAGACAGTCGACGATGGCCTGTCGATCGGCCAGCGTACGGAGTACGTCAGTGTCGGCGCCCGAGTCCATCGCGGCGACACTAGAGGCCCCCACCGAGCCGGAGTCACCGACATCCCGGCCGATGGCACGGTCGGTTGATCGTTCGACGGCCGTCGGGTTATGAGGTAGGCGTGACCGACGAACTGCTCTGTCAAGCGTCACCGACCTTCGACGGTGACATCGATCCCGCGGACGTGCCCGAGCGCTACCGCCTCGGCCCGGCGTTCATCCCCAAGGCTCGTTACCTCGACCCCGACTTCCAACAGCGCGAACTCCAGCGGCTCTTTCCGCGCGCCTGGCTCATGGCCTGTCGTGCCGAGGAGCTGCCGAGCATCGGCAGCTACATCGAGTACCGAATCGGGGACGCGTCGATCCTGATCGTGCGGGAAGGCAAGAACTCGATCCGGGCGTACCACAACGCCTGTCGACACCGAGGCACGCGCCTCGCTACCGGGCGCGGGCGGGTCGGCTCGATCATCTGCCCGTTCCACGGTTGGCGATGGAACCTCGACGGCACCATTCGTCTCCAGCTCGACCCCGAGGAGTTCGTGCCCCGGTCCGACGATGACCTCGGGTTGCAGCCGGTTCGTCTCGATCAATGGGGTGGATTCGTCTTCATCACGATGGACGACGATGCGCCTCCCCTCCTCGACTATCTCGACCCGATCCCGTCGGTGATGGAGCCGTTCCACCTCGAGAACATGCGCGTACGCTGGTACAAGGCGACGATTGCTCCGTGCAACTGGAAGACGGTGCTCGACGCGTTTCTCGAGGGCTACCACATCCCGGGAACCCACCCGCAGCTCAACCGCCCCGACCGGACCAACGACAACCCGGCGACGGTCAAGGAGATCGAGACGCTCCGGAGCTGGTCCCCGACCTCGGTCTACGAGCGCCACTCGATGTACCAGAGCCTCGGCGTGAAGCAACGCCAGTCGAGCCGGCTCGACAAGGATCCGACCCGCCGCCCGGGCGCCCGCGGCGAGGACCCGCGGGAGGCCATAGCGGGGGCGGTCGAGTACATCTACGACGCGCTGCGCGGCCTGGAAACCGAGCGAAGCGTGCGAGCCGCACAGCTGCTCCGTGAGTCCGAGATCCCCGAGGGGTCGAACGCCGGCAAGCACCACCTCGACCTCTACCGCCAACTCGCGATCGAGGACGGTCTCGACTGGGCCGACATCACACCCGAAGAGTGGGCTCGTGCCGGTACGGCGTGGCACGTGTTCCCGAACACGATCGTCCTGCCGAACCAGGGCGCGGCGCTGGTGTACCGGTCGCGGCCACAGGGTGCCGATCCCAATCGCAGCCTCTTCGAAGTCATGTGCCTCGAACAGGTCCCCGTTGCCCGATACGACGACAAGTGGGAGGTCGAGCCGCAGTTCTTCGAGGACTATCGCCAGGGAGACATCGGGCAGATTCTCACGCAGGATTTCGAGAACACCGAGAACGTGACCATCGGGATGCACTCACCGAGCTTCGATGGGCATCGCCTCAGTACCGAGCAGGAAATGACGATCTACAACCAGCACCGCGTCGCCGACCGCTACCTGTGGGCCGATGACTGACGACAACAGCCGCCGAGCGTCCCCCCTTCGGACGCTGAGCGACCTGCTGCGCGACGTCATCCAGCTGGCGTATGTCACCGACGATCTCGACGCCGGCGTGTCGTGGTTGCAGTCGTCGCTCGGCACGTCGCAGTGTCAGGTGATGCTCGGCTCGTCCATGGGCGGTCACGTCGTCGTCGGTGGGGAACCGGCAGTGGAGTGGACCATCGACGTCGCGCTGGTGAACGCGGGGCGGACCAACATCGAGCTGATCCGACCGGTGAGCGGCGCTGTCGAGATGTATCGGAAGGGCATCCGGCCGGGGGCGCCGGCGACGTTCCATCACATCGGCGTTCGCGTCGACGACCTCGACGAAGCGACGCGGCTTATCGAGTCGATCGGCCGAACGTGGGAACAGCACGGTGAGATGGAGGGGTCGATCCGATTCGGTTACCTCGACCTCACTGCCGAGCTGGGCCACCGTGTCGAGGTGATGGAGCTGGGCCCCGGGATGGCGCGTCTGCTCGCGTTGCTCGAAGCCCGCTCAAATGAGTAACCTCTTTTCGTACTCGACATCAGGGGGGCCTGAGGTGACCGACATCAACGAACGGATCGAGGCGCTGGTTGGCAGCGATGCCGGCGGCGACGCAGGAGCCGGGGAGGACAGCGGCCGAAGCCTGGTCGGTCGCATCGCTGCGATCATGGATTCCTTCGATCAGGCCGAACCGGTGCTCTCCCTGGTCGACCTCAGCCGCCGCTCGGGTCTCCCGAAGTCGACGGCGCACCGCCTCGCTGAGCAGCTCAAGACGATGGGGTGGCTCGAACGCGATCCGCGCGGCTACCGCGTCGGCATGCGGTTGTTCGAGCTGGGTGGTCTCGCCGCCAACCAGAGCCAGCTCCGTGACCCCGCAGTGCCGCACCTCCACGCGCTGGCGGGCCGCACCGGCTTGGCGGTGCAGCTCGGCGTTTTGGACGGCGACGAGGTTGTGTACCTAGAGCGCGTGGTTGTCGGCGGCTATCGCCTGCCCACACGCCAAGGTGGCCGCATGCCCGCTTACTGCACCGGGCTCGGCAAGGCGATGCTGGCATTCGACGAGCTCGCCGCCGAAGAGGTCTGCGGCTCGGAGCTCGCTGCCCGCACCGCGACGACACTGTCGACCGGCGCGGCATTGTGCGACGACCTGGACCGCATCCGCACCAACGGCATTGCATTCGACCGACAGGAGGCGTACGAGGGCCTGGGGTGCGTGGCCGCTCCCATCCGGAACTCAGGGCGGGCGATCGGTGCCGTGTCGGTCACTGGCCCGATCAGTCGCATCGACTGGGACTCGATGACGCGCCTCGTGCAGGACACCGCGACCAACATCTGGAATGCGCGGTTCTCCCACCGTCCGTCACTCGTCGCGGGCGGGGTGTAGCCGCTCGCTAGGCCGCGCTAGCCCCGTTCGGGAGACCGTCTCCATGGGACGAGCCCCGCATCACCGTCGATTGCAACAGCGCAGCGGACACCGAGATCGTCGACGATGCGCTCGATGAGATGACCATGACCTCGTTCTGGGCACGCCTCGTCTCGACGTTGCGCCGCGGACACCCGCTGCACTTGGGCTCACCCGGCACCAGGTAGATCAGGCAGCACGAGCAGCGCAAGGTGCTCACTTCTGCGCCATCACGGCGATAGTGGGCGTGCGGCAACGGCGCTCCGATCGCATCGGCCAACGGGTCGAGGAGCGCGACAACCGCCTCGATGGCGTCGAGTGACCGCCCGAGGCTCAGCAGACGCGTGGCGAGCGCGTCCGCGGCGATCGCCCACAGCGGTCGCGCGGCGATGCGGGCCGATGCCGCGACCAGCGGGATGACCCGGTCGTAGGTTCCTCGAAGGCTGTTCCCGGCAGCGACGATGCGATCCGACGTCGCAACACCCGGGCCCGAGTGAAGAACCCGGCTCGACGTGCTGCCGGTCAATCGGCTGTCCGGCAACCAGTGCAGATCCAGGTCGTCGAGATCGCCCGACAGCAACCGCGCGCCGGTGGCCAGCGACGAGAGCGTCGGTCCGACGATCCACAGGGACGCCGAATACCACCACAGCGTGGCCAGAACCCGTCGGTCGTCGGTCTTCCAACGTTCGCCGCGCAGACGGAGTTGATCGGCGAGCCACGCCGGGTCCTCGATCGCGGTCGCCGGCACGAGGATCTCGCCCACGTCGGGAACCAGGGGCCACCGGTCCGATCTGGGCAGCCGCTCCAGCACCTCTGCGAGCACCCGCTCGGCTGAGCTGGCTGGGCGCGGAGTCTGCGCGCCGGTCACGCGACCCCTTCCCCGACCTCGACCTGCTCAGCGTCGCGCAGGTCGCCGTCGACCATCTGCATGATCCGGTCCGCGTAGGACCGCAACCTCGCCTCATCGTGAGACACGACGATCACCGCCGCGCCGCGGTCCGCGGCCTGGCGGAGCAGACCACTCACCGCTGCAGCGGCCTCGACGTCGAGGCTGGCCGTCGGCTCGTCGGCCACCACCAGGGCCGGGTCGGCGATGAGTGCCCGCAGGATTGCGACCCGCTGACACTGGCCGACCGACAGCGAACTGGGCAGACGCTCCACGTCGATGTCGTGGAGGCCCAGGGAGGCAAGTTGCTCCGACCCGATCCGTCGTCGTTGCAGCCGCGACATCCGCCCTCGAGCAATCACCAGTGGCTCGGTGAGGGTGCGCCACAGGGGCCATCGCTGGTCGAGGCTCGCGACGGGGTCTTGGAGGACCGGCATAGCGAAGCCCCGTCGCGGCATCCGAACCGGACCGGTCGGACCCCAGATCGAGTCGTCGCCCGCCATCACGCTCCCGCTGTCGGGCCGTTCTATCCCCGCCAGCAACCGCAGCATCGTCGATTTTCCCGAACCGGACCGACCGACGATTCCGATCACCTCGCCCGACCGCACGTCCAGCGACGTCGGCTGTACCGCATCGACGGTCCGTCCACCCCTCGCGCGGTACGACTTGGAAACCCCCTCGGCCCTGAGAATCACGGGTCGATCACGCGGCTCGCCTCCCGGAGCCCGCCGCAAGGGGACGGCGGCACGGATCAGGCGGCGGGTGGTTTCGTGTGTCGGTTCGGAGAGCACGACGTCGGATCGGCCACGCTCGACGATCCTGCCAGCGTCGAGGACCACCACGTCGTCGGTGTGTCGGCTCGCCAGTGCCAGGTCGTGGGTCACGAGCAGCAGGGCTGAGCACGTGCGGTACAGGAGGTCGAGAGCATCGTCGGCCAACTCGGTGTCGAGCGCGCTCGTGGGCTCGTCGGCCAGCGTCACGAGGGGAGCATGGGCCGTTGCTGCCAGCACCGTCGCCCGTTGGAGCATTCCTCCCGACCATTCGTGCGGCCACTGACGGGACCGTTCTGCCGGGTCCTCGATGCCCATCGTCGCGAGCCCGGCTACCACCCGGCCGGCGGGCACCTTCATCGCGTGCGCCAGCCACGGCTCCTCGATGTGGTGACGGACTCGTCGCAGTGGGTCGCAGGCA
>JAIBBP010000069.1 GCA_019694615.1 Microthrixaceae bacterium | reverse complement strand
GCCGTTGCGACCGACGAACGCCTTCAGGTCCGCGGCCGAGTTCATGTACGTGATGGGCACGACCCGGCTGATGTCGGTGTGCGCCGCAATGTCCTCCCACGCCTCCTCGACGGCGTCGATGTCGGCCATGTCTGCCATCGAACACCCGGCGTTGAGGTCGGGTAGCACGACCTGCTGGTGGTCCCCGGTCAGCACGTCGGCTGCCTCGGCCATGAAGTGCACGCCGCAGAACACGATGTACTCGGCTTCGGGCCGCTGCTTGGCCAATTGGGCGAGCTTGAACGAGTCACCACGGGCGTCGGCCCAGCGGATGACCTCGTCGCGCTGGTAGTGGTGCCCAAGGATGAACAGCCGATCACCCAGCGCGGCCTTGGCCGCGGCGATGCGTTCGGCGAGCTCCTCGGGCGACGCGTCGACGTAGCGATCGTCGAGCGCTCGTTGGATCCGGAGTTCGACTGCGGTGCCCATATCGGGTCCCCAAACTATCGGCCAGCACTGCGTCAACCAGCGCAGTTGTGCCACGATGCCCGCCGGGGGTGTGACATGGGTAACAGGTTCTACGGGCAGCGAACGATCCGAGCAGCGTTCACCGCAGCGATCCTGGTGATTGGGCTGGCAGGCTGCGAACTGCCACAACCCGCCGCGATCCCCGTAAGCCCGGGCGTCCGGGGGAGCGATGTCGCCGGCAACGACGGCCCCTGCGGCTCCACGCGCACCGAGGTGTTCAACCCTCAGCAGTGGGAGCTGCCGACGTTCGTGTTCGAGCCGACGGGCTGCGCCGGAGCCCGGCCGGTGATCTTCTTCGGCCACGGCTACACGGCGAGCTTCACCGAGGCCTACCGCCAGTTCATCGACCACCTCGTCTCCCGCGGCTACGTCGTCGTCTACCCCGGCTATCAGCTCGAGTTCGACCCACCCAAGCAGTACGCGGCGATGGACGGTGGGTTCGTCGCCGGAATCGCGTCGCTTCCCGCCGACCGCGTCGACCTGTCGAGGATCGGGTTCATCGGCCACTCGTTCGGAGCCGGGATGATCCCACGCATGATGCAGCTCGCCGACGGCCGCGGCTGGGGAGCGACCGCGATGTGGGCGGTCTCGCTGTCGCCGGCGTGGTCGTTCCTGGTGGGCGACGGCCCGATCGCGGTGCCCAGTCACGCCCGGGTCCTCACCATCAGCTACGAGGACGATTTCTTCGTCGACACCCAGATCGCGACGGAGATGCTCCGAGCGCTGACGATCCCCGACGCCAACAAGCAACAGCTCTTGATCCACCGGTCCTGGCCCTACGCGTCCGACCACCTCCTGCCGCTCACACTGCCTCTCCCGATCTCCGCCGATCACATGGACCGCTGGGCCACTTGGCGCCCGATCGACGCGTGGGCGGGCTGCACCCTGTCGGGCGTCTGGTGCGACCTCGACCTCGCCGACATGGGCCCCGGCGTCGCCCGGGCCACCATCGGCCTCGGCGTTCCCGACATCGGCCCACCCGCCATCGTCGAGTGCGAGAGCATCATGTCGCCGCGGCGGTGTTGGCCGTAACCGGGTTGGCATTCGGTCGCTCCGTGACGTCCCAGGAAACCAGCGATGCCCATGCCCAGGGTGTCGTGTGAACTCTGATCGGTCAGCTCGTACAATCGAGTCATGACCTCGCTCACGGTGGATTTGGATGACGCCGCTGCGGAGCGCTTGCAGCGCCAGGCCGACGCCGAGGGGATCACCCTCGATGAACTGGCCCGTCGCCTGCTGACACACGTGGCTGCTGACGATCCGTTCGAGTTCTTTGGGGCCGGCGCATCCGACACGCTTCGGGGGTCGAACGTCGACGAGCACCTGGAACAACACGCCTTCGGCCGAGCGTGATCATCGACACCGGCGTCCTGGTAGCCGCCGCCAATCGCGCAGACCCCGATGCTCTCATCTGCTTGGCACTACGGACGCTTCTGTCGTCGCGCTCGCTGAACGCTTGAGCCAACGCGAAGTGGCAACACTCGACCGGCGGCACTTCACCGTCGTTCGCCCGAGCCACGTCGAGGCGCTCACGCTACTCCCGTAAGTCTCGTCGAGTGCGAGAGCATCATGTCGCCTCGGCGGTGCTGGCCGTAACCGGGTTGGCTTTCGGCACGGCATACATGCAGAATGCATGTATGCCGTCGATGACCATCCGTGACGTACCCCAGGAGACCCGAGATGTCCTGGCAGAGCGGGCGAAAGCCTCCGGCCGGTCGCTCCAGGAGTTCATGCGACTCGAGGTGATCGCGCTCGCCAAGCGTGAGGAGAAGCTCGCCTGGGTCGAGCGCGTCGCCGAGCGAAAGCGCAATACACCGCCCGGGTCACCAATCAGCGTCGAGGACCTCCTGGCGGCCCGGGACGCCGATCGAAGGTGATCGTCCTCGACGCCTCCGTCCTCGGAGCGTCGCTGGTTCGATCCTCGACTCATTCCGACTGGGCGCTGGAGATCATCAGGGCGAACGACGTCGTCGCACCAGCTCACCTCCTCGTCGAAACGTCGCAGATGCTCCGCCGGTTGGTGCTCTCGGGCCTTGTGTCGCCTCAGGAGACGGACGCAGCGCACGTTGACCTCCTCAACTTCGACGTCGGTCTCTACCCGTACGACTTCGTGGGCCCGCGTGTCTGGGAGCTGCGTCACAACCTCACGACCTACGACGGTTGCTACGTCGCGCTCGCCGAGGTGATGGAGCTTCCCTTGGCGACGCTGGATGAGCGACTCGCCCGCGCCTCGGGCCCGACGTGTGAGTTCCTCCTTCCGCCCGCCAACTAACCTCGCCGGAGCCGTGCCGAACTACCTGCCCTTCCCCGACCGTGCGGTCAATACCGCCTATCGCGACGCCCTCCGTGCCGTGCGCGATACGGGGATCCATACCCCTTCCAAGCAGGGGGTCGACGTGGTAGCCCTTGCCGGCGTGCAGATGCGGTTTCCGATGGCCAACGGTGCGCCCGTCATCACCGAACGGTCGATCGCCGGGTTCGCCACCAAGGCGATCGGCGAGCTCTGCGCCTTCATCAACGGCGCCCGCACGCTCGCCCAACTCGAGGAGTTCGGCTGCGACTGGTGGGGGCCGTGGGCGACCGCCAAGAAGAGCGAGGCCCGCGGCCTGAAGGCCGGCGATCTGGGCCCCGGCAGCTACGGCCACGCCTTCGCCAACTTCACCACCGACCTCGACGGCGACGACCCCGGGTTCGACCAGTTCGCGCACCTGATCCGCAAGCTCCGCGACCTGCCCGACGATCGCACCGCGGTCATCTCACCGTGGATCCCCCAGGCCAACCACCGCGAGGCCGGCGTGCGCTCCCGCAACACGATCGCCCCCTGCCACGGCTGGCTGCACGCCATGGTCCTCGATCAAAAGCTGCACCTGATCCACAACCAACGGTCCGGCGACCTGCCCATCGGGGTGCCGTCGAACATGGTGCAGTACGCGGCGTTCGGGCTGATGCTCGAACAGCTCACCGGCTACGAGCTCGTCGAGTACGTCCACTGGCTCCAGTACGCCCACATCTACGAGAACCAGCTCGACTGGGTCGACGAGATGCTGGACCGCGAACCGCGGGCCCTGCCCACACTCCGTCTCACCGACGCCGGCCGCGCCATCGACGACATCCACGGGTTCCGCGCCGAGCACTTCGAGATCGTCGACTACCAACCGCACCCGGCTATCCGCGACATCCCCGTACTGGTCTGAGGAGGTTCACATGATCGAAGTCATCGCCGCGGTCAGCACCAACCGGATCATCGGCCGCGCCGGCGCTCTGCCGTGGCACCTGCCCCACGACCTCCGCCGGTTCCGTGACCTGACGATGGGCCGTGCGGTCATCATGGGCCGCAGCACATGGGATTCGTTGCCCGACAAGGTCCGACCCCTGCCCGGCCGCCGCAACCTGGTGTTGACCAATCGTCCGATCACGAACGCCAACGGGGCGGTCGAGACGTTCACGTCGCTCCCCGACGCACTGCTGGCGTGCAACTACGACGGCGTGGTGATCGGCGGCGAGTCTGTGTTCGCCGAGGCATTGACCGTCGCCGACACCGTGCACATCACCGCAGTCGACGCCGAGGTGGATGGCGACGCGAAGTTTCCCCCGCTGCCGGTCCGGTTCAACCTCACCGACGTCGAAGGCCCCTTCGCCGAAGGGGAGTGGACCTACTGGTTCCGCACCTACGAACGAGGCGACCTCTACCTTCTCGCGGCCGCCCGCTCCGAGGAGCAGCGGCGCTACATGCAGGGTCTCCAGGACCGCGGCATCTGCATCTTCTGCCCCGAGCACGTCGCCGCCCACCATCGGGAGCCCATCGAGTTCGCCGGCAAGCACTGGTATGTCACCCGCAACGGATTCCCGTACGCCGGAACGGCCGACCACTTCCTCATCGTGCCTCACGCCCACGTCACGTCCTTCGAGGAACTCCCCGACGAGGCCGGCGCCGAGCTCTGGTCGATCCGCCGACGGCTCGCCGGCCTACTGGGACCCGTCGCCACGGCGACGGTCGAACGCAGCGGGAACATGCACTACAACGGCGGCAGCGTCGCCCACTTCCACGTCCACTTCGTGACGCTGAACGACCAACCCGAGCCGCCCGTCCGCTTCCGCGTGAGCGGCCATCAGACCCACCCGTTGTAGCTCGATGATCTGCCCACGATGATCAGCAGCGGAATCTTCAGCGACGACGGGAACATCGACACCCGCCTCGTCGAATCCCTCGACACGCTGCGCACGCTCGTCGCGCACCTGCGGGGCACGGGGCTGCGTATCAGCATGACGTCGGGCAGCTTCGACCTCATCCACATGGGCCACGTCACCTACCTCCAGCAGGCCAAGGCGCTCGCCGACGTGCTGGTGGTCGGCGTCGACAGTGACGCCCGCATCCGCAGCCGCAAGGGCGAGGGCCGCCCGTTGGTTCCCGAACGGGAGCGCCTCGAGATGCTGGCGTGCCAGCGCCCCGTCGACCTCCTGTACCTGAAGGGCGACGACGACCCGAAGTGGGCAATGATCCACGCCGTCACACCCGACGTGTTGGTGCTGTCCGCCGACCACTCCTACTCCGAGGGGCAACTCGACGAACTCGGCGGGATCTGCGGCGAGGTGCGGGTGATCCCACGGCACGAGGGCATCACCACCAGCGAACGAATCCGCCAGATCTACATGCACCTGCCCGACCGACTGACACCGCTGCTCGTCGACAGCGCTGAAGAAGCCGTCGGCGCCGACTTCGCCGACGAGCTCGGCAAGTTCCTGCCCGCACATCTCCCACCCGCACTGGAGCAGGTGCAGCGACGCGGCTCGTGAGCACGCCGATCGTCGTCGCCTATGTGCCGGTCCTTCACGACGGCTACCGAAGGTTCTTCGAGGCGCACCGCGGCCCGATCCGGGTCGTCGACGACGATCTGATCGGTGACGACCGGCCGCTCGCGAAGGACATCCGTCGACTCGCCCCGACGCTGGTCGTCGACGCGCTCGTGTCGTGGGGCTTCGACGCCGCGCTGCTCGATCCCGCAGCGATCGACGAGCACGAGCCGCTGGTCCTGCCGGCCGAGGACGTGAGCTACCGGCTCGTCGAACAGCACTTCGCCCGCAACCCGGTCACCTACGACACCGTGTTCCTACGCTGGGACAAGACCCGCACCGCACAACTCCTCCGGCCGGCCGACCGGCCGGGCGTCACCTCCGCGACCGAACCGGAGGCCGCGCTGCGCCTCGCCGGCGAACACGCCGCCGCGCTGAGCGTCGACTGGTGGCGTCGGGTGGGCGCCGCGATGCGAGTCGGCGAGCAGGTCTACGTCGCCACCAACCGCCACCTACCGCACGAGTGGAGCCCTTATCTCGTAGGCGACCCGCGAGCCAACTTCTTCAAGGGCGTTCATCTGGAGCTGTCGACCGCTGTCCACGCCGAAGCGCAGCTCGTGGCCAACGCGGCACGCGAGGGAGTCGCTACGGCGGGCGCCGTCGTGTACGTCACCGACTTCCCCTGCCCGCCGTGCGCCAAGCTGCTCGCCGGTGCCGGCATCGCCACCCTCTACTACCGGGACGGCTACGCCGTCGTCGACGGCCAGGACGTGCTCGAAGCGGCCGGCGTCGAGATCGTCCGCGTTTCGTGAAGTCGAAGCTGTGAAGTTCGAGGCGCTCCACTACGCCGGTCGCCTCGACGTCTCCGCCGATAGTGAAGGCGACGTCGGCGTGATCACCCTCTGGTCGGATCGCACCAAGGTCCAGCCGGGCGGTCGAGTCGCGGTCGTCGCGAACCTGTACGGCAACGGCATGTACGCCATGTTCTGCAACCTGCTGAACAACCCGCAGATCCGCCACCTCGTCGCCGTCGGGATCGACCGTGGCCTGCCGATCTGCGAGGAGATCGAGGCGTTCCTCGCCAACGGGGTCATCGACGACGAGGTTCACGGAGTCCTTCGGCGCCGCGTCGTCGGTACCAACCGGGTGTTCCCCCACGATCCGACCTTCGACGTCGGCCGGCTTCGAGAGCAGTTGTCGTTTGCGTACGTCGGCCGCGGCGACATGCAGGCGCGGGTCGATGCACACGTCGCCACGTTGCCGGGGTTGCCACCGGCGGGGGAGCGGATCGCCGTCGCGCTGCAGACCGACGTCGGCGACGACTACCGGTTCCTGCCGTCGGAGGTGCGTGGCCACCAGATCGTGCGCTCCGGCCCACTCGCTGCGTGGAAGGAACTGGTGACGCGCACGATGCGCTTCGGCCGGCCCGTACCCCACGGCGACGAACAGCGCATCGAACTCCTCGATACCAAGGTCGTGATCACCGACCCGCGCCCCGAGTCGGCTGAGGTGCTGCGTCGCCACGGTTTCGACCTCGCAGCGTTCGAGACCTACCAGCGCAAGCTCCTCGACGCCGACCCTCCGGGCGAGGTCGCCTACACCTACGGTGATCGGTTGCGCACCCACTTCGGGATCGACGCGCTCGCCACGGTGATCGACGAACTTCGAGCCGACCCCGACACCCGGCACGCCTACGTGTCGCTGTGGGACACGGCGCTCGACACCCCCCACACCCAGGGCACCCCGTGTCTGGTCACCCTGTTCTTCCGGCGCAGCGGCGACCGGCTCACGCTCAGCGCCACCTACCGGGTCCACAACCTGCTCAACGCGTGGCTCCAGAACGTGTACGGCCTGATGGCCGTGCTCGACCACGTCGCCGAGGCGGTCGGGCTTCAGGCGGGTGCGATCACCGTGACCAGCCACTCGCTCGGCGCGAACCCGGCCTCGCCCGACTACGCCGCGGCGCGAGCGCTCGCCGAGCAGTGGGTGACCGACGAGGATCTCGACGAGGAGACCGGCACCCGCAGCCTCCCCGAGGATCCGCACGGGTTCTTCGTGGTGAGCACAGAGGACGGCGAGGTGGTGGCTGAGCACTGGGACCACGACGGGATCATGCTTCGCCGCTTCGCCAACGCCCGCGGCGACCTGTTGGCCCGCGAGATCGTGGGTGCGATGGCGGTGAGCCTGCCGTCGCACGCACTGTGGTTGGGACGCGAGATCGAGCGGAACGAGCACTTGTTGCCTCGACGACGCACGACTCCCCGGCAGCCGCGGGGCAATCGGGGCCTGATCGTCCTCGACATCGGCTCGACGCTGGTGGGCGCGTCGTCGCTCCACCCGGCCCGCCGGATCTGCGAGGAGCTCGGCCTCGGCGACGACATCCGCAAGCCGCTGGCGAAGGCGTTGATGACACAGCTTTTCCGGACTCCCGGCGAGGTGTCGGCGTGGCTTGAATCGGTCGGCGTCGACGGCGCCGGCGACGTCGTCGAGGCGACGTGGGAGGCCCAACTCGACGACGCCTGGCCCATCGAGGGCGTGCCCGAGGCGGTTGCAGCGCTGGGGGAGCGGTTCGACCTGGCCGTGCTGTCCAACATCTGGTCGCCGTACCTGGATTCGGTTCGTCGCCACTACCCGTTCCTGGCGGAGGTGCCGCCGGAGCGGGCCGTGTACTCGTTCGAGCGCGGGACGATGAAACCCGACCCTGCCCTGTTCGGTGCTGTGCTCGGCGACGTCGCTCCCGCCGACGCCGTGATGGTCGGCGACACCTACCATGCCGATCTGGCACCGGCGATGGCACTCGGCATGGGCACGGTGTGGGTGTTGGAGCGGCCCGAGCGCGAGGCTGACGAACTGACGGCCGTAGCCGTAGGCGAGCTCACCGCTCCGACGCTCAGCACCCGTTCGCTGGCGACCGTCACGGTCGACGACGTCGAGTCGGTCTTCGACCGTCAGCGGTCCGCGCGAGGCTGACGGCCATGGAGATCAGCGCCGTCACACCGATCACCCGAGATGAGCTGGTCGCGGCCGTGCGGCGGACACGCCTGCAGGGCTTCGACCAGGCGGAGGTGTACGCCGATGCCGACATCACGCTCACCCGGTTCGACACCGACGACCTCACGCCGGCCCAGCGCTACGTCCTCGAGCCGAACGTCGCCACCGTTCTCGAACTTCGCGAGGCGCTCCTCGCTCACGGCGTCGACATACTTGCTCTAGACGGCGGAGTCTGGGTCGAGATCGACGGTGAGCGCATTCCAGTCATCCCGCCGATCGTCGAGCACTCGGTCGAGCCCGCATCGAACAATCAGGGCAGCCGAGCCGTTGCCCTGATCAACGACGGCATCCACCGGGTGTACGCAGCGAGAACGCTCGGGCTGCCCATCACCGTCGTTCATGTCACCGGCGCGACGCACCCCTACTACGCGCTCGCGCTCGACGGCTGGGCCGACGTCACACCGCTCAGCGAACTACCCGACGGGTTCCAGAAGAAGGCCTATCGCATCCCCGACAACTACAAGGCGCTGTTCCGCGACTTCAACGCGCTGTTCCCCGGAGTGCAACAGCAACGCAAGCGCTCAAACCCCGACCACCTCAAGGCGTGACTATCCGCCTGGAAGCTCGTCGGGGTAGGTGATGGCCACCTCGGAGATCACCTTCGTGAAGTCCGAGGAATTGTTCGTGATGAACCGGTCGGCACCGACCGCTACCGCGGTCGCGAGATGTACCGCATCGGCTGCGCGAAGACGGTAGGTGGCACCGAGCGATGTCGCGAGTGCTGCGACCGCAGCGTCGACCGGCAGCAGGTCGAGCCGGCCCAGGAGGGCTATTAGCGCTTCGACTTCGCTCTCGGCGCCGTCGCGAATGGGCTTGGTCAGCAACTCTGGCAAGAGGAGCACCGACCCGATGCCAGCGACTACCCCGCTCGCCGCGGGTGCGGCCGGGGGGAGCAAGGCGCGAACTCGACGGCCCAAGGGATGTCCGGGCACCGCCGCGTAGATCAGGACGTCGGCGTCGAACGCGTCCACCCGTCGGCGCTCAGCGTCCGGCGCGACCGGCGGCGACGTGAGCTATCAGTTCGTCGGCGCGGTCGGCGCTCACCGGTGGGGTCTGGGAAAGCGGTGTGGTTCGGGCACGGTCGAGCATGACGAGCAACCGCTCCGCGTCGCCGAGTGCTCGGTCGGCGCGCCGATTCCGGACAGCATCGGGACGAACGACGACGGCGACCGCTCGGCCGTGGCGGGTAATGGTCACTTCTTCTCCGGCGACCACACGGTCGAGGAGCTGTGGCAGCGCAGCGCGCGCCTCGCTGACAGACATCGTCGACATCCTTCAAGTGTACATTATTGTACGGTCACGTACATTCGTCCTACCGCGCTGCCACCGGACATGCACGCGCCGCGTACGTGGCACTGTCGGAGCTCCGCGGTAGGTTCGGTCCGTGGTCACTCGCCCCGGATCCATCCCCGACACGCCGGGCAGCTACCAGTTCAAGGACGCCGAGGGTCGGGTTATCTACGTCGGCAAGGCCAAGTCGCTTCGGTCGCGCCTCAACAACTACTTCGCCGACCCGGCGACACTGCACCCACGCACGGCCCAGATGGTGGCAACCGCCGAGTCGGTCGAGTGGATCCAGGTCGCCACCGAGGTCGACGCGTTGATGCTGGAGTACAGCCTCCTGCAGCGGTACAAGCCGCGGTTCAACGTTCGTCTCGTCGACGACAAGAGCTACCCGTTCCTTGCGATCACCACCGACGACGAGTGGCCGCGGGCGATGGTCATGCGGGGCGCCCGCAAGAAGGGGGTCCGCTACTTCGGCCCGTACGGCCACGCGTACGCAATCCGCGAAACGCTCGACCTGCTGCTGCGGACGTTTCCGATCCGCACGTGCAGCGACAACAAGTTCCGGCTGCACGAACGGCAGGGTCGGCCGTGCCTCCTGTTCCACATCGAGAAGTGCTCGGGGCCCTGCGTCGGCGAGATCGACAAGCCGTTCTACGACCTCCTCGTCGACGAGCTCATCGAGTTCCTGGAGGGCGACACCGACCGCATCGTTGCCCGCCTCGAGGAGAAGATGCGAACAGCCGCCGACGATCTCGAGTTCGAGCTGGCGGCCCGCACCCGCGACCGTCTCGCCGCCGTCCGCCGGGCCATCGAGAAGCAGCAGATGGTCGCTGCACGCGACGAAGACCTCGACGTAATCGGCGTCGCGGATGACGAGCTCGAAGCCGCGGTGCAGGTGTTCTACGTGCGCCGCGGCCGTGTCGTGGGGCGGAAAGGGTTCGTGCTCGACAAGGTGCTGCCGGTCACCGACGCCGAGCTGAGCGAACGCATCCTGGAGGAGCTGTACTTCTCCGAACCGCCGATGGGGATGCCCCGTCAGGTGCTGGTGCCGCACCTCCCCGACGACGCGTCGGTCTACGAGCAGTGGCTCACTGAGCATCGCGGCGCCAAGGTCCAGATCCGCGTCCCCCAACGTGGCGACAAACGCCGGTTGGCCGAGACCGTCACCCAGAACGCGACCGAGGCGTTCCAACGGCACCGTCTCAAGCGGGCGTCGGATCACAACAGCCGCGCCCACGCCCTCAACGAGCTCCAGGAGTACCTCGACCTCCCCGAGGCTCCACTGCGGATCGAGTGCTTCGACATGAGCCACATCCAGGGCACCGACTACGTCGGGTCGATGGTCGTTGTCACCGACGGGCTGGCCGACAAGCGTGAGTACCGGCGGTTCAAGGTCCGCACCGTCGGCGGGCAGCGCATCGGCGACAGCGACGACTTCGCCGCGATGACCGAGGTGCTCACACGGCGGTTCACCAACTACCTCGACGACCGGGCCAAACCAGTAGAGGAGCGCGGCAAGTTCCAGTACCCGCCCCAGCTCCTCGTGGTCGACGGCGGCAAGGGCCAGCTGGGTGTCGCCTACAAGGTCCTCCAGGAGCTGGGGCTCGAGGAAGAGATCCCGGTGTGCTCGCTCGCCAAGCAGTTCGAGGAGGTGTACATCCCGCACCACTCCGAACCCATTCGCATCCCCCGGCAGTCCGAGGCGCTGTTCCTCCTGCAACGCATCCGCGACGAGAGCCACCGGTTCGCCATCACCTTCCACCGCGAGCTACGCGGCAAGCGGATGACCACGTCGGTGCTCGATGGCGTCCCGGGCCTCGGTGAGGCGCGGCGCAAGCGACTCCTCAAGGAGATGGGTGGGGTCAACGCCGTGAGGAACGCATCGCTCGACGACCTCCGTGCGCTCCGCTGGCTCCCCGACGCGGTCGCCGACGCAATTTTCGACAAAACCCACGCCAAGTAGCCTGCGGCGCTGATGCTGCGGTTCTCCTTCGGCACGATGGGCTCGGGCAAGTCCACCGTTGCGCTCCAGATCCACCACAACCTCAGGCGGCGTGGGCTCCGCGGCGTGCTGATGACGCAGTTGGACCGCACGAGCGGCGTGGTGTCGAGCCGTCTCGGCGTGTCGGCGGAAGCGGTGCAGATCGTGCCGGGAATGGACCTCTACGACGTGGTCGAAGGTCTCGACTACGCGGTGTGCGACGAGGCTCAGTTCTACGAACCGGCGCAGGTCGATCAGCTGGCCCGCGCCGTCGACGACACCGGCGTCGACGTGTACGCCTTCGGATTGCTCACGTCGTTCCAGGGCGAACTGTTCCCCGGAACGAAACGCTTCCTGGAGGTCGCCGACGAGCGCCAGGAGATCCAGGTGGAGGCGCGGTGCTGGTGCGGTGCCCGAGCGACGCACAACGCCCGTCTCGTCGACGGCGAGCAGGTGTACGACGGCGAGCTCAAGGTGGTCGGCAACACCATTGACCTTCGCGATCAGCCCAAGCTGCCTGTCGGCCCGGAGGTCACCTACGAACTGTTGTGTCGCAAGCATTGGGTGGGTGGCCGTGTCCGAGCCTGACTGGGAACAGCATGCGCAGTGGTGGCAGGACGAGTTCACCGACGGGGTGGACCCCGAGTACACCGAGCAGATCCTGCCGCTGATCATGAGCCACCTTCCGCTGCGGGGGTCGCTCCTCGATGTGGGGGCGGGGGAGGGCCAGGTTGCCCGGCTCGCGGCGGAGGCCGGCCTGGCGGTCACGGCGATCGACCCGGCGTGGGCGCAGGTGAGCGTCGGTCAGGAGCGCGGCGGGGGCACCCGGTGGGCGCAGGGCTCGGCGATGGGGCTCCCGTTCGCGGACGCATCGTTCGACGCAGCGTTGGCGTGTCTTGTGTTCGAGCACATCGCCGACCTCGACACCGCCATCGCCGAGGTGTCACGTGTGCTCAAGCCCGGTGGGACGTTCCTGTTCCTACTCAACCACCCGCTCCTCCAAACCCCGGGTTCCGGTTGGATCGACGACCACATCCTGGAGGAGCAGTACTGGCGGGTCGGGCCTTACCTGCCCGAGGCGGAGACGTCGGAGGAGGTCAACAAGGACGTGTTCATCACGTTCTTCCACCGCCCCCTCGGCCGCTATCTCAACGCGTTGATCGCCAACGGCCTCCAGCTCCGCGAGTTCATCGAACCCGAACCGCCGGCCGGCTTCCTCGAACGAGCCCCCGAGTACTACGAAGCCCGCACGATCCCGCGCCTCCTCTTCCTTCATTTGACCAAGTTTGGAGCCGCGAAAGATACCGTGGCCGGGTGAGCGATTTTCTGATCATCACCGGCATGTCGGGCGCGGGCCGCAGCTCGTTCAGCGACAACCTCGAAGACCTCGGCTGGTTCGTCATCGACAACCTTCCGTCGGAGCTGATCCCCAAGGTGGCCGACCTGGCGCTCGGTCCGCGCTCGCAGAAGCCGCGGGTGGCGATCGCCGTCGGTGCGCACGGCGAGGAGTTGTTGCACGCGGTGC
Organism: Microthrixaceae bacterium; assembly: GCA_019694615.1. Taxonomy (GTDB): domain Bacteria; phylum Actinomycetota; class Acidimicrobiia; order Acidimicrobiales; family Microtrichaceae; genus SSF14. Next base: position 3,080 of record JAIBBP010000069.1, on the reverse strand, counting down.
AGCAACTTCGGGCGACCGGGGTGAGCGTGAACGTCGTGTTCCTCGACGCGTCGACCGACGTGCTGGTGCGACGCTACGAGAGCACCAAGCGCCGTCATCCCCAGCTCGACGACGAGAGCCTGGCTGAGGCCATCGAACGCGAGCGAGACGCACTGGCCACGGTGCGGGAGTCGGCGGATCTGCTGATCGATACGTCGGCCATGAACGTGTACGCGCTGAAGACGCGGGTTGTGGAGCTGTTCGGCGACGACGAGGGCGCCGAGCTCATGAAGACCACCGTGATGTCGTTCGGCTACAAGTACGGCATCCCCGGCGACGTCGACATGGTGATCGACTGCCGGTTCCTGTCGAACCCGTACTGGGACGAGAAACTGCGCCCGCTCACCGGTCGTGATCAGCCGATCCTCGATTACCTGTATGCGCTGGAGGAGACCGAGCCGTTCCTCGATCGGCTCACCTCGCTGCTGGAGTTGCTCATCCCGTCCTACCGCCAGGAAGGCAAGGCCTACCTGACGATCGCGCTCGGCTGCACGGGCGGCCGGCACCGCTCGGTCGCCATGGCCGAGGCGGTGGCCCAGCGCATCAAAGCGTTCGGCGTCGACGCACGCATCCACCACCGGGACGTCGAGAAGTGAGAGCTGTCGCGATCGGCGGCGGGCGGGGCCTTGCGACGTCGCTGCGCGCTCTGCGGACCCTCACCGACGACCTGACCGCGGTGGTCTCGACCGCCGATGACGGCGGGTCCACGGGTCGTCTGCGACGGTCGACGTCACAGGCGGCACCCGGCGATCTCCGCAAGTGTCTCGTCGCGATGGCCGAACCGAACTCGGCGTTGGCCCGGGCCATGCAGTTCCGCTTCGACGAGGGTGAGCTCGACGGGCACGCGCTCGGCAACCTGGTTCTGTCGGCCATGACCGAGGTGTGCGGCGGTCTGATCCCGGCCCTCGACGAGCTCTCGAAGCTGCTTGGGGTGCGTGGACGGGTGCTGCCCGCCACCGTTGAGCACGTCGACCTGGTGGCGACGACGATCGACGGCCGGCGGGTCGAAGGGCAGGTGGCGATCATGGGCACGCCGGGCATCGACCGGGTGCGACTGTCTCCGAGCGACGCCCACGTCGCTCCGGATGTGTTGGAGGCGATCGCGTCGGCCGACGTGATCGTCCTGGGTCCCGGGTCGCTGTACACGAGCGTGCTCGCCGCGACGGCGGTGCCGGCGGTGACCGAAGCGCTCGCTGCCGCACCCGGGCACCTGATGTACGTCTGCAACCTGGCGCCCCAGCAGGGGGAGACCGAGGGGTACGGCGTAGCCGAGCATGTCGCCGCGTTGGCCCGACATGGACTGAACCCGCGCACCGTCATCGACGACCCGACGCTTGCCGCCGACGGAGGAGATGTCCACGATCCTCGGCTACTCGCGGTGGCCATCCGCGACCGATTGGCGATCGGCACGCAGAATCTGATCCCCTAGTACCAAACCAATCTCAACGAGGAGAGCAATGAGCGTTCGTGTGGGTATCAACGGCTTCGGTCGGATCGGCCGCAACTTCTTCCGGGCCGCCAAGCAGCGTGGGGTCGACATCGATTTCGTCGCCGTCAACGACCTCGGCTCGCTCACCACGATGGCCCACCTCCTCAAGCGCGACTCGGTCGGCGGCACATACCCCGGCGAGATCACTGCGGTCGAGGGCGGCATCTCCGTCGACGGCGACGTGCTGAAGGTCCTGTCGGAGCGCAACCCCGCCGACCTGCCGTGGGGCGACCTCGGTGTCGACGTCGTCATCGAGTCGACTGGCTTCTTCACCAAGCGTGAGACGGCTGCCGCCCACATCGACGGTGGAGCGCCCCGGGTCATCATCTCGGCGCCAGCTGAGGGCGTCGACGCCACGTTCGTGGTGGGCGTCAACGACGACACGTTCGATCCGGCCAAGCACACCGTTGTGTCCAACGCGTCGTGCACGACCAACTGCTTCGTGCCGATGATCAAGGTGCTCGACGATGCGTTCGGCGTCGAGAAGGGCCTGATGACCACCACCCACGCCTACACCGGCGACCAGAGCCTGGTGGACGGTCCCCACAGCGATCTGCGCCGTGCCCGCGCCGCAGCCGTCAACATCGTGCCCACCTCCACCGGTGCCGCCCGCGCCACGGGCCTCGTGCTCGAAGCGATGAAGGGCAAGCTCGACGGCACGTCGCTGCGTGTGCCGATCCCCACCGGCTCGATCACCGACTTCACCGGCATCCTCAAGACCGAGGCGACCGTCGAGGAGATCAACGCCGCCTACAAGGCCGCTGCCGCCGAGGGTCGCCTCAAGGGCATTCTGGACTACACCGACGGCGAGCCGATCGTGAGCGCCGACATCGTGGGTTCGACCTACAGCTCGATCATCGACTCCGACATGACCATGGCGATGGGCAACCTGGCCAAGGTGTTCTCCTGGTACGACAACGAGTCGGGCTACTCCAACCGGCTCGTGGACCTCGCCCTCATCGTCGGCGCCGCCAACCAGTGAAATTCGGCGTCCCCGAGCTCGAGGACCTGCCCGACGTTTCGGGCAAGTCGGTCCTTGTGCGTGTCGACTTCAACGTGCCCATCAAGGATGGGGTCATCACCGACGACCTGCGCATCCGCGCCGCGTTGCCCACCTTGGAGTGGCTGACGTCGCGTGGTGCGAAGGTCACGTGCTGCACGCACCTCGGTAGGCCCAAGGGCGCGCCGGACCCGCAGTATTCGGTCGCCCCGGTGCGAGCTCGCCTCGCCGAGCTCGCGCCGGGCGTCGAGCTCTTGGAGAACCTGCGGTTCAACCCGGGCGAGACGGCGAACGACGATGCGTTCGTCGCCGAGCTGATCGCCGGGCACGACCTGTACGTGAACGATGCGTTCGGCGCGTCGCACCGGGCCCATGCGTCGATCGTCGGGCCGCCCAAACACCTGCCGTCGGCGGCGGGAAGGCTGTTGGCCAAGGAGGTCGAGGTGCTCCTCGGCGTCCGCTCCGACCCCGCCCGCCCGTTCGTGGCCATCACCGGCGGCTCGAAGGTGTCCGACAAGCTCGGGGTGATCGAGGCGCTCTTGAGCATTGCCG
>JAIBBP010000212.1 GCA_019694615.1 Microthrixaceae bacterium | reverse complement strand
GGCCGAGGCTCTGAAACATCGACCACGTGCCGTGGTACAGGTGCACGGCGACGGCGATGTTGCAGATGATGTAGACGATCGCGACCGGCCAGCGCTGCATCGAGGCGATCATGTTGTCGTGCACCTCACCGTGAACGAAGTCGGGGTTCGTCGTGCCGATGGTGAGGTCGAGCAGGTGGAAGACGATGTAGCCCAGCACTATCACGCCGGTGTAGCGCATGGACCGTGAGGCGAAGTTGACGGCGACGTAGTCGCGGGGCGACTGGTAGTTCGTCGGGCGGGCGTTGCGGTTCATGATCGTGAGGGTTGCCGCCGCGTGGACGTGGGCGATGAGCGCCACGATGAGCCCGATGCGCATCAACCACAGCACGACCTCGTTCGGCATGATCGGGTGGAGGAGCGTGCGAAGGGCGTGGCCGTAGTGGTCGATCGCGTAGTCGTCGCCGTCCATCCCCATGTAGACCTTGAGGTTGCCGACGAGGTGGGCGACGACGAAGCCGAGCATCATGATGCCGCTGACCGCCATCACCCATTTCTTGCCGACGGCAGATCGGTAGAACTCCACCGGCCACGGTGCCTTGGTGGCAGCCGGCGGGTTGATCACCGGTGCATCGGCACCGGGGCGTTTCATCGTTTGCGCCATGTGCGGCACGCTCCCGTTCGACGGATGAGGTTCACGAGCAACCTACCGTCCTCGCCGATCCCGACGAAAACCGAGAACCGTCGGTCGGTGACCGGGTACGAGGTCAGTTGCGCAGGTGCGCCGTGTCGTTGAAGCGGCGGAGGACCTGACGATCGCCGTCGACGACGAGCTCGGAGATCGACGCGTTGTCGGAGCCGACGAACGCGAAGCCGCTCGTGCCGACGCAATGGGCGAGGAGTTGGCCGATCACGCCGCCGTGGACGACTGCGACGACGGTGCGGTGCGGATTCGCTCGGACGATCCGCCCGAGGCCGGCCTGGAGTCGGGCGTCGAAGTCTGCGTGTGACTCGGCCCCGGGGATCAGATCCCACCGTTGCTGTCGCATCACCTCGGCGAACACCGGATCGCCGTTGGCGGCGCGAACCCGGAACTCTCCGCCTTCCCACTCGCCGAGGTGGACCTCACGAAGGTCGGGCTCGACGATCGGGACCAGACCGAGCAGCGCCGCGAGGGGAGCGGCGGTCTGGTGGGTGCGCCGCAGCGTCGTGACGTAGATGGCGGCGACGTCCTCGGTCGCGGCAAGACGATCGGCCAGTGCCTCGGCCTGGCGTTCACCGTTGGCGTGCAGTGGCGGGTCTCCGTGGCCGTCCTTGAGGGGGAACGGCCGGTCAGGGTGTGCTGCTGCCGACTCGCCGTGGCGTACGAGCAGCACCCGGGTCGCTCCAGGCCACGGTGTGAACCGGTGTTGTCGGTAGCCCTCGACCGATTCGGCGTCGTCGTTCACCTCACCGAACGTAATCCCCCCGCCCGTTCTGTCCTGCGAGAGCACCACCCGGGTGGTGCTCTCGCAGGACAGAACGGGCGAGGGCTGCGGGCTTCGGCCTGTGGGTCAGTAGAGAGTGACCGGGGTGCCGATCGGGGCCAGGTTGGCGTCCCACAGGAAGTTGATCTCCTGGTTGGTCATGCGCACGCAGCCATGGCTTGCCGGGTAGTTCGGCACGCTGGGCGAGCCGTGTAGCGCGTAGCCGCCGGTGAAGTACTTGGGGCGCCACAGCTGGCCCAGACGCGAGACGCGCTGGCCGTTGATCTGGCGACCGATGCGGTACGAGCCGCGAGGGGTCGGCGTCGACCGGGTGCCGGTGGACACATCGAACACCCAGATGGTCACGCCGTTCTCCGACACGATCATCACCTGGCGGGCGATGTCCACCTCGATCGCACGACCCGGCATCGGGCGGTTGGGCACGGCCCGGTCCATCGTGGCGCCGAGCACGAAGCGGGTCAGCTCGTCCAGCTTCCCGTTGCGAGGCAGCCCCATGTACTTCTGGAACGACACGAGCGCGTGCCGCGTCGACGCGCCGAAGTTCCCTGGGAAGTCCGACAGCCAGAAGCCACGCGCCGTCAACGTGATCTGCATCAGGAACACCTCGGGCGCCTTGGCACCCTCAGCCAACGTCGGACCCGACAGGGGCAGGTAGTGCAGAACAACTGGAGCGGGTGGCGCGGGCGGGGCCGGCGGCGCGGGTGCGACCGTCGTGGTCGTCTCGGGGGTGGTAGTCGACGTCGGGTCGGCCTGAGCGGCGGCCCCGGTGGCATCGACGAAAAGTGCAGCGAGGGGGAGGAGCGCGACGCCGGCGAGGCGCGAGCGGAACGATGGCGATGACATGGCCGCTCAGGGTACCGGGCCGACTCACCGTTACCTGGAATCCGGGGATAGGCAACGACGGATCAGTCGGCGACCTTGCGCGGAGTCAGCCGAGCAGGGTCTTGCGCGCGTCCTTCAGGAGCAGGACCAGGTGGAGCGGGTCGGTCGGGCTTTCACTCAGTTCGGGAATGAGGTGGCGGTAGAAGGACCGGGCGTTCGCGTCCTCGGCATGAATGAGGAGACCTCGACATCCGATTGACTCGCTCATGGTGACGACTCGGGTGATCACGTCGACGAGGAGTCCGGCACCGAGTCCGTTGCCCTCATGCTTTGTGTCGACTCCGAGTCGGGCGAGTAGCGCGACTGGCTGGGGGTAACGGCCAGACCCTTTGCGGAGTCGCGTCGGAGCGTCCTCGATCTCCAAATGCGCCATGCACCATGCGTAAAACGCAACGACACGTTCCATGTCATCGGAGGCGTTGCCCGAGACAACGACGAAAACCTTGGTGGTGCCGGTCGAGGCTGACTGGTGGCCATGCCGGCGCAGCCAGGTGGTTTGTTCGGACGAGCGGCAGATGAAGTCGCCCAGATCGTCAGCGGGCTTGAGAAGTCGCGGCGGACGGTAGGTGCTGGTCACTCGGCAAAGGGCGACGGTCGCTCGAAGAGCCGGCGGAGACCGGCGAGCTCCTTGGCCGGCCGACGGTTGATTCGTTCCCACTCGTCGGCTCCCTGCGGCGAGAGCGCGAACCGGTCTCTGTCTGCGAGAACCCCTCGAGCGGCGTCGGTGATGTGGGTGACGATGAACGTCGTGAGGTCGGTGCCGGTCGCGTCGACTGCTCGGTCGATGAGATCGCGTTCCTCCGCGGTCGTGCGGATCTCGAGGCGTCTGGATCGCGTGCGTGTCGGGGGGCTCATGAGGGTGAGGTCTCCGTGCTGTGCTGTGCTGTGAGTTGCTGTACGGTAATTGTACGGCCACCAGGGTCTCGGCGCAACGACTCGCGCCCGGCGGTCACCACGACAGACGATGCGGTAGCTTGCCCCCATGAGTCGCCCAGGGACCCTCGGAGAGCTTCGCGAGTCGGGGTGGACGTCGAGGTCCGTCAAGGACGAGGTCCGCGCCAACGCCATCGCTCGGATCCGCAGCGGTGAGCCCATGTTCCCCCGGGTACTCGGCTACGAGGACACCGTCGTTCCCCAGCTCGAGAACGCGCTGCTCGCCGGACACGACGTCATCTTCCTCGGCGAGCGGGGCCAGGCGAAGACCCGCATGATCCGCGGACTGGTCGAACTGCTCGACGAGTGGATGCCGATCGTGGCCGGATCGGAGGTGAACGACGACCCGCTCGCCCCGATCTCCCGCTACGCGATCCACCTGATCGCCGAACACGGTGATCAGACCCGGATCGACTGGGTGCATCGCTCGGACCGCTACGGCGAGAAGTTGGCGACCCCGGACACGTCGATCGCCGATCTGATCGGTGAAGTCGACCCCATCAAGGTGGCCGAGGGGCGGTACCTCTCCGACGAACTCACGCTGCACTACGGCCTGGTTCCCCGGACCAACCGCGGCATCTTCGCGATAAACGAGCTGCCAGATCTCGCCGAACGCATCCAGGTCGGCCTGTTGAACGTGCTGGAGGAGCGCGACATCCAGGTCCGCGGCTACAAGATCCGCCTGCCGCTCGACGTGATGCTGGTGGCGTCGGCGAACCCCGAGGACTACACCAACCGCGGTCGCATGATCACGCCGCTCAAGGACCGCTTCGGCAGTCAGATCCGCACGCACTATCCGCTCGATGTGGCGACCGAGGTCGAGATCATCGAGCAGGAGGCGCAACCGTTCGTCGCCGACGGCATGACGGTGCAGGTGCCGGACTACATGGCGGAGATCGTCGCAACGTTCAGCCACCTGGCGCGCCAGAGCAGCCACATCAGTCAGCGCTCCGGTGTCTCGGTCCGCCTGTCGGTCTCCAACCTGGAGAGCATCGTCGCCAACGCCGCCCGGCGGGCGTTGCGTTCCGGCGAGCACTACGTCGTCCCTCGCATCTGCGACCTCGAGGCGCTTCCGGCGTCGACGTCCGGCAAGGTCGAGATCGAGACGCTCGAGGAAGGGCGTGACGGTCGCATCATCGACCAGCTGGTGAGCGCCGCAGTGCTGACAGTCTTCCGGGATCGGGTGGCCCCCGAGCATCTCCTCAACGTGGTCGAGGCGTTCGACGGGCGCGACCCCGTCGAGATCGGCGAGGACGTCGAAGCCGCGGCCTACGTGAGGCTGTGCGAGTCCATCCCGGCGCTGGGTCGTGCCGCGTCCTCGGTGTCGACATACGAGAACGCCGAACACATCGCCAGCGCCGTCGAGTTCGTGCTCGAAGGTCTTCATCTCTCCAAGCGCCTCAACAAGGACGCTGTCGGCGGGAGGGCGCAGTACCGGTCTCGTGGTTGAAAGGTCGGAGGCGGCGAGGCCCACGCCGGAGACCCGAGCCGTCGTCGTCCGTGGCCTCGCCAAGTCGTTCGGTGACAAGGTCGCCGTCGGCGGCATCGACCTCGACGTTCCCCGCGGGTCGTTCTACGGGCTCGTCGGTCCGAACGGAGCCGGCAAGTCCACCACGATCAAGATGTGCACGGCGCTTTTGCGCCCCGACGCCGGACGGGTGTGGGTCGACGGTCACGAGGTGTGGGCCGATACGCACGAGGCCAAATGCCGTTTCGGTGTGCTGCCCGACGACCTGCCGCTGTTCGAGCGGTTGACCGGCGACGAGTTCCTTTCCTTCCTCGGAATGTTCCGGGGGCTGGCACCCGAGGATGTCGCGTCGCGGTGCGCCGAATTGCTGGACGTCCTCGATCTCACAAGCGACGCCCGCGTGCTCGTCGCCGACTACTCGACGGGCATGCGCAAGAAGATCAGCCTCGCCGCAGCAGTGCTCCACGCGCCGCGGGTGTTGTTCCTCGACGAACCGTTCGAGTCGGTCGACCCGGTGTCGGCGCGAACGATCCAGGACCTGCTGCGAACGTTCTGCGCCGGCGGCGGCACCGTGGTCCTGTCGAGCCATGTGATGGATACCGTCGAGCGGCTCTGTGACCACGTGGCGATCGTGAACCTCGGCCACATCGTGTTGCAGGGACCCGTCGACGAGGTACGCGGCGGTCGGCGCCTCGAGGACGTGTTCATCGACGCAGTCGGCGGATCGCACCGGACCGCTGCCGACCTCGACTGGCTCGCCGGCCGCAACGGCGACGCTCGGCCGTGACCGGCGTACGGCCCCCGTCCACGATACGGATCTTCGTGCGCCTGAAGGCGCGGCTCGTGGTCAACGGGGTTCGGCGAATGACCCGGTCGACGTGGGCGCGGGTCGGTTTTGCTTTCGCTGTCCTCGGCGCCGTGGGCGCCGCTGCGTTGGGCTTCGGTATGGCGCTCGGACTCCGCTCGTTCTGGGATCCACACGAGCAGCACCGGATCCTCGTGCTGGTCACGTTCGGCATCGTGATGGGGTGGTGGTTCGGCCCGATCCTCAGCGGCGGCGTCGACGAGACCATCGACCCGGCACGGTTGTCCCTGCTGCCACTGACCCGACGACAGATTCGCACCGGCCAGATCGCCGCCGGATTCGTCGGGCTGTCGCCGCTCATGGTCGTCACGTGGGTGACCGGAATCGTCGTCGGCATGGCACGGTCCTGGTCGGTCGTGCCGATGCTGACGCTGTGCGGTGTCGTCGTGCTGTTGGCGGCGCTCGTAGGTAGCAGGTCGCTGTCGACGTCGCTGGCACGACTCTCGCGCTCACGTCGTGGCGGTGACCTCGCCGCGCTCATCGCCGTTCTCGGAGGGTCGACGGTGTTCGCCGGCCTACAGCTCATCCGCTTCGTGACTCCCGAGCAGCTCGACGCGGCGGCACGGGTTCTTCGGTGGACACCGCCGGGGATGGCCGGCGAGGCCTTCGAGCTGGCGAGCGGTGGCCACGAGCTGCCGGCGCTGTGGCGCATCGCGGTCCTCGCAGCGGTGGTACTGATCGCCGGGTGGTGGTGGTCGCGGCAACTCGACCGCCTCCTCGTCGAGCCCGCGCGCCGAACCGGCGGACGCCTCGACGACGACAACGCCGAATTGGCGATCTTCGGTGGCCGGCGCGCGATGTTGCCTCGAACCCCCGCCGGCGCTGCCGTCGCCCGCGAGTTCATCTATCTCGTGAGGTCTCCGGGGCGACGGGCCTCGATGCTGGGCGGCACCGTCCTCGGTCTCGTCTACGTCGCGCCTGTTGCCGCGCTCATGGGGTTCGACGACCCGCGAGTCGTGCTGGTTGCTCCCGTCGGCATGCTGTTCGCGTTGCAGTACGCGTCCAACCAACTCGGGGTCGATCCCGCGGCGTTCTGGATCGAGGTCGCAGCGGGGGCTCCGCACGCGGCGCGGTGGGCAGGGCGTCAGATGCTGGGTGTGCTGGCGGTGATGTTCCCGGTGCTGGTGTCGACGCTGATCCTTGCCGTGTGGACCCGAGGATGGCTCGAGCTCGTCGTGGTTCTGGTGACCATGAGCGGAGCGTCGTTCGCCATGGTCGGCGTCGGCTCGGTGCTGTCGCCACTATTCGTCACGCCGATCCCCGACTCCGGCAACCCTTTCGGCGGGCGGCAGGCCATGTCGGGAACCGGGTGCGTCGCGGGCATCATCGGCATGCTGTACCTGGTTCTCGTGGGCGTCCTGGTTGCGCCAGCAGAGCTCGCGATGCGATGGGCGTGGCAGTCTCAGCCGTGGTGGGTCGGCGTGGCGGTGGCGCTCGGCGCGCTGGGTCTGAACGGTTCGGTCTGGTGGGCCTCGACCCGCTTCGCAGTGCGCGATCTGCCTACCAAGGAACTTGACGTGCTGGCCCGCCTCGACCCCCGACTCAACGCGTGATCGACGAGGAAGCGGAGCGTGTCACCATTGTCGGCGCATGACCGAGATTGATCGCGCCGACTTCGGCAAGGACTTCTGTTGGGGTGTGGCCACCGCGGCGTACCAGATCGAGGGCGCTTGGGACACCGACGGCAAGGGCCCGTCGGTCTGGGACGAGTTCACCCACGGGCGGGGACCGCTCGGCCTGCCGCGGATCAAGGACCACGCTACGGGAGACGTGGCCACAGACTCCTATCACCGCTACGAGGAAGACATCGCGCTCGTCGCAGCGATGGGATTCGGCGCGTACCGCTTCTCGATCTCGTGGCCCCGCGTGATGCCGTCGGGCACCGGCGGCGTCAACGCGGCGGGCATCGACTACTACTCGCGGGTCGTCGACGCGTGCCTCGCTGCCGGAGTCGAACCGTGGGTCACGCTGTACCACTGGGACCTTCCCGCAGCACTCGAACGACGCGGCGGGTGGACCAACCGCGACATCGTCGGCTGGTACAGCGACTACGTCACCGCTGTGGTAGGTGCTCTCGGCGATCGGGTGCGTCACTGGATGGTGTTCAACGAGCCGCTCAGCTTCACGATGCTGGGGTATCTGCTCGGCGCCCACGCGCCGGGCCGCTTCGGTCCCCGTGCGTTCTGCGCCGCGGTCCACCATGTGAACCTCGCGACCGCGGAAGGCACCCGGGCCGCTCGCGCCGCAAGTTCGGTCGACACCTCGGTCGGCACGACGCAGTACCTCACCCCGGTGCTCGCGAGCGGGATCGGTCCGCTCGCCGACGTCGCCGAACGCAACGCGGACGCGTTCCTCAACCGAGTGTTCCTCGAGCCGAACCTGGGCCTCGGCTACCCGTGGGACGACTGCGGCCTGCTCCGTGGCATCAAGCGCTTTCATCGGCCCGGGGACGACGAACTGGCGACCATCGACCTCGACTTCCTCGGGGTCCAGTACTACACCCGCCTTCGTGCGCCGTGGCTGCCGGTTCCCGGCCTCTGGACCGTCCCGCACTTCGGGCGGGACCGCTCCTGCGAGCTGACCTCGCTCGGCTGGGAAGTCAGGCCCGAAGGCCTGGGGATGGTGCTGGATCGCGTCCACACCTACGGGCGCTACGACCGGATCGTCGTGACCGAAGGTGGGGCGTCGTTCGATGACCGGGTGGTCCACGGTCGTGTTACGGACAACCGGCGCATCTCGTACTTCCAGCGGCATCTCGCCGAGCTGCGCTCGGCTCGCGACCGGGGCGTTCCGGTCGACGGCTACTTCTGCTGGTCGTTGCTCGACAACTTCGAGTGGACCTTCGGTTACCGGCCGCGGTTCGGCCTCGTCCACGTCGACTACGGCACGCAGAAGCGCACCATCAAGGACTCCGGCCGGTGGTTCGCGAACCTGCTGGGCGGACCGGGCGACGTCGTCTCGACGGGGTAGCGTTCGGCCATGAGTCCGCGCCGCTTTCGGTACTCCCCCTGGGACGGTACCCAGCGCGGGTTCGAACTTGATGCGGCCGACGTCATGGAGCAGATCACCGACGACCTGCTCTACCACGGCGACCTCAACGCGGCCCTGCGGCGGATGCTGCAGGACGGCTTCGCCGACCGCAACGGAGAGCGGATCCAGGGCCTCCGGGAGATGCTCGAGAAGCTCCGGGCGGCCCGCCAGGAGCGACTCGACCGCTTCGACCTCGGCGGCGTGTTCGACGAGATCGCCAAGGAGCTCCGCGAGGTCGTCGAGCAGGAACGCGCGGCTCTCGACGAGCTGGCGGCCGAGGCGCGCGCGGCGGGGGATCAGCGCCGCCAGGAGTTGACCGACCAGGTCGTCGCCGAGCGCAACATGGAACTCGAGATGCTGCCGAACGATCTCGCCGGGCAGGTGCGATCGCTCCAGAACTACGAGTTCACGAGCTCCGATGTGCGTGAACGGTTCGAGGGCCTGGTCGATCGTCTTCGCCAGCAGCTCATGCAGCAAGCGGTCGACCAGATGTCGGGGGCCATGCAGTCGATGACGCCCGAGGACATGGGCCGCATGAAGGACATGCTCGCCGCCCTCAACGACATGTTGGCGCAGCGGGCGGCCGGCCAGGAGCCCGACTTCGACTCGTTCATGGACCGGTACGGCGACTTCTTCCCGGAGAACCCCCAGACGCTGGACGAACTCCTCGAGGTGATGGCCCAGCGGATGGCGGCCATGCAGGCGATGCTCAACTCGATGACGCCCGAGCAGCGTCAGCAACTCATGGATCTGTCGAACCAGCTCCTTGAAGACATGGATCTGCGGTGGCAGATGGACCAGCTCGGGGAGAACCTGCGCGGCATGTTCCCCGACGCCGGTTGGGGGCGGCAGTACCGATTCGACGGCGTCGACCCGCTGGACTTCCCGCAGGCGATGCAGGCGATGGGCGATCTCGGCGACCTCGACCAACTCGAGAACCTCCTCAAGGGCACCGTCAACCCCGGTGCTCTGGCCGAAGTCGATCTCGACCGCGCACGGGAGCTCGTCGGTGACGACGTCGCCAACTCGATGGAGCGAATGGCGGACCTCGCCAAGATGCTGCAGGAAGCCGGTCTCGTCGACCAGCGAGAAGGCCGGTTGGAGCTCACGCCGGAGGGGATACGCCGGCTCGGAAAGAACGCCTTGGCCCAGCTGTTCAAGAAGCTGTCGCGCGACCTGCTCGGCGGCCACCGGATCGACCGCATCGGTGTCGGCCACGAGCGAACCTACGACACGAAGCCCTATGAGTGGGGTGACCCGTTCAACCTCAACATCAACGCGACGATCGGCAACGCCGTCCGCCGGCGATCGGCGGAGGGGCGCGTCGGCGGCCCGGTTCACCTGATCCCCGACGACTTCGAGATCGAGCAAACCGAGCAGTCCGTGCGCACCGCAACGGTCCTGATGCTGGACCTGTCCTTGTCGATGCCGATGCGTGAGAACTTCTTGCCCGCCAAGAAGGTGGCGATGGCGCTTCACGCGCTGATCTCGATGCAGTACCCCCGCGACTACCTCGGCATCGTCGGGTTCAGCGAGGTCGCCCGAGTGCTCGAAGCCCACCAGCTTCCCGAGGTGAGCTGGGACTTCGTGTACGGCACCAACATGCAGCACGGGTTCGTGCTCGCTCGGCAGTTGCTCGCTCGGCAACACGGCACCAAGCAGATCATCATGATCACCGACGGCGAGCCGACAGCCCACATCAACTCCTACGGCGAGCCGGAGTTCCACTACCCGCCGATCCGGGCAACGGTCGACGCGACGCTGCTGGAGGTGTCTCGCTGCACGCGGGATCAGATCCGCATCAACACGTTCATGCTCGACGCCGACCGCGGTTTGCAGCATTTCGTGGAGCGGATGACCGAACTCAACCGCGGCCGGGCGTTCTTCACGTCGCCCGAGACGCTCGGCGACTTCGTACTCGTCGACTTCCTTGAGCAGAAGCGCTCGATGCTGCGGGGGCGGCGGGTCGGCTGATCGCCTCGCCGATCGGCTCTTGCATCGGAGAGGCAAAAGGATAAAGATGCACGACCGACACGTATGTAATTACGCGGGGGTCCGGACGGGATGGCACGAGAGATGATCGAGGAAGAAGACAACAGTTGGCAGGCTGCGGCGAACTGCCTCGGTGTCGACCCCGATCTCTTCTTCCCCGAGCGCGGTGCATCCACCAAGGAGGCCAAGGCCGTGTGCCAGGGCTGCGAGGTTCGCGCCGACTGCCTTGAGTACGCCTTGGCCAACGGCGAGAAGTTCGGCATCTGGGGTGGACTGAGCGAGCGGGAGCGTCGCCGCATCCGCCGCCAGCGTGCCATCGCCCGTGCCGCCGAGTCGGCCCGCACCGCCACCGCCTGACATTCAGCCGCACGCCCACCATCGGGTGGGTGTGAGTATGGCGTCGAGGGTCACGTCCCACGGCTCGCTCGCAACCGCGTCGATGACCTGGAGGTCGTGGACGAACCCGACGAGCACCACCGACGACGGTCGTGGCACGCCACGGAGCCACGAGAAGGAGCGGTCGTAGAAGCCGCCGCCGTGGCCGAGTCGCCGGCCGTCGGCGTCCACCGCCAGGGCCGGCACGATCACGAGATCCAACTCCGCCGGTTCGAGGCGGGATCCCGCCGGTTCGGGAATGCCGAAGCGATTCGGCACCCACTCGGCGTCGGCGTCGTCGGATGCAAACCGGAGTTCGGAGTCGTGGAGCACTGGCACGTACGTGCCCTTACCCTCGCGGCGCGCCCGTTCTGCGAGTGGCTGTGGGTCGAGCTCTCCACCGGTAGCGACGTAGGTCGCGACGCTCCCCGCCGCGTGCCACCACGGGAGATCACCGGCGATCCCGGCCGCAGCCGCCGCCGAAGCCGTCGCCACAGCAGCATCGATCGCTCGGCGCTCCCTTCGGAGCCGCGTTCGAAGCTCGGCGCGGCCCACCGGGTCGGCGCTTGGGGCACCGCTACCCGGTCGGTCTGTGGAGAAGGTCACGAGCGCTCCGATCGGGGCTGCGGAGGAAGCGGTAGCCGGTAGGGCTAGGCTCGATCCTATGCAGGGTTCGGATTGGATCATCGTTGCTGTGATCGTGCTGTTGCTCTTCGGAGGAACGCAGATCCCCAAGCTGGCTCGTTCGCTCGGTCAGGCCCAGAAGGAGTTCAAGACCGGACTCAAGGAAGGCGCTGCTGACGACTCGTCGGAGGACTCCGACAAGGCGTAGACGGTCGGCGCTCAGCCCCGCCCGGTCAGCCGACCGAGACGGGCTGCTCGACAGCTTTTCGTGCCGCGGCCGCGTCGGCTTGGCGGCTGCGGATGATGCGGCGGCGCTCCCGTTCGGAGCAGCCACCCCAGACTCCGTGGTCGATGCGTTCGGCGATCGCGTACTCCAGGCACGGCGACTTCACCGGGCACCCCTCGCAGGCACGTCGTGCGATCTCCACTCCGACACCGTCGGAGGGAAAGAACATCGCCGGATCGCGATGGGCGCAGTTGCCGTGGCTCATCCAGCTCGTGTCGGCGTAGTCGGTCACGTTCATGCGGGCCTCCCGCTGCTCCGGCACTGCCGGTGCAGATTGCGTGTACCCAGCATGGGGGTCCGGCAGACGTGTGCAAAGCGCAGCTCTGAGATGCCTCTCAGAAGCACCCCGTTGTGCTGAGCGGGATCACAGTCGGCGCGTCGGGTCACATAGTGACCGGACGACCCGAGGGGGCCATACTGGTTCGGCGTTTCTAAGGAGCACCATGTCCGACGACTGGACCGGCAACGCGCCGGCCGCGATCCCCAGCCCGACGCCGCCGATTTCCCCGACGCTACCGCCGAGCGGGTGGGCACCGCCGTCGTCGCCCGCTCCGATGCCGGTAGGAGGGTTCGCTCCGCCGCCGGACCGTTGGGCATCTCCGTCGACGGTCGCTGCCACAGGTCCCGCCGCGTCGGGTCCAACCGCTCCCCTCGGGCCCCCGCTCGCCTCGCCCGCACCTCCGGCGGCGCCCGCTGGCCCGCCGATCGGCCCTCCGATCAGTCCACCCAACGGTCCGAGGCTGGGTGGGTCGTTCGTTCCGGGCGAGGCTTCGCCGAACGTGACGGTGGTGTCCCAACGACGTGCCCGGCCGTGGCTCGGTGGGGTGGCGCTCGGCGCGTTGATCGGAGCAGTGGTCGCGTCACTGGCGGCCGGAGCGATCTACGTCTCCTCTGTGGAGACCCACGAGCTCGACACCGCACCCGAGTCGCGTCGCACGCCGGTCACGATCCAAGGCGAATCACTCGACATCGGGGCGCTGCTCGACAAGGTCCGGCCGTCGGTTGTGTCGATCCAGATCGACGGCTTCCAGGGCGAGGCCGCCGGATCGGGTGTCGTGATCGACGATCAGGGCACGGTGCTCACCAATGCGCATGTGGTCGCGAGCGCGGCAGGTCGCAGTTCGATCAGCATCGCGTTCCATGACGGCGTCGTGGTGCCGGCCTCGCTCGTCGGGAGCTTCCCCGATGAGGATGTCGCCCTCATCCGGGTGGATACGCCGAAGCAGACGACACCTGCGGATCTCGGGTCGTCGGACGCGTTGCAGGTGGGTGACGACGTCGTCGCGATCGGCAACGCTCTGAACCTGGGCTCACAGCCCAGCGTGACCAAGGGGATCGTGTCGGCGCTGAATCGTGAGTTGGACGCCGAGGGCGAGCAGCTGTCGAATCTCATCCAGACCGACGCCGCGATCAACCCGGGCAACTCCGGCGGACCGCTCGTCAACGCGATGGGCCAGGTGGTGGGCGTCAACACCGCCATCATCCAGAACAGCCAGAGCGTCGGGTTCGCACTGTCGATCGACGCGGTGAAACCGCTGATCCAGCAGATCGCCGATGGCAAGGGGACGATCAACGCCGACAGCCCGTTTCTCGGTGTGATCACCGAGAACGTGTCGAATCAGACGCCCGAGATCCGTGAGCGTTTCGGCATCACGGTGGACCGTGGGGCGTTCGTCTCGGAGGTCGAACCGGGTTCCGCCGCGGAGCGTGCCGGGTTGGCGCCCGGTGACGTCATGACCGCGATCGACGGGCGGGCGATCTCGACGAACAGCGACGTCGGTGACATCATTCGGGAGAAGTCGCCGGGCGATTCGATCTCGATCGAGTTCGAGCGCGACGGGGCGACCTCGACCGTGGAGGCACAGCTCGGCCGGAGGGGCGGCTGATCGGGGCTGCTCGGCCGGAGGGGCGGCTGATCGGGGCTGCTCGGCCGGAGGGGCGGCTGATCGGGGAGTACACTCGTCGACGCGTCGAGTCGATTCGAGCGCCGTCCAACCAGGAGTCATCAATGTCCGACATCGCACCTAACCCGAACGATCCGCCGGTGGCGTCGGTGACCGTGGTGTACCAGGGCCCGGTTGCGCCGCACTGGGATGTCCGGTCGGACTTCGGCGACAAGGCCGTGGTCGACGACTTCTATCGCCGCCTCAACGCCCGACTCATGTTGGTGCCGCCGCACGATCCGCAGTTCCGCCGCAACCGTGAGCGGGTGATCCGCGATGCCGAGCGCGAGAACATCCTGTTGGCGTGGGACCCGCCGGAGTTGGCCGAGTCCTACTCGCCTCGCTGACCGAACCAGGCGCGGACCAGCTCTCGATCCGCGGGGTACGTCAGGAGGTCGAGCTCATGGCGGTCGAGCCATCGGAGTTCGTCGGCTTCGTCGTTGACGGTGAACTCGCCCCGGAGGACCGTCATCTCGAAGTAGATCACCCGCTTGTCGCGTCCTTTGCGGTCGACGTAGCGGGTGATGCCGGCGGGGCCGCTGATGGCGCACGTCAACCCTGCCTCCTCGGCGACTTCCCGTAGCGCGGCGTCCTCGTGGGTCTCGCCGTGCTCGAGGTGGCCTTTGGGAAGGGACCAGTCGGAGCGGTGCGGTCGGTGGACTGCCGCCACCAGACCGTTGTTCACAACGATCCCGCCGGCGGCTTCGACGAACCCGTCGTTCGCCATCAGTACTTTTCTGCCGGGCGCGGGTTGCTTCTCGCCTGGGAGGACCAGGATCGGGCCCGTTCGTGCAGTTCGAGTTGGCAGTCGATGTCGTTGACTGTCGGCACCTTGCGCCAGGTGCGATCGACCAGCGTCCACGCGAGCCGATCGTCGGCGAGCAGGGTGGCGAGCACGTCGTCGAATCGTTCGAGGAGAACCGGGTTGGTGATCGAGACCAACGCCTCGACGCGACGGTCGAGGTTCCTCGGCATCATGTCGGCGGACCCCATGAGCAGGCTCGGCGTGCCGGGGCCGCCGCCGTTGGCGAACCGGTACAACCGTGAGTGTTCGAGGTAGCGCCCGACGATGCTGCGGACCGAGATGTTGTCGGACAGTCCGGCCACTCCCGGGCGCAGACAGCAGATGCCCCGAACGATGAGGTCGATCTGGACGCCGTCGGCGGACGCGGCGTAGAGCTCGTCGATCATTTCCGGGTCGACGAGGCTGTTCATCTTGAGCACGATCCGGCCCCGTCCGCGTGGCGTGTGGCCCGCTGGCGCCGGCCGTTCCCCCCGGATCAGCGAGATCAGATCGTGACGCATGTGGTCCGGTGCCACAGCGAGCCGGAGGTAGGAGACGTCGCGGCTGTAGCCGGTGAGGAAATTGAACAGGTTCTGGACGTCGATCGCGACATCGTTGGCGGCGGTGAACAGGCCGAAGTCCTCGTAGATCCGGGCGGTTCGGGCGTTGTAGTTGCCGGTGCCCACGTGGCAGTACGCACGAATGGCATCGCCCTCGGCGCGAGCGACCATCGCGATCTTCGTGTGGGTCTTGAGGCCGACGAGCCCGTACACGACGTGGACACCGGAGCGTTCGAGCCGCCGCGCCCACTCGATGTTGTTCTCCTCGTCGAAGCGGGCCTTGAGCTCCACGAGTGCTACGACCTGCTTGCCGGCCTCAGCGGCGCGGATGAGCGCCGCGACGATCGCGCTGTCGCCCGATGTGCGGTAGAGCGTGACCTTGATGGCCTGGACCTTGCGGTCGTTGGCCGCCTGCTCGATGAACTCGTCGACCGAGGTCGTGAAGCTCTCGTAGGGGTGATGGACGAGGACGTCACCGCGGCGTAGCACCGCGAAGAAGTCGGCGGGCACACCGTTGGGGGCGGTGAGCGCCCGAGCGTCGAGGGGGAGCGGGGCGGCGAACTTCAGGTCGGGTCGGTCGAGCGCGTACACCGACCACAGGCCCGAGAGATCCAGCGGACCCTCCTGGCGGTGCACCTGCTCGTCGTCCATTTCCAGCTCACGCTGGAGGAGGTCGACCATCTGTTCGCTCATGGCGGCGGGGACCTCGAGCCGGACGGGCTTGCCGAACCGGCGGCGGCGCACTTCGACCTCCACCGCTTCGAGGAGGTCCTCGGCATCCTCCTCCTCGAGGTCGAGGTCGGCGTTGCGGGTGACACGGAACGTGTGGTGTTCGTCGACGACCATGCCCTGGAACAGGCGATGGAGGTAGGCCGCCACCACCTGTTCCACTGGGACCAGGCGGCGGTGGTCCTCGGTCGCCAGGAAGCGTGGGAGGGATGGCGGCAGCTTGAGGCGGGCGAACCGCTGCTCGCCGTCCTCGGGGTCGTGCACTCGGATGGCCAGGTTGAGCGAGAGGTTCGAGATCTCGGGGAACGGGTGGCCGGGATCGACGGCCAACGGGGTGAGGATTGGAAAGATCCGACGGTCGAACTCGGCGCCGAAGAACTCGCGGTCGGAGTCGACGAGCTCGTCCCATTAGCAGAAACGGATGTCTGCCTAGGAGAGAACGGGCACCACCTTGTTGAGGAAGATGCCGCT
>JAIBBP010000238.1 GCA_019694615.1 Microthrixaceae bacterium | reverse complement strand
ATCTTGTTCTTGGCGGCGTCGTAGTCGGCCTGTGTGATGAGGCCGGCGTCGAGCATCTCCTTCATCTTGGTGAGCTTGGCCACCGGATCCTCCTCGGCCGCGGCCACAGGCGTGGGCGCTGCCGCTGGAGCGACGGGTGCGGGAGCCGGGGGCGGGGTGCTCTGCGCACCGATGCCGGGAACCGGTTGTTGCAGCGCTCCGAGACCCGTCGCCCCCGCCGCCATGCCCATGCCCATCAGACCGGGAGCGCCTGCGTTCTCGCCGGCGGCCTCGAAGCCGGCCGCGACCGACGCTTGCAGGTTGGAGTTGCCACGAGCGCCGGACAGCGCGTCGGCTCGCTGCACGTTGCGCAGCAGCTCGCGGGTGTTCTCGTCGTACTCGATCGCGATGATCGCCGTGGAGACGATCTGCAGCCCGCGTCCGCTCCACTGGTAGTTCTGCTCGACCGCGGCCGACAGGCTCTGGGCGAACCCGATCGAGTCCTGCTGGATCTTCGTGATCCGGTTCCCCTTGGCCGGATCGTTGGTGTAGTGGGAGAACGCCGGGGCGAGGGAGCCGACCACCTCGTTGAACAGCTGTCCGGCGGCGTCGTTCTCGATGTCGGTGAAGTCGAACACCCGACCCGGCTCGAGGTAGGCGGCGGGGACCCAGGCGCGGATGAACAGGATCGGGTCGACGATCTTGAGGGTGTAGGTGCCCCGGGTGATCGCTCCGACCTGCGCG
Organism: Microthrixaceae bacterium; assembly: GCA_019694615.1. GTDB lineage: Bacteria > Actinomycetota > Acidimicrobiia > Acidimicrobiales > Microtrichaceae > SSF14. Next base: position 3,817 of record JAIBBP010000238.1, on the reverse strand, counting down.
TTCATGTACGCGTCGTCCCAGTAGATCTCCGACTGGGTGCCGAAGCGGTTGTTCGGCAGTTCCTTCAGCGTCACGAAGTAGGCGCGCTGCTGGGTTCCCGGGCGACCGCCGAACTTGAAGCGCTCCCACGACGTGGTGATCAGGGGGCTGACGATGCCGTTGCCGGCGAAGATCGACTTCGAATCCTGCGCTTCGCTGTTCCACTCATAGGCACCCGGCTCGGCAGCGAACCCGGTGATCGCGCCCTGTTCCATGAGTACGAGCCCGTAGCCCTCGGGCACGACGATTCGGCTGCCGTTGGTGATCACACCGTCGGAGCCCTTGGTGTTGGAGCCGCGCCCGGCGTTCTCGCCACGGGGAACCGCCGCAAAGAGCGCGGCGGTCGGCGAGAGCCCGTCGGGCACCGTGTAGAAGTCCTTCCACTGATCCGCCAGCGTGCCGCCGAGAGCACCGAGTGCCGCCTGAATGAGCCCCATGGGTCAGATCCTCTTCCTGCCGTCGAGTAACGGCGGAAGCCTACCGAGACGAGCCGCGGGATCGGCGGCGATCTCGGTGGCGACTCTGCGGCGAGAACATCGCGGAGATCGTGGTACGTACGCGCCGATCGTAGAGGTAGAACGGGTGCGGAGACGCGTTGACGCTAGATCCTGACGTCGTTCAGCTCGTGCAGGATGAGGTCCACCGTAGCCAGACCACAACCAAGCAGATCATCAACGACGCGCTTCGTCGCGCACTCCGTCCTGCGGTTTGCGGATCAAACCCCTTCCGCCAACGCATCCATCATTCCCGCCTTCAGCGGGTATCGACGCGCAGCGGATGAACGCGCTGGCCGACGAGATCGACGACTTCGCAATCATCTCGGCTGGCCCGTTGAGGTGATCGTCGTCGACACGAACCTGCTGCTCTACGCGGTCTTCGACGCGTTCGACCAGCATGAGGCGACCGTGGAGTGGTGGGAGGCGGCCATCGGGCGGGGCGAGATCATCGGGGCCGCGGCCAACCTGACGACAGATGCCCAGATCGCCGCGCTTGCCCTCGAGCACGGAGCGACAGTGGCCTCGAGCGACACCGATTTCCACCGGTTCCCGCGCCTGTCGTTCGTCATCCCACTCGAGCCGTAGGTCAAGAACTGAACATCGCGCGGATCGTGGCACGAACCAGCAGATTCTGCGCGATGTTCGTGATCGCTCAGCCCCCGTCGTCGTCCCCGGTGCTCAGCTCGACCGCCCGTCGGAGATGGGTGATGGCGTGATCGCCGATGACACCGGGAGGCAACAGACAGCGGAAGTGGGCGAGGCGGACCTGCGGCGGTGCCGACGCCAGGTTGGGATCTCGCTCGACGGTCCGGGTCGCCCATCTGATGAGCGGGCCGACCTTGTCGGAGGATCGACGTTCCTCGATCATCTCGGCCATGTCTCGCTTGGGTTGCCAGGTGAGATCGCCCTCGAAGTCGTCGGGGTCGGCGAGTCGCCCGAGGGAGTGGAGCAGGGCTCGGGTTCGGGCGCGCTCGGCGCGGTGGATGCGGGCTCGTTCGCCACGGGCCCAACGACGGGTGGTGCTGGGGAGCACCGAGCGCGCCATGTCACGCGCCTTCTCGTGATGGTTCTGCATGATGGCCTCCGCTGTGGAAGGCCGGCTCGGATCGTGTCTCGACCCGATCGGGACCGGCTCATAACCTCGGCATCGCCATCACCTCGTTCCGTTCTCGTTTGGGCAGCCGATCAAAGTCGCGCCGACTCGCGGACGTCAACCGATTTCCATTGCGGCCGAAACTGGATTGATCCCGACGTCGGGTGGTGACTGACTGGGGAGGTGGCGCGTTGGTTCACGTCCGATCTTCACCTCGGGCATACGAACATCATCGAATACTGCGGCCGCCCGTTTCACTCGGTCGGCGAGATGAACGCGGCCTTGGTGTCACGATGGAACGAGGTGGTCGCGCCGGAGGATGAGGTGTGGGTACTCGGCGACCTTGCCATGGGTCGAATCGAGGAGTCCTTGTCGCTGGTCGGCCAACTCGCCGGGCGCAAGACGCTGTTGGCCGGCAACCACGACCGGTGTTGGGCGGGCAAGAAGGGTGTGACGCGCGAACTCGTCGCGGAGTGGCGCGGCCACTACTACCGGGCGGGGTTCGAGACGATCCTCGATGGCTGCGTCGAGATGACCTTGGGTGGCCGCAGCGTGCGTGCCTGTCACTTTCCGTACCGCGGCGACAGCGCCACCCACGACCGGTACCTCGAGCACCGACCAGTCGACGACGGCGCCACGTGGCTGTTGCACGGCCACGTGCACGAGTCGTGGCGACTGGGCGAGCGGATGATCAACGTCGGCGTCGATGTGTGGGATTTCCGTCCGGTCAGCGAAGCGCAGCTGGTGGATGTCATCGCCACGGCGACCTGAGCGCCGGCGCCCGTTCAGCGCTCCGGGCACGGGCTCCCGAGGGAGAGCACGGCACACGCTCCGTCTCTGGTGATTTTCCACTCGCCGGAGATCCGCTTCACGGCGACGGGTATCCCCGAGGCGAACGGCTCGCCCCCGCTCGTGACCGACACGGTTGCTGTGGCGTCGTCGCCGCTCACGACCACGTCATCGACGCTGACATCGACCTCGATGGTGCTCACCAGCTCCTGAACGGCGTCAGCTGTCGCCTTCAGATCCTCGGCGTCGTCGAGGAAGGGCAGGCGGTCGGCGAACGAAACGTCGGGGTCGGTTGACAGCGCATCCCCGACCAGCTTGGTGACGGCGGCGACGTCCTCAGCCGAACTGGGTCCCGTGGGGACGGTCGTCGTCGCCGGCGCCGAGGCTCCGGGTGCACCGGCCGGCTGATTCTGAACAACGACGAAGCGTGTGGACCCACATCCGGACACGACAGAAAGCGCGAGGAGTGCGGCGGTAGTCGCTAGGTGGGACGGGCGGTTCATGGCATCTCCGGTTGGGGTTCGGTTCCGATCTCGGTTTGCGGTCCGGGAGAGAGGGGCGTCGACGAGCGGTGGGCGCGGCGCCGCCGCTTCTTGAGACGCACCAGCCACATCGTCGTGCCGCTCCACGCAAGGACTGCTGGAAGAAGGCCCAGCACGACCCAGAGCAGCCGGGTCGTGAGCCCGCCGAATTCTCCGGTGTGCACCGGGTAGAACCACTCGTGGTAGGCCCGGGTCGCGAAGTTGTCGAGGGCGTGGTCCTCGATGCTGACCACGTGGCCGGTGTACTGGTCGACGGCCACCTCGATGTCGCGTTGCCCGCCCACCATGCCGAGGAACGCCGAGTCGACCTCAGCCACCACGCCGTAGGTAGCGACGCTGCTTCCGCCGGTCGGGTCGATGTAGTGGACCTTGATCGACGTGTCGAGGGCGGTCGCGATGTCCATGGCCGCCTCCTCGCCGATCGGTTTCGCCCCGGGACGCGTTTGCGACAGTGGAAGCGCGTCAGAGGGCGGGTCGTACGAACCGAAGGTAACGATCTCGACGACGTCCTCGACCTGGGACGGAAACGCAAAGTTGATGCCGGTGACGGTGACGGCGACGAGCGGCACGAACGACAGCAGACCGACAGCCTTGTGGAGGTCCAACTGGAAGGTGAACCGTCCGCGGCCCCGACGAACCCGGGTCGCGTTCGCCCATCGCTTCGCTCCGGGCCAGTACCAGACGTAGAAGCCGGACAACAGGACGACCAGCCAGACGAGGGCGAGCCAGCCGATCGCGATCACACCGGCCAGTCCGAACACCGAGCTCGAGTTGAGGTTGAAGTGGAGAGCGCTCAGGATGCGCAACAGCTCCGGCGGGCGGTGATCGGCCGTGAGCACGTTCCCGGTGCCCGGGTC
>JAIBBP010000244.1 GCA_019694615.1 Microthrixaceae bacterium | reverse complement strand
GTCACGAATCGAAGCGGGAGCGGCGGCACCGCGGTGCATGGTAGATGACCACCCCTCCCCAGCTCGTTCTGTCCTGCGAGCGCACCGGACGGGTGGTGCTCTCGCAGGACAGAACGAGCCTCGGGGGTGTGGCAGGGTGCGGGAGTGGACGCGGCCTCCCTGCTCGATCGCGCGACGCCGGGGCCGCTGGTTGGGCTTGTCGTCGCGCCCGACGGAGCGGTTGCGATCGCGACCGGCGACGGGGTCGCCGTCATCGAGCCACCGAATGCGTTCGAGACGGTCGCGCGGGCCGATCGGGAGACGGGTCCGCGGTGGGTGATCTGGTCGCAGTCGACAGCCTCGGCACTCGTCGCCGAGGGGGTGCGGCTTGCCCGGGCGTGGGATCTCGTGGCGGTGCACCGGCTGCTGTTCGGCGGATGGGAGTCCGACCCAGGCAGCCTCTGGGCTCGGGCCCAGGACCTGCCGACGGACCGCCTTCCTGTCGACCGGGCGCCGAACCTGTTCGACCAGCCCGACCCGGCGGAGGACGCGTCGGCGCTTGCTGTCACCGAGGCCGGGTACCTCAGGGCCGAGTGGGTCGGCGGCGCCTGGGCCGAGTCTTCCGAGCGGATCGCCGAGTGGGCCCGCCTCGCGCTGGACTTGGCGCAGCGGCAACTCACGCTGATCGACAGGCTGCCGAATCCCACGCGGGCGCTCGCAACGGCCCGAGCAGAGTCGGCGGTCGAGCTGCTGTGCGCCGAACTCGCCGTTGACGGTCTGCCGCTCGACCGCACGATCGCCACGTCGATCATCGAAGCCGCCGCCGGGCCACGCCCTCGCGACGAGGCGCACGCCGTGGCAATTCGAGCGGCGCGCGACGAGGCGGTGCTCCGCCACGCACCTCCCGGATCCCACTTCGACCTGCGTAGCCCGGCCCAGGTGAAGTCACTGCTCCGGCGGGTCGGGATCGAGGTAGCCGACACCCGTGCCTGGCGACTGGAGGCGCTCCGTGAGGACTCCCCGCTGGTCGACGCACTGCTGGTCTGGCGCAAGGCGGAGCGCATGGCGACGACGTACGGCTACGGATGGCTCGACGAGCACGTCGGGTCCGACGGGCGGCTCCGGGGTGCGTGGTCGGGGGCAGACGGGGCGGCTGGGCGGATGACGGCGACGGCGGGCTTGCACAACCTTCCGGCCGAACTCCGTCCGGCGGTGGTTGCCGTTCCGGGCCATGTGTTCGTGCGGGCCGATCTCGGCCAGATCGAACCCCGGGTTCTCGCCGCGGTGTCCGGTGATCCGGCTCTCATCGCTTCCACCGCGGCGGACGACATGTACGTGCCGGTGGCTCGGGACCTCGGGGTCGACCGTGCCACCGCCAAAGTCGCGATGCTCGGGGCGATGTACGGCCAGACCACCGGCCGCGGCGCCCAGGCGTTGCGCGGGTTGCAGCGCAGCTACCCCGTCGCCATGGAGTACCTCGAATCGTCGGATCGCGCCGCGCAGGTCGGCACCGACCTGCGGACCTTCGGCGGTCGACTCGTCCGGATGGGCGTCGCCAACGCGAACGCCACGAGCGAGCGCGTGCTTCGCTCACATGCGGCCGCGCGGGGGCGGTTCGGCCGCAACGCGATGGTGCAGGGTGCCGCAGCGGAGCTGTTCAAGCAATGGGCGGTGACCGTCCGGGCTCGGGGAGAGCTGCTCGATGCGCGGGTCGTGCTGTGCCTGCACGACGAGTTACTGGTGCACGTCCCGGATGCCAACGCCGAGGCGGCGGCCGCGATGGTGACGGAGTGCCTTCAGGAGGTGGCGCACCGTTGGGCGCCGCACCAAGCCGCCGGAGGTCCGAGCGTGCGCTTCACGGCCGAGATCTCGACAATCGGGTGCTGGGCCGACGCCAAAGGGTGAGGCCTACCCTCTGATCTCGCGAACACATTTCCCTTCAAGGTCCGGGGGCGTTGTGGCGAGTCCACGAGATGACAACTGGCTGCTGGGGCGATCGTTGCGACTTCGCACCGCTACCGAACGCGATGTCGATCGACTCGTCGAGATCAGATCGACCCCCGAGGTGCGAGCTCGCTGGCGAGGCGACGACCTCCCGGCGGAGGTTCGCGATGCGCTCCTCGACGCCGACCTTCACGTCCTCGCGGTCGAGGACTCCTTCGGCACGGTGATCGGCGCGATCCAATGGGCAGCCGAATCGGATCCTGACTATCACCACGCAAGCGTCGACCTCTACCTCGATCCATCGGTCCACAGCCGCGGTTTCGGTAGCGATGCCGCTCAAACACTGTGTCGCCACCTCTTTGCGGATCAGGGTTTCCACCGAATCACGATTGATCCCGCAGCCGACAACTTCGCGGCGATCCGTTGCTATGAGAAGGTCGGATTCCAGCGCGTCGGAGTCATGCGTCGCTACGAACGGGGTGCGGACGGTAGCTGGCACGACGGGATCCTGATGGACCTCCTCCCCGAAGACCTGAGCGATCCTCTCGCTTGAGAAGATGGTGCTCCAGCGGGTTCTTGAGGTACCGCGAGGGCACCATCCTCCAGGGCCGGCCCGTCCTGTCGCGCCGAAGGAGACCGCTAGGCGCGGGCGCGAGCGCTGCCGGGCGACACGCCTGCTGCTCGTATGCGGCGGAGCGGGGGAAGCGTCGGCGGCGGGTTGCGCCGAGGGGGTAGCGATGCGATGACGTCGGTCGTCGCCTCAGCGATGATCGCGACGGCGCGCTCGAACGCCTCGACGGTGGCCGGGGCGGTCTTCTGCACGCCGGTCACCTTGCGCACGTACTGGCGCGCCGCGGCTTCGATCTCCTCGGCGGTCGCGGCGGGTTCGAGGCCTCGGAGGGTCGTGATGTTGCGGCACATGTGGGGAGTCTCGCGCCGGACGTCGAAGCAGTTCTTGTCCAACGCGTTCTAATGTCCTACATTAGAACGCGTTCTAGATCCGACGGCTGCCCAGCGGTCAACGAGAAAGGTGCATGACATGGAGTTCGGACTCTTCCTCAACGGCTACCTGCCGGGCCCGGGTGCTCACAACAGCGACGCCGAGCACACGATGCTGATGCGCGAGTTCGGCTACGCCATCCACGCCGACGGCTTCAACTGGAAGTACGTGTGGCTGGGCGAGCACCACGCACTCACCGAGTACTCCCACCTCTCCGCACCCGAGACGGTGTTCGGCTACATCGCCGCGAAGACCGAGCGCATCCACATGGGTTCGGCGATCATGAACCTGTCGCGTCCCGTGAACCACCCGGTCCGCAACGCTGAGCGGGTCGCCATGCTCGACCACGTGACCGAGGGTCGTTACGAGTGGGGAACCGGGCGAGGTGCCGGTAGCCACGAGATGGCAACCTTCGACCTGCTCACCTCCGAGACGAAGGCGATGTGGGACGAGGCCGCTCCGGAGATCCTGCGGATGTGGGAGCAGCGGGACTACACGTTCGAGGGCGAGTTCTTCCGGGTCGAGAAGCCCCACAACATCCTTCCCAAGCCGTACGGCGCCGGTCACCCGCCGCTGTGGGTGGGCTGCGGCAACCCCGGCACGTTCACCAAGGCCGGCGAACTCGGCATCGGGGCCATCGCCTTCAACTTCGAGCCGATCTACAACCTGAAGGGCCGCATCGAGGCCTACAAGGAAGGCATCGCCAACTGCACCGAGCCGCTCGGCCAGTTCATGAACAACAACGTCATGATGACCAACGCCGTCGTCTGCCTGTCGGACCGCAAGCGGGCACGTGAGGTCGCCATGTCCTCGGGGCGCGGCTACCTCAACACGATGGTGAACATGTACCACGACACCATGCCGCCGCAGAAGAACGCGATCGTGTGGCCGAACGCCCCTCACGTGATCCCCGACGAGGCGACCCTCGACTACCTGATCGAGGCGGGCTACCTGCTGTGCGGCACACCCGACGAGGTCAACGAGCAGATCTCGAAGTACCAGGAGGTCGGGTGCGACCAACTCGTCTTCGGCATCCCCAACGAGGGGTTCGAGCACGAAGAGGTCCTGGAGATGATCGAGCTGTTCGGCTCGAAGGTCATCCCCAACTTCGACCTCGACCCCGAGCACTCGACGACCCGCTACCGCCGCGAGGCCAAGCGCAAGTACCCCGACTTCGCCCACCCGTTGCCTGAGGGGCTCGACGTCACCGTCATCCCCGAGAACGCCCTGCTCCCGCTGCAGCGCTGACTTGATGACCCCAGATCCCGTTCTGTCCTGCGAGAGCACCACCCGGGTGGTGCTCTCGCAGGACAGAACGAGGGTGGGGGTGGGGGTGGGACGGTGAACGGCACTCGTGAGCGATTGCTGGACGAGGCGGAGCTGCTGTTCGCGCGGGCCGGTATCGCTGCGGTCACGACCCGCGAGATCGTCGAGGCAGCGGAGCAGCGCAACGCCTCGGCGGTCACCTACCACTTCGGGTCGCGGGAGGGGCTGCTCCAGGCGATCCTGGCGCGGCGCGGTGCGCCGATCGACGAGAGGCGCGGCGAGCTACGCGAAGCTGCCGGAGATCATCCGACGCTTCGGGACCTCGTGGCGTCTCTGGTGGTGCCCTACGTCGCG
>JAIBBP010000249.1 GCA_019694615.1 Microthrixaceae bacterium | reverse complement strand
CCACGATCGCGATGTCGACGCCGGTGAGGTCGCGGGTCGCGGGTAGCCGCGCGAACGAAAGCTGCCCTGCCCAGGTCATGTCGTAGCCCTGCGCGTCGCCGACGTCGCCGGATCGGGCGGGATCGTGACTCGCTTCCATGGCATCAGTGTGTCAGCCCGGGTTCCGAACTTTGGGGGTTTAGCGCGAGGCCCTCGCGCTAAACCCCCCAAAGCTGAGCGCAGGGTGGTCGCCGAGGCCGCGGTTTGGCGGGTCGACGGTCCCTGTGGTGCGATTGACACCGCACTATCGTCGAAGAACCCTCCGAAAGCGTGACATGAGCATCATCGAACACATCCACGGCCGTCAGATCATCGATTCGCGTGGCAACCCCACCGTCGAGGTCGAGGTAGTGCTCACCACCGGAGCCGCCGGCCGCGCCGCGGTGCCGTCGGGTGCGTCCACGGGCCAGTTCGAGGCGGTCGAGCTGCGCGACGGAGGCGACCAGTACCTCGGCAAGGCCGTCACCAACGCCGTCGATCATGTCAACGACGAGATTGCCGAGCACATCGTCGGGCTCGACGCGCTCGACCAGCGTCAGATCGACCGCATCCTCAATGACCTCGACGGAACACCCAACAAGGGTCGTCTCGGCGCAAACGCCATCCTCGGTGTGTCGCTCGCGCTCGCACGTGCCGCTGCGGAGGAGGTCGGCCTCCCGCTGTTCCGCTACGTCGGCGGCGCCAACGCCCACGTCCTGCCGGTCCCGATGATGAACGTGCTCAACGGCGGAGAGCATGCCGACAACAACGTCGACATTCAGGAGTTCATGATCATGCCGGTCGGCGCGGCTTCGTTCTCCGAGGCCATGCGGTGGGGCATCGAGACGTACCACGTGCTCAAGAACGTCCTGCACGACAAGGGTCTCTCGACGGCCATCGGCGACGAGGGCGGGTTCGCGCCCAACCTCGGCTCCAACGAGGAAGCCGTGCAGCTTCTGTGTTCGGCGATCGAGAAGGCCGGCTACACCCCCGGCGAACAGATCGCCATCGCCCTCGATGCGGCCAGCTCCGAGTTCTACAAGGACAGCAAGTATGTCCTGGCCGGCGAGGGTCGGACCCTCGATCCCGCCGAGTTCGCCGGGTACCTCGGAGAGTTGTGCGCCAAGTACCCGATCGTGTCGATCGAGGACGGCATGGCCGAGGAGGACTGGGCCGGCTGGACGCTGTTGACCAATCAGATCGGCAACAAGGTGCAGCTCGTCGGCGACGACCTGTTCGTCACCAACGTCGAGCGTCTCGGCCGGGGCATCGAGGCCGGCGTCGCCAACTCGATCCTGGTCAAGGTCAACCAGATCGGCTCGCTGACCGAGACCCTCGAATCGGTCGAGCTCGCGCATCGCAACGGCTACACGGCTGTGATGTCGCACCGATCTGGCGAAACCGAGGACACCACGATCTCCGATCTGGCCGTCGCCACCAACTGCGGTCAGATCAAGACAGGTGCCCCGGCACGCTCGGACCGGGTCGCCAAGTACAACCAGCTGCTGCGCATCGAGGAACTCCTCGGTGAAGACGCAGCGTTCCGCGGCATTGGCGCGTTGGCGCGGGGCGGGTCAGCCCAGTCGTGACGCGACGCTCCCGGTTCCTCCGTGTCGGCCTCGTGGTCGCGGTCCTGGTGGTGCTGGGCGTGCTGGTGATGCCGGGCCGGTTGTGGGTTGGTCAGCGCAACGACATCGCACAAGCGGAGGATCAGCTCGCGGAGCTGAAGCGCGAGAACCGGCAGCTCGAGTCGAAAGTGGCTCAACTGAGCGACGTGTCGCTCATCGAGCGGGAGGCGCGGGCAGGTTTCGGGTGGGTTCACATCGGCGACGAGCTCTATACGGTTCCGCCGGCACCCCCCATGGAGGTCCACCTTCCCGACATCTGGCCGTTCAGCCGGCTGCAGGAACCGCTGGCGAAGGTGGCGGCGGACGCCTGAACACGCCACTGGGGTAGCCTGACGTGTCGTCAGAAACGAACTCGGGGGATCCAATGGTCGACATCGCCAGCTACGACAAGCTGTACATCGGGGGAGCGTGGGTCCAACCCAGCTCGTCCAGCGTCTTCCAGGTGATCAGCCCGACCACCGGTGAGCTCCTCGGGAGCGCGCCCGAGGGCCTTGAAGCGGACATGGACGCGGCGATCGCCGCCGCCCGTGACGCGTTCGACAACGGACCGTGGCCGCAGATGCCGGCCGCGGATCGCGCCGACGCGATGCAACGCCTGCTCGACGGTATCAATGCCAATGCCGACGAGCTCGCGCAGCTCATCACGGCCGAGATCGGCGCGCCGCTGCTCTTCAGCCACTTCGGTCAGGTGGGTGCGACGGCGATGGCGCTCGACTACTACGTCAACCTCACACGCACTTTCGAGTTCGAGTCGGTTCGGCCCGGCATGCTCGGCCCCGTACTGGTACGCAAGGAAGGCGTCGGCGTTTGTGCCGGCATCATCCCGTGGAACGTTCCGCTGTTCATCATGATGCTGAAGCTCGCCCCGGCACTCGCCTCGGGATCGACGATCGTGCTGAAGCCGGCGCCTGAGTCGCCGTTGTCGGGTATGTACCTCGCCAAGCTCGTCGACGAGGCCGGATTCCCTCCCGGGGTCGTCAACGTCGTCCCCGCCGGACGCGAAGCCGGCGAACACCTGGTCACCGCTCCCGGCGTCGACAAGGTGTCGTTCACGGGTTCGACGGCGGCCGGCAGGCGTATCGGCGCGCTCTGCGGGGAGCGGCTCCGCCGGTGCACACTGGAGTTGGGCGGCAAGTCGGCGGCGATCCTGCTCGACGACGTCAACTTCGCCGAGACCGTTCCGGCGCTGCTGCCGTACGCCATCATGAACAACGGGCAGGCGTGCGTGGCCCAGACTCGCATCCTCGCCCCGAGGTCCCGCTACGACGAGGCAGTCACCGCGTTCTCCGAGGCTATGGCCAACCTCAAGGTAGGCGATCCCGCCGAGATGGACACCGACATCGGGCCGCTGATCGCCGCACGTCAGCGTGATCGGGTGGAAAGCTACGTCGCCAAGGGTGTCGCCGAAGGCGCACGGATTGCGGTCGGGGGAAGTCGCCCCGAGGGCCTCGACGGGTGGTTCGTGGAGCCGACCCTGTTCGTCGACGTCGACAATTCGATGACCATCGCGCAGGAGGAGATCTTCGGCCCGGTGCTGGCGTTGATTCCCTACGACGACGTCGACGACGCCGTGGCGATCGCCAACGACAGTGACTACGGCCTGTCGGGCTCGGTGTGGTGCTCCGACGTGGAGACCGGCATCGACGTTGCCCGTCGCGTGCGGACCGGCACGTTCACCGTCAACGGCTTTGCCATGGAGTGGGGTGCCCCCTTCGGCGGGTTCAAGAACTCCGGCGTGGGTCGCGAACTCGGCCCCGAAGGGTTGTCCGCGTACCTGGAGGACAAGTCGATCAACCTGCCCGCCGGTTACGACAACCCCAAGCTCAAGTACTGACGCTGTCGGGAGCGACCTCCCCGAACGCTCCTCCCCGAAGCACCCTCCCCGAAATGTGCTGCGAGGCAATCGCGGAACCGCACACCTCGCAGCACATTTCGGTGGGTGCGGTCTCCGGGGAGCCGCGCCTATTGGAGGCCGCGTGATGCCCCGCCGTCGACGATGAGCGACGCTCCGGTGATGTAGTTGGCCGGCTCGCTGCACAGGAACGCAGCGACCGCCCCGAAGTCGTCGGGGTCGCCGATTCGGTCGAGCGGAATGTCAGCCGTCTGGTCTGCTCCTCCGTGGAGCGCCTTCACGCGGTCGGTCGCGTGCAGGCCGGGCTGGATGGTGTTCGCCGTCACCCCATCGGGACCGACCTCCACGGAGAGTGTCTTGATGAACGACGTGGTTGCCGCGCGAGCTGCGCTCGACGCCGCCAACCCGGGTATGGGTTGGCGGGCACCGATCGAGGTGATGGCGAGGATTCGACCCCAGTGCTGAGCCCGCATCGCAGGCAGCACCGCGTGGACGAGGGCGATCGTCGCCAGCGAGTTCAGCTCGAGTGCGTGGCGGTACTCGTCGAGCGACGTTGTGCTCGGGAACCCCGGAGGCGGTCCACCAGCGTTGGCGACGCAGATGTCGATGGTCCCACCGAGGAGGTCCTCGGCATCCTCGGCGAACTGCACCGCGCCGAACGGGTCGGCTAGGTCAGCCACGATGCCGACGGCGTCCGGCCCGAGCGCGGCCACCGCGGCATCGAGACGGTCGGGGTTGCGCCCACACACCGCGACCAGCGCTCCCTCGTCGGCCAGCGCCTGTGCTGTCGCGAGTCCCAGCCCCGCTGTCCCTGCTGCGACGATGGCGCGTCGCCCGGTAATCCCGAGGTCCACGGCCCTCCCTCTGTTACGTCGCCCGGCCCTCGGCGCGACGGGTCGATGGTACCGTCGGCGCCGATGGCGACTGCCGACCGTCTCCACACACCCGCGGATGCCGAGTACGTCGAGCGCTGCCTCGGCAGACGGCCGCGGGCCGCGTTCACCGTGGCTGCCCGCGACGGCGACGGTCGGCCGACGGTGATCGAGAACCCGCCCTTTCTCGATGACGGAACACCGATGCCGACGCGGTTCTGGCTTGTCGACCCAGAGCTCAACCGGCGGATCGGCAGGCTTGAACAGGCACGCGGTGTTGATCGAGCGGAGGCGGAGATCGGTCTCGATCGATTGTCGGAGGTGCACGCGGCCTACGCGGCGGAACGAGACGCGCTGATCCCGCCCGACCGCGTTGGCCCGCGGCCGTCCGGCGGTGTCGGCGGCACTCGCGTGGGAGTGAAGTGTCTCCACACGCATTACGCGTCGTTCCTCGCCGGCAACGACGACCCTGTGGGCCAATGGGTCCGCGACCAACTCGATCACGAGGAGCACCAATGACCCGCTACGGGGCCATCGACATCGGGACGAACTCCGTTCGGCTGCTGATCGGAGACGGCAGCAACTCCGACGAACGACTCATGCGCATCACCCGCCTCGGACGGAACGTCGACGCGACCGGTCGGCTCGACCCCGGAGGAATCGACGACACCCTCGCGGTGCTGCGGGAGTATCGCGGGATCCTCGACCGCTACGAACTCGCCGGAGTTCGGGCAACGGCGACCTCGGCCGCCCGCGACGCCGCGAACCGAGAGGACTTCTTCGGGCCGGCAACCGAGGTGTTGGGCCTCGTCCCCGAGGTCATCTCCGGCGAGGAGGAGGCGCAGCTGAGCTTCCTCGGAGCGACCGCTGAACTCGACCCACTCGACGGTCCGTTCCTCGTCGTCGACATCGGCGGGGGATCCACGGAGTTCGCCGTCGGGCGTTCCGACGACGCCGGCGGGATTCGGTTCGATGGCGGCGTGTCGATTGACGTCGGCTGCGTTCGGATGACCGAGCGGTATCTGGTGTCCGACCCCCCCGACGCCGCGGAGCTGTCCTCCTGCCTCTCGGTGTTGCAGCTCCACTGGGACGATGTCCGAGCCGCGCTCCCAGCGGCGTTCGACGCCGCTCGACTGGTCGGTCTTGCCGGGACGGTGGTCAACATGGCCGCGGTGGAGATCGGACTCGCCGCGTACGACCGTTCCGCCACCCACCATTTCGTGCTTACCAAGGATGCGGCGGAGGACGTGTTTCGCACCCTCGCAACCGAGACGGTCGAAGACCGCAAGCACAACCCCGGCCTCGATGTCGGACGCGCTGACGTGATCGTCGGCGGCGCGTGCATCCTTGTGTCGATCATGCGCAACTTCGGGTTCGACGAGTGTCTCGTCTCGGAGAGTGACATCCTCGACGGCCTGATTCTGAGCCAGCGTTCGTAGGCCCCCGGTAGTCTGGGGCGATCATGTGGACTCGGCGCTCACAGCCCAAGGCGGAACCCCTCGTCCACCCCGCCACCAACGCGGGTGCCACGCTCATCGGCCGCCGCGTCGTCCTTCGGCCGCTCCTTCCCGCGGACTTCGACCAGTGGCGCGAGGTCAGGCTGCGGTGCGAAGCCTGGCTGACGAAGTGGGAACCTGCACGTATCCCCGGTGCTCCGGACACGATTGGCGACCGACAGGCGTTCGCGGCTCGGTGCGGCGCTCGCACCCGCGAGATCCAGATGGGGTCGGGCTACGGCTTCGGCATCTTCGTCGACGGGTGTTTCGCCGGCGAGGTCAACATCAACTCGATCCACCGGGGTCCGTTCCAGAGCGCCTATGTCGGGTACTGGATCGATGAGCGGCACGCCGGTCGGGGCTACACCCCGGAGGCGGTCGTGTTGGTACTGAGGTTCGCGTTCGAGCAGATGATGCTGCATCGGATCCAGATCTCGATCATCCCGCGGAATGCCGCGAGTCGCCGTGTGGTGGAGAAGCTCGGGCTACGCAACGAAGGGATCGCCGAGCGCTACCTGGAGATCGATGGCGTGTGGGAGGACCACGTTCGTTACGCGATCACCTCGGAGGAGTGGGCGGTCCGCCGCGACGAACTCCTCTCTGCCTGGGCCTACTGACCAGATCGCTTCTCCCCACCCCAGCCTGTTCTGTTGTACAAAGCGCGCGCCACGGCGCGCGCTTTGTACAACAGAACAGACTGCGGAGGGGCTCGGGTCTACTTGCTGGTGATGCGTGCTTGGATATCAGCGAGGCGCTCGGCGAACGCCTCGCTGTTGAGCGAGTCGACTTGCGGATCGAGCTCGCGTTCGACGGCAGTCGAATGGTCGGCGATCCCTGCCATGTCGGCGATCGTCTGCTTGATGACCGGCACCAACTCCGGCGGGCCCGATGCCGCCCGCGCAGCCAAGGCGATCGCGTCATCGAGCAGCGCGTCGTCGTCGACGCACCTCCAAACGAGACCGACGCGCTCGGCCTCGGCACCATCGAGGACCTGCCCGAAGAGCACCATCGCAGCGGTTGCTTGCGGGCCGACGACGCGTCGCATCATCCATGTGTGCCCACCACCGGGATGAAGCCCCAGATCGACGAAGCGGGTGTCGAATCGGGCTGACGCTCCGGCCAGGCGAACGTCACAGGCGAGCGCCAGGTTCATCCCCGCTCCGACGGCGGCGCCGTTGACCGCTGCGATCGTCGGCAGCCGTGACGCCGCCACACGCAGGAATCCGGAGTAGATCTGCTTGAGCCCCTCGCGTTGTGATGCGCCCAGTTGGCTGAGATCGGCGCCGGCGCAGAACGCCGGAGGGTTGCCCGTGACGACGATTGCTCCGGTCGCCGCATCCGCTTCGAGGGTGTCGATGGCGTCGACCAGCTCGGCGCACAGGTCGAGGTTCAGCGCGTTGCGGCGTTTGGGGTCGTCGAGGGTGATGACGGCGACGCGGTCGTGGTGGGCGACGGAGATGTAGGCCATGGTCGGAGAGTCTGGCACCCGGCGCTCTGTGGCCGAGTGCGGACCCGCCGCTACCCTGTCGCCGTGCCGCTGCGAACAACCGCCTCGCTGTGCATCGCCGAGGCCTATCCGTGGCCCTCGGTCGATGGTTACAGGCTCCGCCTCGCCAACATGATCGGTGGCTTGCTGGAACGCGGCCCGGTCGACTTCCTGTGCCTCGATGGGTCTGGTCGGGCTCGTGATGTCGCCCCTGATGGCGTCTCGGTCATCGACGCGCCGGAGTCGCCCGAGCACCCGATGCGAACGTGGATGCCGGCGTGGGTGCGCAGTCCCGACCCACGCCGACTCGTCCGTCGGGACTTCTCCGCGGCGCGTCGGGTGTTGCCGACTCTGGACTGGGATCGGTACGACGTGACGTTCTTCTCCCACGTCGACTCGTGGTACCAAACCCACGACCTGGTGCGGGGCCCGTCGCTGCTCGACTTCGACAACCTTGAAGATCTGCTGATGGCCGGAATCCGCCGCAACGGTCCTGAGTTCGCACCTGACGACGGCGCTTTGGCGCGTTCCAAGGAAGCCGCGCGGTGGGCTATCGCCAGCGGGTTTGACGTCGTCGACGAGCGCCGGTGGGCTCGAATCCAACGGCGTGCAGCTTCGTTCGTAGATCGAGTGTTCGTGTGCAGCGAGATCGACATCGAGCGATCCGGTTGCCCCAACGCCGTAGAAGTGCCCAACGGCTACGAGTTGGCGTGGACCCCGGGCGATCACACTGACGTGCTGGATCGGCGGCGTCCGGTGTTCGTGTTCGTCGGTCTGATGGGCTACCAGCCGAACATCGACGCGGCGCGCTGGTTCGCTTCGGAGATCCTCCCCGAGATCCGCCGACGGATTCCCGAAGCCGAGTTCCGCATCGTTGGCCGACACGCTGAATCGGTGCAGTCGCTCGGTTCGCTGCCAGGGGTCACTGTCGTCGGAGCCGTCGACTTCTTACAGCCATTTCTCGCAGGCGCCGACGTCGCCGTCGTCCCGCTTCGGTCGGGAGCGGGAACGCGTCTCAAAGTGGTCGAGGCGATGGCGAACCGCTTGCCCATCGTCACGACGTCGATCGGTTGTGAGGGCATCGACGTCACCGACGGCGAACACGTGCTGGTCGCCGACGATGCAGCGTCGTTTGCGGCGCGCTGCCTGGAAGCTGCGACCGAGCAACGCGTACGAGCAGGGCTCATCGAATCGGCCGCCAAGCGGTTCGACGACCGATACCAGTGGATGTCAATCCGCTCGACCGTGGCTCGTCTTGCCGATGAGGCAGCGGGCCAAGCCCTGCGGAGCAGTTCACGGTGAGACCGCCCAGGTGACGGATGCTTAGATGAGCGTAGCTGATGCTAAGATGCCAACGTGCGCACGACCGTGAGAATCGACGACGATCTCTATCGCCGAGCAAAAGCTGATGCCGCTCGTCGTGGTCAGACTGTCGGCGAGCTATTGGAGGACGCGCTTCGCGCGGCGCTGCGACGAACAGAGACGGGCTTGTCCGCCCCACCCGAGCTGCCGGTCTTCGGCGGGAGCGGCACCATGCCCGGGGTGGACCTCGATGATCCCCGAGCCCTCGCCGACCTGATGGACGCCCACGGCGAGTCAGATGCGCTTCGTTGACGTCAACGTCTTGGTCGACGCCCACCGTCCGGATGGAAGTCGCCACGATGCTGTCCGTGCGTGGTTGGATGCGGCACGAGTCGAACCGGAGCCGCTCGGCGTCCCGCGACTCGTTGCGAGCGAGTTCCTCCGGATCGTCACACATCCTCGGGTGTTTCGTGAGCCGACACCCACCGACATTGCGCTGCGATTTCTCGACGCGCTCTACGCTTCTCCGGCTGTCGTTCCCATCGAACCCGAGGCGCGGCACTGGCCGATATTTACCGGCCTCGTTGCCGAGATGGAGCTTCGAGGAAACGACATCCCCGACGCCTATCTCGCTGCCCTGGCCATCGAGCAGGGCGCAACGTTCGTGACGTCGGATCGCGGCTTCGCTCGGTTCTCCGGTGTTCGCCTGGCGCGGCCCGTCACCGGCTAAGCCGCGGCGGCGTCGCCGGCCTCGACGTCCGCTACGGCCTCGGCGGGAGGAATCCGATCGTCAGCGCTTGCGGCGGTCGTAGGCCGGAACGTCGCGCACGACGGCGGGCGAGTGGCGGAAGAACTGCTCCACGTCGCGCTCGTAGCTGTAGGCCGGCGGACCGGTGCCGATGGTGCGCCTCAGCCGGACGGCTTCGATGAACGCCTTCACCGCCTGAGCCGACGTGTAGTCGTAGGTGAATCCGGCCTGCTTGAGTTTGCGGTTGTCGACCCCGCGGCCGAAGCGGAGGAGGTTGAGGTACTCCTCGGGCAGTTTGACCCCGGCGAACTGCTTGGCGGGCCACAGCAACGCCTCGGGAAGGTACGGAGGCAGTGGGAACGTGACCTTTCCGCACAAGGAGGCAACCTCGGTCCACGGAAGCAGGCCGTCGCCTGCGACGTTGTAGACCCCCGACAGGTCGTTGTCGAGCACGTAGAGGATCGAGCTAACGACGTCGTCCTCGTGGACGAACTGGAATCGAGGGTCGAAGCCGAACATGGACGGCACGATGGGCAGCTCGAGCGCCCGGGTGAGTGGCGTCTCGATCTCGGTGCCGATGACGTTCGAGAACCGCAACAACGAGACGACGACGTGGGGGTTGTCCTCGGCGAAGTCGCGTACGTAGCCCTCGACCTGGTCGAGGCTTCGTTCGATCGGGCGGCGCAGGGGACGGCTCGGGGGCGTGTCCTCGGTGAACCACGTTGGGTCCTCGGGGGTGCAGCCGTACACGGCGGTTGCCGATTTGACGATGACGTTGCGGACGGTCGAGTCGGGTGCTGATGCTGCCGCGAACAGGTTCATCGTGCCGATCACGTTGGTTTCGTGCATTGCACGCTTGGACATCTGCGTGGGGTCGACGACGAGGAACGTGTGGATGATCGTGTCGACGCGTGCGGCGCGGACGATCTTGGCGAGGATCGAGTAGTTGGCGTCCACTCGGACGTACTCGGTGCGCTCCAACTCGACGGTTGGTTCGGTGGTGTCGAGACCGATGATGACGTCCACGGTCGGGTCGGCTTCAAGGGCTTGAGCGATTCGTCCGCCCCAGAACGTGCCGAGACCGGTGACGAGGACTCGTCGACCCGTCGTGCGGGCGCGGCCGGGGAGCTGTGGTGCGGGCACGTCAGCCGAACCAGATCGATCGACGTTCGCGGAGCATGTCGTACAGCGCCGCCTGGATGTTGTCGCGGATCCGCTCGGACTCGTCCATGATGCGGCTCTTGGAGTACCGCTCGCGGTCGGGTTCTACGTTGAAGTACACGGGGTCAAGCACTCGCAGCTTGAACTTGGCGGGGAAGTAACCGACGAGGCCGAGCGGCCCGAGCGCCAGCATGTTGGCGGTGATCGGCATGTAGGGGATGCCGATGGCCTTGGCGACAGCAGGCACCTTCGCGACGATCGGCATCGATTCCTCCGCTCCGACGACTGCGATGGGGATGACTGGGACGCCGGCACGCATCGCGATCTCGACGAATCCTCCGCGGCCGAAGCGAGCCAGCTGGTAGCGCTCGCTCATGTGCTTGGAAGTGCCCTTCGTGCCTTCGGGAAACACGAGAACGAGCTGCTTCTGCTCACGAAGGAGGCGGTAGGCGTTGTCGGGGTGCGCCGGCAGCCCGCCGAGGCGCGACCACATCGTGCCCACGACCGGCACCTTGCGGAAGAAGTAATCGGCCATGCCGTAAACCGGGCGTTCCAGCTCCTTCTCGATGCCGTGCATGATCGCGGGAGCGTCCGACGGGATAGCTCCGGCGTGGTTGGCGACGATCAGCGCTCCTCCGTCGGTGGGGATCTTCTCGAGGCCCTCCCACTCGGCGCGGAACCACTTGCTGTAGATCGGCTCGTACAGCTGTCGCGCGATGCGCCGCATGTTCTCCGAACGACCCCACTCGTCGACGTCGCCGTGGCGGATGGTCGCGTCATCCTCGACAACGGGCCTCGCCGGCGATCGCGGGGTTGACGGCACGTGGACGAGGTCGCTGGATGCCACCTGCTCGATGGCTTCAGCGGCGGCGATCGCTGCAACACGCTTGGGCACTGCCGGCCGAGGTTTCGTCGGTCGCCGAGCCGGTGCTCGTCTTGCCGGCGTTGCCGCCTGGCTCTGAGGGGTGCTTTCCTGCGGCGGCGCCGGCTTTGAGCTAACGCTCTGCTTCTTCTTCGCCGTCGTCGGAGAGGTTGCCTTGGTCGGAGTCGTGCGAGGGGCTGGCACGACGGCGAGTCTACCGAGCGTGGGTAGAGTCGAAGCGTGTCGAGCGGGCCCGAAATTCGTTCGGGGAACGCGCTGGCCGAGGCGACTGTCGCGCTGCGCAACCGTGAGTTCAGGATCTTCTGGCTCGCAGCGCTGATCTCGAACACCGGCGGATGGATGCAGAGCGCCGCAATCCCGTTCGTCGTCTACGAACTGACCGGCCGCAACGCCGGCGTCGGGGTGGCGGGGTTCTGGGCCTACATCCCGATCATGATCATGGGCGTGGTCGGCGGGTCCCTCGCCGACCGGTTCGACCGGAAGCGGCTGCTCGTGGTGATGCAGATCGGTCAAGCCGTGTTCGCCGTCGGATTGTGGGTCGTGGTGGCGAACGGTTGGGCGACGCCGGCGCGGCTTTCCGCTCTGGCGTTCGGTTCGGGCTTGGCGTCGGGTCTCAACATCCCGGTGTGGCAGTCGTTCGTCGCTCAGCTCGTTCCAAAGGAGATCCTTCTCAACGCGGTGACGCTCAACTCGACGCAGTTCAACGCGGCTCGGGCGCTCGGCACGTTCCTCGCCGGGGTCATCGTCGTGGTCAGCGGCGCCGAGCTGGCGTTCGCCATCAACGCGGTGTCGTTCGGGGCGGTCCTCGTCGGCCTTGCGATGATCCGCACACCCCGGCGACGGCCGGATCCCATCGACCGTTCGCACGTCCTCGCCGACCTCATGGCCGGCTTTCGCTACGTCCGGGACACCCCGGGGATCGTCAGTTGTTGCGCGGCGATCGCGGCGATCGCCGGCCTCGCCAGTCCGCTGTTCTCCTTCTTGCCGGCGAGTTACGGCCAGGACGTGTTCAACGTCGCGGACTGGCGGCTCGGGCTGCTTCAGGGAGGCGGAGGCATCGGCGCGATCCTGCTCGCACCGCTCATCCTCACCGTCGGCGCCCGGCTCAGTCGCAAACGACTGCTGGTGATCGCGATGGCATCGCACGGGTTGGCCACGGCTGCCGTCGGGGTTGCCCCCAACTGGTGGATCGCGGTGGTTGCGTTGGCGGTGTACGGCGGTGCCTACCTCGCCATTGCGTCCGCGCTGAACACGACGATCCAGCTACTCGCTCGGGAGAGCATGCGGGGCAAGGCCGTGGCGATCTTCGTGATGTGCCTGACCGGAGCGCTGCCACTGGGCTTGATGGCATGGGGGTGGGCGGCCGACGCTTGGGGCATCCGGCCGGTCACCGTCGTTGCCGGTCTGGCGTTGGTGACGACGACGGCGTGGTTCTCGGTCGCCGGTCGCTTCGATGCCATGGCCGCCGCCGACTGAACTTCAGGCTCACGGGTGCCCATGATCACCGGTGAGCCTGAAGTTCGGGCTCAGGTCGTCAGTCGTCGGCGTCGGGGTCGCCGATGCCCTCGTCGCGATCCGCCCGATAGGCGCGGCCGACCGCGCAGGTGCTAAGTGCCGGACACCACGAACACACCGCGGAGGGTGCGAGTCGTGGTTCCCGCTCGCCGACGCGCAACTCGACGATTCGCCTGGCCGCGCCGACGGTGCGGGCCACGGTCGCGTCGAGGATCTGTTCGGTGACGTCCTCGGACTGCATCGTGGCGGAGTCGAGGTAGTAGGTGACGAGTTGCCGCGGCGGGACTCCGACGCGGAGCGCGTCGAGGAGGGCGTAGAAGCGCAGGTCGGCAACGTGGGCCGGCGACTGGCGGCCGGTCTTGAAGTCGACGACGACCTTGCCGGCGGTCTGGCCGTCGGGGAAGCCGATAGTGAGGTCGGGCTTGCCGGTGAGCACGATGCGACCGGTGAAGAACTCGGCGCGCATCGGCACCTCG
Source organism: Microthrixaceae bacterium (assembly GCA_019694615.1). Lineage (GTDB taxonomy): Bacteria > Actinomycetota > Acidimicrobiia > Acidimicrobiales > Microtrichaceae > SSF14. The sequence goes on along the minus strand of JAIBBP010000249.1, from coordinate 3,043 downwards.
GTTGCCGGCCGCCACTTGCGGGCGAGTGGGGGCCAACAGTCCTGAAAGCTGCACAGCGCGTTGTTCGCCTCGGCGCGCACCATGTCGAGTTCGGCCTCGGTGGCACGTTGCAGCCACTCGCCCACGCCGCGACCGTCGTTCTGGAACCGGGCGATCGCCTCGTCGACGAGGTCGAGGGCGTTCCACCGGGTGCGGCTCGTGATCTGGATCTCAATGGCCTTGTGGGCTACGAGGCCGCGTGCGATCGGGACACTCCACTCGAACGGGATGTCCTCCTCGGCGAGGAACTTCCCCTCGCACCCGTGGACCTGCTCGAGCTTGTGCTTCGAGAGGTAGAGGTCCTCTTCCCCGAGGAGCTCGATGAGCGGAGCCATGCCCCGTTCGAGTTCGAGACGAAGGTGCTCCCGAAGGCCGGGTTCGAAGGTGGGGCGCGTAAGGCCGACCGATCGCAGCCGGTCGAGCACGTCCTGCTGGGCGTCATTCAGAACCGGCCTGGAGAACGATCCCTCGGAGATCGCGGATTCGACCGGCTCCTCGACAGTGGACACGTTTCGATACTAGAGACGACCCCTGATGCTGAACGTGGTCCTGGTCGAGCCGCAGATTCCTCCGAACACCGGCAACGTGATCCGTCTGTGTGCCAACGTCGGTGCGGCGCTGCACCTCGTGGAACCCCTCGGGTTCGACATCGACGATGCCTCCCTCCGGCGTGCCGGCCTCGATTACCACGAGTTCGTCGACCTCGCGGTTCACGCATCGCTCGACGACTGTCGGACAGCGCTCGTCGGAGCCGGCACCTGGTACGGGTTCAGCCGCCACGGCGCCCGGCGCTACGACGAAGTCGCCTACGGGCCCGACGATGTCCTGGTGTTCGGCACCGAGGCAACCGGTCTTGCTCCGGATGTGCGGGCATCGTTCGGCGATCGGCTGGTCACCCTGCCGATGCGGCCGGGCAACCGAAGCGTGAACCTCTCCAACAGCGTCGCGGTCGTCGCCTTCGAGGCGTGGCGTCAGCGTGGATTCGCCGGCGCGGCGACGTAGCTGCCGGCGCTGAGGCTCAGCGGGTGCCCCACTGGTAGGTCTGCTTGTAGAGATTGAGGTAGATCGACGTCTCGGTGGTCTGCACGCCGGGGATGCGACGGATGCGGTCGTTGAGCAGCTCGAGGAGCGCCTCGTCGTCGGAAACGACGACCTCGGCGAGTAGGTCGACCGTGCCGGCGGTCAGCACCACATACACGACCTCGTCGAACGTCGACAGCTTCTCGGCCACCTTGCGGATGTCGCCGTCGACCTTGATGCCGACCATGGCGGCTCGATGGAACCCGAGCCGCATCGGATCGGTGACGGCGACGATCTGCATGACGCCCGTGTCGAGCAGTCGCTGAACCCGCTGGCGGATTGCGGCTTCGGACAGCCCCACGCGCTTCGCGAGTTGGGTGTACGGACGTCGCCCGTCCTGTTGCAGCTCGGCGATGATCAGCTCGTCGATGGTGTCGATCGATGGTTCGGGCACGTCGGGCTCAGTTCGTCCAGGCTGCCGGGTCAGCGGCGAGCTGTTGCACGATGGCGGGGAGCTGGCCACCGGCGACGTCCGCGATCGTCGTGTGGTCGAGCACAGCGCGCAGGTTGGCGCGCAACGCGACCCACACGTCGCGCAGCGGAGCGGTCGGCCCGGGGTAGTCGAGCTCGGTGGGGCGCAGGCCGCGCACCAGGGCGAGCGGACCCTCCACGGAGCGGATGACCTCGGCGATGGTGATTTCCTCAGCCGGCCGTGCGAGGCGGAACCCGCCGGTGGCACTTCGTTGGGACACGATGAGACCGGCGCGGCGAAGGTCGGTGAGGATGCCACGCAGAAACCCGAGCGGGATGTCCTGGGCCGCGGCGATCTGCTCGGCTTTCGCCCGGCCATCCGGCGCGACGGAGATCTCGACGATGGCTCGCATCGCGTAGTCGGCCTTGGCGGTCACGTGCACTGTCGCATCTTGGCAGACCGCCCGGCCTCGACCCGGTGTCGGCTGGGCGAGTCGCCGGACTACGATTCGAACGGATGTTCGTGGACATTGACGATGCTGCCTCCGCGGCCGAGTTGCCCCGCTGGGCGCGCGGCCTGAATCCCGCGCAATCCGCCGCGGTTGCCCACCCCGGCTCGTCGTTGTTGATCGTCGCCGGTGCGGGCACCGGTAAGACGGGCACGCTGGCGGCGCGGGTCGCGCGGCTCATCGAGGACGGAACTCCGCCCAACCGCATCCTGCTCCTCACCTTCACTCGGCGTGCCGCCCAGGAGATGCTGGCCCGAGCCGGTCGCCTCACCGACGGTGCCGCCGCAGCACAGGTGTGGGGTGGAACGTTCCACTCCGTCGCCAACCGTCTGCTTCGCACCTACGGCAGGGGAGTGGGCCTCGACCCGGCGTTCACCGTGCTCGACCAGGGTGACGCGTTGGAGATGTTCGGCATCGTGCGCGCCGGTGTCGTCGAGACCGCCGGACCACGGTTCCCCAAGAAGGAGACCATCGCAGCCGTGTACGACCAGGTGGTCGGCACGCAACGTCCGCTCGGCGACGTCGTGCGAGCCGAGTTCCCCTGGGTGGTCGGCCACCTCGAGGCGCTCCCGCCGATCTTCGAGGAGTACACCCGGCGCAAGCGGTCCCGCCGGGTGCTCGACTACGCCGACCTGTTGTTGTTCTGGCGCGGCATGTTGGCGTCGACCGAGATCGGCGATGAGGTCGCGGCCCGGTTCGACCATGTGCTGGTCGACGAGTTCCAGGACACCGACCCGGTGCAGGCCGACATCGTGCATTCGATGGCCGACCGTGGTGTCGATGTCACCGTGGTCGGCGACGACGCTCAGTCGATCTACGGGTTCCGTGCGGCGACCGTTGCCAACATGTGGTCGTTCGGCGACCGTCGGCCGGGCACTGTGCAGGTCACGTTGGAGGACAACTACCGATCGATCGGTCCGATTCTCGACGTTGCCAACGCGGTGCTCGCACAATCCGACCAGCACTTCGACAAGCACCTGCGTCCCAAGCGCCCGGGGGTTCGT
>JAIBBP010000177.1 GCA_019694615.1 Microthrixaceae bacterium | reverse complement strand
CGACAAACCACGCCACACGATCGCCATGAGGAGCGCTGACGCCTGTTCGTCGGCGACGGAACGATCGGTGAAAGCCGAGATGAACCAGTTGATCTGCTCGTCGGTCAACTCCCCGCCATCACGCTTGGTGCGAATGACGTCGAGGATCGTGATCACCTGTCGAACCGCCGTCACGCTCGGTCGCGTCGCGCCGCGACGTCGTCGGGGCCGAACGCCCAGGGCAGCAGCGCAGACAACGGCAACGGGCCGTCGACTGCGTCGATCAGAAGGTCACCCCCGCCGAACTCGAACAGCACCTGACGGCAGCGGCCGCACGGTGCGATCGGGTCTCCGTCGCCGGCCACGGTGCACACCGCAACGAGGCGGGGGCTTTTACCGAGGCTGTCGTCGTCGCTGTGGGTACACACGAGGTGCGACACGAGCGAGCATTCGGCGCACAGCGTGACACCGTAGGAAGCGTTCTCGACATTGGCGCCGAGAACCATCCGTCCGTCGTCGGTCAGGCCCGCGGTGCCGACCCGAACGCCGGAGTACGGGGCGTAGGAGCGCTCGGTCATCCGTTTGGCGGCGCTGCGCAACGCTGCCCAGTCGATATGGGCGTCGACGGCGCCATGTCCGGTCATCAGTGCGCCTCTCCTCGGCGGTACGGCTGGCCTTCCGCGGCCGGTGGGCGAAGACGTTGCGACGAGGTGGCGAGCACGACGAGCGTCACGACGTAGGGGGTGAGGTACGAGAGCGAGTCGGCCAGTTCGTCGACGGTGAGGTAGCCGATGAGGAACATGGCTCCGGCAGCACTCACGATCGACGCAGCCACGAACCGCTTCCGGGCTACATCCACCGCCGCGACGAGGGCACACAGGATCGCCGCCAGCAGGAACAACGCCGGAACGGCGGACGAGGCACGGAGCTGCAACCCGTCGGAGTAGCCGAACAGGAGCGCACCGGCCGCGAGACCGCCGGGACGCCAGTTGCCGAAGATCATCGTTGCCAGGCCGATGAAGCCCTTGCCGCCGGTCTGTCCCTCCCGGTAGATCGACGCCAGCACGATCGACAGGAACGCGCCGCCGAAACCCGCGCACATGCCGGACAGCACCACGCCCCCGTACTTGATCCGGAGCACCGGCACGCCGAGCGATTCCGCCGAGTAGGGGTTCTCTCCGATGGCGCGGAGGCGAAGCCCGAACCGCGTGCGCCACAGCAGGAAGGAGGCGGCGACGAGGATCACGGCGGCGGCGATCGTGGCCAGGCTCACGCTCGTCGTGAGTCCGCGGACGACGCCGGCGACGTCGCTCACGAAGAACCAGTGGCGATCCTCCAACGACTTCAGGCCACTGCTGATCCCCGGGACGGTGATGTCGGCGATCTCCCCGCTGCGGCGCGGTGACTGGGTCGCGCTTCCGCCGGACTCGGCGTCATAGGCGATCACCGACAGAAAGCGAGCGAGCCCCGGGCCGACGATGTTGATCGCGACGCCGGAGATGATGTGGTCGACGTTGAACGTCACGGTGGCGATCGCGTGGAGAAGCCCGCCCAGTGCACCGCCCGCCACCCCGAGGAGCAGTCCCCACCAAGGGCCGAACTCGTACGCCCCGTACGCCCCGAACCACGTGCCGAGGACCATCATCCCCTCGAGCCCGATGTTCACGATCCCGACACGCTCGGCGAAGATTCCGCCGAGTCCCGCCATACCGATCGGGACCGCGAGTCGGAGCGCGGCGCCGATCGTCCCCTGTGACGTGAGGCCGTTGGCACCGCTGATAACCCGGACCAGCGACATGACCGCCAGCGCTCCCACAACGACGACGACCGTGCGTTGCCACGCGGGGAGTCCAGGCCATCGGCCGACCGGCCCGGTCGCGGGTGGTGGAAGCTGCTCTGCAGGGGCCGGGGAGGCGGTCAGGGTCACGACGCCACCGCCAGGGCTGCGTCCAGGCTCCTCGACGCCCGTTCCTGAGTGCGTCGTTCCTTCACCCGTCGAGCGATCTCGTAGACGACGACGACGGTGAGCACGAGCACACCCTGCATGATCACCACGATCTCCTTCGGGATGCTCTCCAGGTCGAGGAAGGGTGCGGCGGAGTCGAGGAACCCGAACGTCATCGCCGCGGCGATGATTCCGACGGGACTGTTGCGACCCAGCAACGCCACGGCGATTCCGCTGAACCCCAGGCCGAGCTGTAGATCGCTGCTGTAGGCGTGTTTGTCGCCGAGCACCTGCGGCATTCCCACCAGCCCTGCGACGGCACCAGACAGCAACATCGCACTGACGACCATCCGCTTCGGATCGATGCCGGCGGTACGAGCCGCGGTGGGGTTGGTGCCCGAGGCCCGCAGGCGGAACCCGAAGCGGCTCTTCCACACGAGGACGTAGTAGGCGACCCCGAGTGCGGCGGCGACGAAGATGAAGCCACTTATGTTGTGCAGGTTCTCCGAAACAAGGTTCGGCATCCACGCCGACTTGGGCAGTTCCTCGGACTTCGGGTTGAGTCGGCCCTCCTCCCGGATCGCGAACACCTCGGCGAACAGGAACGCCAGGACGCCGGTCGCGATGTAGTTCAGCATGATCGTCGAGATCACCTCGCTGACACCTCGGTACACCTTGAGCAACGCTGGGATCGTCGCCCAGAGCGCTCCGGCCGCCATGGCGGCCACGATGCACAGGGTCACGTGCAGAACAGGTGGCAACTCGACGGATGTCCCGACCGCCACCACCGTGAGCATCGCCACGCGGTACTGACCCTCGACCCCGATGTTGAACAGGTTCATCTTGAACCCGATCGCCACGGCGATAGCGGAGATGTAGAGCGGTACGGCGCGCTGTGTCGCGTCGATCCAGGCGGTCCGTTCGGACATCCGCGATCCGAGGGTGGAGAACGCGTCGGCCGGGTCGATGCCGCTGATGGCCATGAGCGCTGAGGTGAGACCGGTGGCGACCAACAGGGCGACGAGCGGTGCGGCCAGGCTGATCGCGATGTTGCCCCAGTTCACGTTCCGTCGGGTGATCGAGGCCGTCTTCATGCGACCGCCTGGCGCTCGCCGGCCATGTACATGCCGAGCTGTTCGGGTGTGGCGGTGGCTGGGTCGAGGTGAGCGGTGACCTCGCCGCGGAACATGACGAGCAGGGTGTCGCTCAGGCCGATGAGCTCGTCGAGGTCTGCGGAGATGAGGAGCACCGCGAGCCCGTTAGCTCGAGCGCGGCGCAACTCCTCCCAGATGGCGGCCTGAGCCCCGACGTCGACGCCGCGGGTCGGGTGGGCGGCGATGAGCAGACTGGGACCGGCAGTCATCTCGCGCGCCGCGATCAACTTCTGCTGGTTGCCGCCCGACAAGGCGTAGGCCGGGACGGCGTTGCCGGGCGTGGCCACGGCGAAGCGGTCGACGGCCGTGTCGCACTCCGCCTGGGCCCGCCGAGAGCTGATCCACGCTCCGGAGCCGAACCGGGGGGAACGGTCGTGGCCGAGGATCATGTTCTCCCACAACGGCGACTCGAGCAGCAGCGCCTCGCGGTGGCGGTCGAACGGGATGTAGCCGATCCCGGCGTCGCGACGCTCCTGAACACCGAGCGTCGACAGGTCGGTGTCGCCGAGGAGGATCGTCCCATGAGTTGTCGGTCGGAGGCCGAGGATCGCCTCGACGAGCTCGAACTGACCGTTTCCTTCGACGCCGGCGATCCCCAACACCTCGCCGCGGTGGATGTCGAACGAGACGTTGCCCACGACCACTCGGTCGTCTGTCTCGGAGGCAAACGCGCTGACATCGCGGACCGACAGCTCGACGGTGTCGGTGACCGTCGACTCCTCGGTGCCGGGCTGAGGGAGTTCGCTGCCGACCATCAGCTCACCGAGTCGCCGTTTGTCGACCTCGGAGGGCTTGACGGTCGTGACGGTTGTTCCGTCCCGAACCACGGTGATGTCGTCGGAGATGGCGAGAACCTCGTCCAACTTGTGGCTGATGAAGATGACTGTGACCCCCTCTGCCACGAGGTTGCGGAGGTTCGAGAACAACTCGTCGACCTCCTGTGGAACGAGCACCGCCGTCGGCTCATCGAGGATCAGGACCCGTGCGCCTCGGAACAACACCTTGAGGATCTCGACGCGTTGACGTTCACCGACGCCGAGGTGCTCCACCGTTTCGTCGAGGTCGACGTCGATTCCGTAATCGTCCTTCAGTTGGGTGAGCCTGCGTCGAGCCTCTTCGGATCTCACCACTCGGGGGAGAGGCACCCACCGGGGTAGTTCGGGCCACACCGGCTCTGCGCCGAGGATGATGTTCTCGGTGACCGTGAGGTTGTCGGCGAGCATGAAGTGCTGATGAACCATGCCGATGCCGTGGGCGATCGCGTCGGTCGGGGACCGGAACTGCACCGTCGAACCGTCGATCGAGATCGTCCCCTCGTCGGGGCGGTGCATCCCGTAGAGCGTCTTCATAAGCGTCGACTTGCCGGCTCCATTCTCGCCGACGAGTGAGTGGACGGTGGCCCTGTCGACGCGCAGGTTGATGTCTCGGTTGGCGATCACGCCGGGGAACCGCTTCCAGATCCCCACCAACTCGACTGCTGCCGCTGGACTCACACGACCCCTCTCTCATCCGCGGTGGCGCCACCCTAAAACGACACGGGGTCCGGTGCCCTCGAAACGGCACCGAACCCCGACTCAGAACACCCTGTCGATCAGGACGGAGAGGTCGGAACCTCGATCTCGCCGGCGATGATCTTGTCCTTGAGCTCATCGAGCTGGGACGTGATGTCGTCGATGTATCCGCCCGAGGTGGAGTAGCCAACGCCGTCGGCCTTGAGGTCGAGGACCACGGTCTTGCCCTCGGTGTCACCGTCGGCGAACGCCTGGATGGTGTCACGCACGGCGACGTTCACCCGCTTGATCATCGAGGTCAGGATGTGCTTCTGCTGCTCGGGCGAGGCGTTGAGGTACTGGTCGGAGTCGACCCCGATCGCCCACTTGCCGTCACCTGCGGCAACCGCTGCGTCGAAGAGCCCGGTGCCGGAGCCTCCCGCCGCGTGGAAGATGATGTCGACGCCGCCCTCGTACATGGCGGCAGCGATCTCCTTGGCCTTGGCCGGATCGTTGAAGCCGGTGAAGTCTCCGTCGGGGGTGATGTACTTCGCCTCGACGGTCGAGTCCGGGCTGGTCTGCTTCACGCCGGCAACGAACCCTGCCTCGAACTTCTTGATCAGCTCGGTCTCGACACCGCCGATGAACCCGATCTTCTTGCTCGACGTCTTGAGTCCGGCCGCGGCACCGACCAGGAATGAACCCTCCTGCTCGGCGAACACGTTGTTGCGGACGTTGGGCAGGTCGACGACCGTGTCGATGGTGGCGAAGGTGATGTCGGGGTTGGCTTCGGCGACGAGGGTCACGCTGTCGGCGTAGGCGAACCCGACGCCGATGATCGGGTTGAACCCACCCTCGGCGAGGAGCTTCAGGTTGGCCTCGCGGTCCTCGTCCTTCGACGGTGAGAGCTCCTTCGGCGCCGGCAGGCCGAGCGTCGACGCTGCCTCGTCGAGACCCTCGGCGGCGGAATCGTTGAACGACTTGTCGCCGCGACCGCCGATGTCATAGGCGAGCCCGACCTTGATCTCCGACTTCTGTTCGGTCGTGTCTCCACCTCCCGTATCCGAGCCGGTGTCGTCGGTGTCGTCGCCGCAGGCAGCCCCGAGCAGGCTGACCGCTGAGACGAGTGCGACGAGCGAAAGCAGTCTTCTGGTTCGCTTCACGTTGTGCCCTCCTGGAGGCTCGCCGTGCCGACCCGAATCGGGGGCACGTCGGTGGTGCTGAGTTGAGGACCCGTTCTTACCAGCCCTGGCGTGACGAAGCGGGCCAGGTGTCCAACCGTCCGCCGCTCGTCGATCGTGGCCTACGGTTGCGTCATGCTTGAGCCCACCATCGACGTCGTCGGCATCGGCAACGCCCTCGTCGACGTCATCAGCCACGAGACCCCCGAGTTCATCGCAGAGCAGGGGCTGATTCCCGGTTCGATGAACCTGATCGACGAGGAACGCCGCGAGTCGCTCTACGGCTCGATGGGCGTGGCGATCGAGGCCAGCGGTGGCTCCGGGGCGAACACGACCGTCGGCGTGGCATCCCTCGGTGGCTCGTCGCACTACCTCGGGCGGGTTCGCGACGATCAGCTCGGCGAGGTGTTCAACCACGACATCCATGCTGCGGGCGTCGGCTACAGCAATGCCCTGGCCACCGACGGCCCGCCGACGGGGTGTTGCCTCATCCTGGTCACCGAGGACGGTCAGCGGACCATGAACACGTACCTCGGAGCGTCGTCGTTGTTCGGTGTCGCCGATGTCGACGAGGACGTGGTGCGCAGCGGCCGCTACCTGTACCTCGAGGGCTACCTGTTCGATCCCCCGGCAGCGCAGGAAGCGTTCCGCCACGCTGCCGATGTCGCGCACGACGCCGGCCGCACCGTTGCGCTGACGTTGAGTGATTCGTTCTGCGTCGACCGCCACCGCGCCGACTTCCGGCGGCTGCTGGAAACCCACGTCGACCTGCTGTTCGCCAACCAGGACGAACTCTGCTCGCTGTACGAAGTCGACGACCTCGAGATCGCCCTCAAGGCGGTTCGGGAGGACTGCGCGATGGCCGCCGTGACCCGAAGCGAGAAGGGTTCGGTGATCATCGCCGGGGGCGGCCGCATCGACGTTCCCGCGGCGCCTGTCGCCAAGGTCATCGACACCACTGGTGCCGGCGACATGTACGCGGCAGGGTTCATGTTCGGTCTGGCGCGGGGCCGCGATCTGGCGACCTGCGGTCGATTCGCGTCGATCGCCGCTGCCGAGGTAATCAGCCACGTCGGCCCACGCCCGGCAGTGCGGCTCGCCGACCTGATCGCTGAGATCTGAGTCGAGATGCCGGAGGTCGCCGTCCCGAAACTGGTGGTGCTCGATCACCCGCTGATCCACGACAAGATCGCTCGGCTGCGCGATCACCGGACCCGTCCTGACGAGTTTCGCCGGCTTGTCCACGAGGTGTCGTTGCTCGCTGGCTACGAGGCACTGCGCGACCTGCCGACCATCGCTACGACGGTGCAGACGCCGTTGGCCGAAGCCGAAGCCGAGGTATTGGGCGACCCCGCACCGGCGATCGTGGGGGTTCTGCGCGCCGGGCTGGCCATGGTCGAGGCGGTGTTGCAGCTGCTACCGGAGGCCATGGTCGGCCACATCGGCCTCTATCGCGATCACGAGACGCTTCAGCCCCACGAGTACCTGGTGAAGCTGCCGACCGAGATCGCTCGCCGCGAGGTGCTCGTGGTCGATCCGATGCTGGCGACCGGCGGGTCGGTGGTGCACGCCATCGACGTGCTCAAGCGCAACGGCGTGACCCGACTGCGGTTGTTGTCGATCTTCGGGGCACCCGAGGGTGTCGCCAACGTCCACGCGGCACACCCCGACGTGCCGGTCTTCCTGGCAGCGCTCGACGACCAGCTGAACGACCACGGCTACATCCTCCCCGGCGTCGGCGACGCCGGCGACCGCCTCTACGGCACCCGGTAGCCCAGCGCGGCCCCGCGCCGCGAACCAAGTGCCAGAACTGCCCTCTCAGGGCACTTCCAGCACACGCTTCCTCAGGTACCGCCTCCGAGGCAGGCCTCGACGAGGTCGGGAACCTCGAACAGGTTGAGGGCGGGACGAAACCGAGGGTGCCCGACGGGCTCCTCGGCGTGCTCGATGGCCCACGTCGTCACGTACGGCACGTGCACCGCCCAGCCGCCAAGCCCGAGGATGGGCAGGACGTCGGACTTGAGCGAGTTGCCGACCATCACGAACCGTGCCGGGTCGATTCCGTGCCGAGCGAACGCCGACAGGTACGAGTCGTGGTCCTTTTCGTGAAGGATCTCGATCGCGTCGAACCGCTCCGCGATCGACGACGCGTCGATCTTCCGGTGCTGGTCCTTCAGATCGCCCTTGGTGAGGAGAACGAGCCGGTGATGCGAGAGTGCATCCAGTGCCTCGACCGCCCCATCGAGGAACTCCACCGGGTGATCCATCATCGCCTTCGCCCGATCGATCAGCCGCATCAGCTCCACGGCCCCGATGGTGCCGTCCGAGGCCGTGATTGCCGCCTCGATCATCGAGATCGTTGCACCCTTGATGCCGTACCCGAACGACGGGATGTTGGCCGTCTCCGTCGCGATCAACAGGTCGTGCGCGGCTTGGGCCGGGTCATCGAAGTCGGCGAGGTACGGCGCGGCGACCTCGGCGAACAGGTCGTAGCTCTCGATGAAATACGACTCGTTGTGCCACAACGTGTCGTCGGCGTCGAAGCCAACCCACAATCCGCTGGCGTCTTCATCGCCTCGGCCACCTTCGCTCAGGTTCGGTCGCTGCGCTCCCTCGGGGTTCACGTGGGAGATCCTGTCAGAAGAAGCTGCCGCAGAACGCCAACGGCCGGTGAGCGAACACGCTGTCGGCTCGGGTGATCGCAGCGTGGTCCGGCGCGGACGCCCGGCCCGACGCGACGAGTTCCCACCAACTCGTCGAGCCGAGATATGCGGCGCTGATCCCCGCGACGTCGGTCGAGATGTCAGCGGTTGCAGACGAAGCCCGCGCCGCGCCGTCGCCGAGCTGCCACCGTCCGACCCCGTCGACATCCACCACGACAGAACCGGCGTCGGTCCACGTCCGCGCCGACAGCGCCGCGCCGACGTCGAGCAGCCGCACCCACTGCTCGTCCCACTTCATCGTCACTCGGACAGAGCGGTAGTCGCGCACGGACTGGAAGAGGGCGCTGTCGACCGCCAGCTCGTCGATGCTCAGGCGCTTGACCAGCGGGATCGTCAGGAGGAACTGCCACAGGGCGACCTCGACCGACGCATCGGTGGCCCACAGTTCGTGCACCGTTCCGGTGCCGTGGTCGTCGCCGAAAATGTCGTCGCTCCACTTGAGCTCGTAGTGGGCGTACCCGTCGGGCGAGCCATCCTCGGCGCGGTGTACGACGACGTTCTCGACTGTGTGGCCCGTGACGTTCTCGAAGTAGCGCTGCCACAGCCATTCGGGCCGAGTGATGTGGCCGGGGCGCGCCGTTGCGCGCGCGTAGATCGGCCGGACGACGTCGTGCAGGTCAGCGGCTCCGACCAGTTCGAACGTGCCGCCGACCGCCGCTCCGTGCATCGGGGTGGCTCGCGCTGCGTCGACAGTCGCGGTCAGGGCCTCGCCCGCGAGCCCGTACCCGAAGCGCCCGTAAATCATGGCCTCGCTGGCGCGCAGCGACGCCATGACGACACCGTCGGCGACGGCGTCGTGGTGCAGCGCGTCGACGAGACGCCGGAAGGTGCCCCGCCGAACGTGAGTCGGCAGAACCCCGGCGCTGGTCACCGCCATCGTCGGCACCACTGCGCCGCCGGGCACCGTGGTGTCGACGGCGAATCCACCGATGTGACCGACGCAGGCGCGGCCTTCCCATGCCGAGAACGATCGAAGCGTCCGCCATCGCACCTCGTGCTTGGTCCACGTCTCGTCGTCGGGCGGGCCATCGAGGAGCGCGATCCGGGTGGTGTTCGCAGCGGCACGAAGCTCGTCGGGGTCGGTGCGGCGGATTTCCACGCTCATGGCCCGATGTTCGCGCCCTCCGGTGGCATGCCGCTCGGTAGTTTCACGACATGCCCAACCCGTATTCCCGTGCCGAGGCCGCCGCCCACGTCATCGCTACCCGCCTTCACGCTGCGCCGAAGGTGGCGGTGGTGCTCGGGTCGGGATGGGTCGGGGTGGCCGAGGGCCTCGGTGAGACGACCGCGGAGCTCGCTCTCGTGGATCTTCCTCATGTGCCTGCACCGACGGTACAGGGTCACAGCGGGGTGGCGCGAGCTGTCGACGTCGCGGGCACACCGGCGATCGTTCTGGGCGGACGGTCGCATCTCTACGAGGGTCACCCCGTCGATACGGTGGTGCACACCGTTCGCGCCGCAGTCTTGGCGGGGTGCACAACCGTGATCCTCACCAACGCCTGTGGTTCACTCGATCCGGCCATGGGTGTCGGCCAGCCGGTCCTGTTGTCCGACCAGTTGAACCTCACCGGCGCCAACCCGATGTGTGGAGATGAGCCCCCCGTCGGTTACCCGGGGCGATTCTGCGATCTCACCGAGATCTACAGCCGCCGCCTTCGAGACGCCGCCCACGTCCTCGATCCGACACTGCCCGAAGGGGTGTACGCAGGCCTGCTCGGCGGAAGTTACGAGACGCCGGCTGAGATACGCATGTTGCGAACACTCGGGGCCGATCTGGTCGGGATGTCGACGGTCCTCGAGGCGATCGCCGCCCGGCATCTCGGCGCCGAGGTCGCCGGAGTCTCGCTCGTCACCAACCTTGCTGCCGGGATGGGTGCGGAGTTGAGCCACGCGGAGGTCCTCGACGCAGGGCGGTCATCGGCGGGTCGTCTGATGACCCTGGTCGCTGGGCTGGTCGGGGCCGCGGCCTAGGACGCTCGCGGCGATACTGGGACGGTCATGGAATCCCCCGAGTCATCGCTGGCGGCGTCGGCCGCACGCCCCGAGCGGGCGGCGGCCGCGCCGTCGTCGGGTTCGGTTCGGCTGCCTCAGGTCCGCGTGCGCCCCGTGGACGCGTTCGCCCTCGAGCGACGCGCGGCCGAACTGGGCACCCGCTCCATCAAAGGATCGGCACAGCTCGCGGCATTCGACCTGACCGTGCGCTGCATGGACCTCACGACACTCGAGGGCGCTGACACCCCCGGTCGCGTTCGTGGGCTCTGCGGCCGGGCCAAGCACCCCGACCCTCAGGACCCGACCTGTCCGCCGGTCGCCGCCGTGTGCGTGTACCCGTCGTTGGTTCGCGTCGCGGTCGAAGCCACCGCTGGCTCGATGGTGAAGGTTGCGTCGGTCGCTGGGGCATTCCCGTCCGGGCAGAGCCCGCTCGCCAACCGGCTCGACGACATCCGCCGCGCTGTCGCCGACGGCGCGGACGAGATCGACATCGTCATCGACCGCGGCAAGTTTCTGTCGGGCCGACTGGGCGAGTGTTACGACGAGATCGCCGCCGCCAAGCAGGCCTGCGGGCCGGCTCACCTCAAGACCATCCTCGAGGTCGGTGAGCTCGGCAGCTTCGACGCCATTCGGCGGGCGTCGATGCTGGTGATGGCCGCAGGATCCGACGTGATCAAGACGTCGACCGGGAAGATCGGCACGTCTGCGACCCCGCCGATCGCGCTCTGCATGGCCGAGGCGATCCGTGACTTCGTCGAGCAGACCGGCCGGCCGGTCGGTCTCAAGCTGGCCGGTGGAATCCGCACCACCAAACAGGCGGCCCACTACCTCGTGATCGTGAACGAGACGCTCGGTTCCGGTTGGCTGCACCCCGACTGGTTCCGGTTCGGCGCGTCGGGACTTCTCAACGACGTGATCCTGCAGCGTCGGTTCCACCGCACCGGGCGCTACGCCCGGCCTTCCGACCTCCCCGTTGACTGATCGGTGTTGCAGCCATGACCGACCTCGAACCCACCTCGCCAGCGTCATCGTCGTTCCCGACCTCGCCCGACGCTCCCGACGCTCCCGACCGGCGGAGCCCGATGAGCCCCGCGCTACCGTCGGCTTCGGAGTTCGCGTCGTACGCACCCGCGCCCGAGTCGCGGTCGATCGTCCGAATCGCCGATGAGTACGGGCTCTGGATCGGCGGTGACTGGTCGGCAGCTGAGGGCGGCGCGACGTTCACGTCGATCGAGCCGGCGACCGGTGAGGCGCTGTCGCTGATCGCCGAGGCGTCGCCTGCCGACGTCGATCGGGCTGTCGTCGCCGCACGCAACGCGTATGACACCACGTGGCGCGACCTGGCCCCGGCGGTGAGGGGCCGGTACCTGTTCCGGATCGCCCGCCTCATCCAGGAGCGATCACGGGAGTTGGCAGTTCTGGAGTCCATCGACGGCGGCAAGCCGATCCGCGAGTCGCGCGACGTCGACGTGCCGCTCGCCGCTGCTCACTTCTTCCACTACGCGGGGTGGGCCGACAAGCTCGAATGGGCGATGGGTGCCGGCGCGAACCCACGGCCGCTCGGGGTCGCCGCGCAGATCATCCCGTGGAACTTTCCGCTTCTCATGGCAGCGTGGAAGCTCGCGCCGGCCCTCGCGTGTGGCAATACCGTGGTGCTCAAGCCGGCCGAGACCACGCCTCTCACCGCACTCGTGCTCGCCGAGATCATCGCCGAGGCCGAGCTGCCCCCTGGCGTCGTCAACATCGTCACCGGTGGTGGAGCGACCGGTGCCGCTCTCAGCGCGCACCGCGGCGTCGACAAGGTGGCGTTCACCGGGTCCACCGAAGTCGGACGTGCGATCCGTCGTGCGACGGCTGCGACCGGAGCCAAGGTCACCCTGGAGTTGGGCGGCAAGTCGGCCCATGTGATCTTCGAGGACGCACCACTCGACCAGGCGGTCGAAGGGGTCGTCCAGGGCATCTGGTTCAACCAGGGTCACGTCTGCTGTGCCGGCAGCCGGCTTCTGTTGCAGGAGTCGATCGCGGATGAGTTCCTCGCCAAGTTGCGCCGTCGAATGGAGCTGCTGCGAATCGGTGATCCGCTCGACAAGAACACCGACATCGGCGCGATCAACTCCCAAGAGCAGCTTGATCGCATCGTCGAACTCTGTGCTGCGGGGGTCGACGAGGGTGCGGAGATGGTGCAGTCGTCGTGCCCGCTGCCCGATCGCGGTTGGTTCTTCCCGCCCACCATCCTTACCGGCGTCGACACGAGCAGTCGCGTCGCGACCGAGGAGATCTTCGGCCCGGTGTTGTCGGTCATGACGTTTCGCACTCCGGACGAGGCGATCGCGAAAGCTAACGCGACGCCGTACGGACTTGCCGCAGGGGTTTGGACCGAGAACGGCGCACGCATCCTCTGGATGAGCGAACGCCTGCGCGCGGGGGTGGTGTGGGCCAACACTTACAACCAGTTCGACCCCACGAGCCCGTTCGGAGGCATGCGCGAGTCGGGGTTCGGGCGGGAGGGCGGCCGCCACGGTCTCGGTGCGTATCTTGACCTCGATACCGCTGCGGACGATCTGGTGGCGGGGGTCGCTCGATGAACGAGATGGGCGCGCCCAAGACCTACAAGCTCTACGTGGGCGGCAACTTCGTTCGCTCCGAGTCCGGCCGGGTGTACCCGGTGGAGAGTGCCGATGGGTCGACCGTTCGCGTCGCGCAGGCGTCGCGCAAGGACCTCCGCGACGCGGTTGTCAAGGCCCGAGGAGCACAACCGGGGTGGGCGGGTTCCACCGCGTACCTCCGCGGCCAGATCCTGTATCGCGTCGCGGAGATGCTCGATGGTCGCCGCGACCAGTTCGTGGCCGAACTGGAGAACGGCGGGGTCGACACCTACGACGCCGTGTCCGAAGTCGATGACGCGGTCAGTGCCTGGATCTACTGGGCGGGTTGGACCGACAAGCTCGCCCAGGTGATCGGCGGCGTGAACCCTGTCGCCGGCCCGTTCCTGAACGTGTCGACCCCTGAACCCACAGGCGTAGTCGGTGTGATCGCTCCTCCCTCGCGCCCGCTCGCCGGGCTGGCCGATCTCCTTGCCCCGGTGCTGTGCGGCGGCAACACAGCGGTCGTGCTCGCGTCGGAGCCGGCGCCGTTCGCGCCGCTCACCTTCGCGGAGGTGTTGGCGACGGCCGACGTCCCGCCGGGGGTCGCGAACGTTCTCGTCGGCAGGACCGCCGAGCTCGCTCCGTGGCTCGCCGATCATCACGACGTCGATGCGATGGAGATCTCCGGCGTCGACGACCCCGCGTTGGCGGTGGATCTCACCGTGCGCTCGGCCGACAACCTCAAACGGGTCGCTCGCACCGACGGGGCGCGAACGCCGCGCACCGACGGCGAGTTCCTTGAGATCAAGACGGTCTGGCACCCCGCCCGCCTGTAGCGGACGCCACCCGCTCTTCGAGCGGCCGGTTACTCGAAGGGCGGTGCCAGGCGTGATCTGGTGGTGTCGTCGCAGAATGCCGACCGCAACGCCGTTCGGTTCGCCGCGGCGAACTCGTCCTCGCCCCAACCGAACGCGGTGGCCAGCCCGGCGTACTCGTCGAGCACCGTGATGCCGCTCATCAGTCGATTGTCGGTGTTGACGGTGACGGCGAATCCGCAGTTCGCGAGCAGATCGATCGGATGGTCGGCGAGCGACGTCACGCCAGCTGCGCTCGTGTGCACGTTCGACGTGGGGCACAGTTCGAGGCACACCCCGGCGTCGTGAACCATGGTTGCGATGGGTCCGAGTTGGGCGGCCGCCTCCTCGTCGAACCCGAGGTCGTCAACGATGTGGACCCCGTGACCCAGGCGATCCGCGCCGCACGCGGCGAGGGCTTCGCGGATCGAGTCGACGCCCGCCGCTTCTCCCGCGTGGATCGTGATTCCCAACCCGCCTGAGCGGGCCACCGCGAACGCGGCGCGGTGCTCCGAGGGAGGAAACCCCGCCTCGGGCCCGGCGATGTCGAAGCCGACCACCCCGTGATCCCGGGTGCGAACGGCAGCCTCCGCCGCGAGCTCGCTGATCCCGAGGTTTCGCATCGAGGACACGATGATGCGCATCTCGATCCCGCTCGGAGCGGACTCGAATCCGCGGCCGACGGCAGCGATCGCCTCGTCCATCGACATGATCGCATCGGGTGGACCGCCCGGACTCCGGGCCACCAGCTCCGGAGCGAACCGCGACTCGGCGTACACCACATTGTCGGATGCCAGGTCTTCCGCGCATTCGGCTGCGACGCGTTCGAGCGCTTCAGGCGTGTGGAGCACGGCGACGGTGTGCACGAAGGTTTCGAGGTAGAGCGCGAGGCTGCGGCGATCCGCACCACGGTGGAACCAGGCCGCAAGGTCGTCGGGGTCGAACGTTGGCAGATTTCGGTAGCCCTGCTCCCGAGCTAGCTCGATGATGGTGGCGGGGCGAAGTCCGCCATCGAGGTGATCGTGCAGCAGCACCTTGGGGAGCCGGAGCAGCGCCTCGCGGTCGACGGGTTCGGTCACGCGGCTCACCATACGTGCACATCGGATCTGAGAGGGGGTCTGACGAGGGTCCGCTGGAGCGGGACAGGGGCTCACCGGGATCGGTGGTTCTGGCGCCGTCGCCTTGGCGAGGCCACGGCCGCGCTCCGCTGCCTCGGCAACTGCGAGTCGGGATCCCGCGCGGAGACTGCCGACGGACTCCGAGTCGCTCGGTGGTTCCCGCGGCTGGCCGACTGCCCGCGAACTGAGCGAGGCTGTTCGACTCATGTGGATCGACAACCACTGCCACCTACCTCGCGACGACGCGACGCTCGCGGCACAACTGGTCGACGAGGCGCGGGCCAGTGGCGTGACGCGGCTGGTCAACGTCGGGTGTGACGTCGCCGAGTCACGAGCCGCCATCGAGGTCGCACGGGTCCACGACGGTGTGTGGGCGACCGCTGGTGTGCATCCCCACGACGCGAAGCAGGGAACCGCAGGACTTCGGGGTCTGCTCGATGACCCCCACGTCGTTGCAGTGGGGGAGTGTGGACTCGACTTCCACTACAACAAGTCGCCGGCACCCGAGCAGCGGACGGTGTTCGCCGAGCAGATCGGCATGGCCCACGAGACCGGGTTGTCGCTGGTGATCCACACCCGCGAAGCGTGGGACGAAACACTGGCGATCCTGTCGTCGGAAGGCGTACCGGACCGCACGGTGTTCCATTGCTTCACCGGAGGGCCGAGCGAAGCGGAGCGGTGCCTGGAGGTCGGTGCTCTGTTGTCGTTCAGCGGCATCGTGACGTTCCCCTCGGCTCCCGAGCTGCAGGAGGCGGCGAGGCTGTGTCCCCTGGACCGGATGATGGTCGAGACCGACGCCCCGTTCCTCGCTCCCGTGCCACACCGCGGTAAGCCAAACCGGCCGGCGCTCGTCTCAGTTGTGGGCGCGGCGATCGCCGAATTGCGAGGTGTCGACGTGGGCGACATCGCGTCGGCCACGTCGGCGAACGCCGAACGCTTCTATCGGCTTCCGACTGCGAGCCAGAAGCCGTGATCTCCATGCCTCACCCCGGCCTCGGTCGCCCGGCTCCGCCACGGCGGCGCGGCCCGATCATCGCGTTGGCGATAGCGACGATTGTCGTGGTGCCGCTCGTCATCCGCGACATGATCAGCGAGGAGAACGTCGTCTCGCCGGGAGGCACAACGACCACTGTCTCCAGCCCAGCAACCACGGCGCCGACGACCGCCGGCTCGGGCGGCAGCGACGCCGCCGCTTCGGCACCGTCGAGCGTTCCCCCGCTGCAGGTGCCGATCGACCCGCGATGGGTCGCCAAAGGGTGGAGCCGCTACTCCGAGGACGACGAAACCACCCAGACTCGAATCACGAAGAACAACATGGCGGGCACCACGCTTCCACCCCCGACGACACGACCTCCGGCTACGTCGGCTGCCACGCCCACAACGAAGGTGCCTCGCACCACGGCGCCGCCGGTCTCCGAGCCGGCCGCCACCGAGCCTCCGGCGACCGAGCCACCGGCGACCACCGCGGCGCCGCCCCCTCCGACCGACCCGGCGATCGTTGCCCCACCGGCGGCAGCCGTCGATCCCGGGGCCGGTGGCGGTGTCTGAGCCGCCGCGTCCTCTGCCGCTCCTCACCCGGACGGCGCTGTTGGACACGATGCGGCGTCATGGTCTGGAGCCACACCGCAC
>JAIBBP010000278.1 GCA_019694615.1 Microthrixaceae bacterium | reverse complement strand
GGCGTCGATCTGGGCAACGTGCTCGTCGTGATCCAGCCGCCGCGGGGCTACGGCGACGACCCCGTTGCGGTCTACCACTCGCCGGTCCTGCCGCCGGCCCACCACTATCTGGCGTTCTATCGCTGGCTGGACGAGGGCTGGGGCGCCGACGCGATCGTGCACCTCGGCAAGCACGGCACGTTGGAGTGGCTGCCGGGCAAAGCCGTGGGACTGTCGGCCTCGTGCTATCCCGATATCGCGCTGGGCGACGTGCCGTTCTTCTACCCGTTCGTCGTCAACGACCCCGGCGAGGGCACGCAAGCCAAGCGCCGCGCCCACGCCACGGTCATCGACCACCTGCTGCCGCCGATGACCCGGGCCGACACCTACGACGACCTCGCCCGTCTCGAACAGCTCTTCGACGAGTACGCCCAGCTCCAGTCTCTCGACCCCTCGAAGCTGGCGACGCTCCGCAACAAGATCTGGGAGCAGATCACCGAGTCGTCGATCGATCGCGATCTCGGCCTCGTCGACGTGACCCACGACGAGGACGAGTTCGACGACGTGATCGTCGACGTCGACGGCTACCTGTGCGGGCTGAAGGACGCGCAGATCCGCGGCGGGCTGCACGTCCTCGGCGACGTGCCCGAGGGGGAGTCGCTCGTCGACCTGGTCCTCGCCATTACCCGCCTGGGTCACGGCACGATCCCGTCGCTGCGCCTCACCGTCGCCGACCAGCTCGGGATCGATCCTGCGTTGCCGGAGTCGTTCGACGCGCTCGAAGCCCGCTGCCGGGAACTGATCGAGGCCGCCGCTGCCCGTGGTTGGACGTCGAGCGACGACGACCTACCCACCGTCGCGTGGGTGTGCGACTGGCTGGTGCCCAAGCTGCGTCAGACCGGCGACGAACTCTCGAATCTCATGCGTGGCCTCGACGGTCGCTACGTGCCCGCCGGCCCCTCCGGAACGCTGACCCGCGGCGGAGCCCACGTGCTGCCGACGGGCCGGAACTTCTACTCGATCGACCCCAAGGCCCTGCCCACCGAGACGAGTTGGGACGTCGGCGTGAAGCTCGCCGACGCGCTGCTCGAACGCCACGTCGCCGAGGAAGGCACGTATCCGACGACCGTCGGCCTCGTGCTGTGGGGCACGGCCATCATGCGGACTCAGGGCGACGATGTCGCCGAGGCGCTGGCGTTGCTCGGCGTACGCCCCCGCTGGGAGCAGGAGTCCCGCCGCATCGTCGGCCTCGACGTGATCCCTCTGACCGAGCTCGGCCGGCCCCGCATCGACGTCACGCTGCGGATCTCCGGCTTCTTCCGCGACGCGTTCCCCGGGCTGGTGAGTCTGCTCGACGAGGCGGTCGAACTGGTCGGCAGGCTCGACGAGTCGCCCGACGACAACTACGTCATCCGCAACGGCGCGGCCGACGCCCGGGTGTTCGGCCCAGCACCGGGCGCCTACGGCGTGGGCATCCTGGCGCTCATCGAGAGTCGCAACTGGCGGTCCGACGACGACCTCGCTGCGGTCTACATCGCCTGGTCGGGCTACTCCTACAGCCGCGCCGAGTACGGCCGGGCGGACGAGGACGCGATGCGCCGGCGGTTCGCCGCGATCGAGGTAGCGGTCAAGAACCAGGACAACCGCGAGCACGACATCTTCGACTCCGACGACTATCTCCAGGACCACGGCGGCATGATCGCCACGGTGCGTTCGCTCACCGGGCGCGATCCCAAGGGCTGGTTCGGCGACTCGTCGAACCCCGCCCGCCCCCAGGTGCGAAGCCTGGCGGAGGAGGCGGCCCGGGTCGTGCGCACCCGTGTCGTGAACCCCCGGTGGATCGAGGCGATGCAACGCCACGGCTACAAGGGTGCGTTCGAGATGGCGGCGACTGTCGACTTCCTGTTCGGCTACGACGCCACCGCCAAGGTCGTCGACGACTGGATGTACGAGCGGGTCACCGAGCGGTACGTCGCCGACCCCGATGTCCGGAAGTTCTTCCAGCAGTCGAACCCCTGGGCGCTCACGGCGATCGCCGAGCGCCTCCTCGAAGCCAACGAGCGGGAGATGTGGAACGCCTCGGACGAGGCGCTCGCCGCCCTGAGGTCCGCGGTGCTCGAAGCCGAGGGCTGGGAGGAGTCGCGGTGACCGGTGGGTTCCCGTTCTCCGCTGTCGTTGGCCAGGACGACGCGAAGCTCGCACTGCTCCTCGCCGCGGCCGAACCCCTGCTCGGCGGCGTGCTGTTGCGCGGCGATAAGGGCTCGGCGAAGACCACGTTGGCTCGGGGCCTCGCTGCGTTGTTGCCCGGTGACGCACCGTTCGTCGAACTCCCGCTGGGTGCCACCGAGGATCGGGTCGTCGGCTCCATTGATCTGGCGACTCTGTTGCGCGACGGCGAGCCGACGTTCAGTGCCGGTCTGTTGGCCGCCGCGCACGGCGGCGTGCTCTACGTCGACGAGATCAACCTGCTGGCCGACCATCTGGTCGATGTGCTCCTCGACGTCGCCGTCAGCGGCGTCAACCGTGTCGAGCGCGACGGCGTCACCCACGAGCACCCGGCGCGCTTCGTGCTCATCGGCTCGATGAACCCCGAGGAGGGAGAGCTGCGGCCGCAACTGCTCGACCGGTTCGGCCTGGTCGTCGTGGATGTCACGTCACCGCTCGACCCGGCGGAGCGCGCCGAAGCGGTCCGCCGTCGTTTGGCGTCGGACCGGTCCGCCGAGAGCCTTGCCGAGCACGTGGCCGACGATGCCGCGCTCGCCGCGCGGATTGCGGCTCTGGCGGCGCCGCCGATGCTGCCCGACTCGCTCATCGAGATGGCGAGCCGGTTGGCGCTGGAAGTGGGGGCGGAGGGCCTGCGTGCCGACCTCATGTTGTGCCGCGCCGCTACGGCGCACGCCGGCTGGCGTGGCGCGCCTGAAGCCGACGCCGACGACCTCCGTGCGGTGGCCGCCCTGGTGCTCGGCCATCGTCGTCGCCGTTCGCCGCTCGACCCTCCGGGCATCCCACCCGAGGAGCTCGACGGGGCTTTCGATCGGGCGACCGACCGGGACCCCGCCGAGGAAGGCCAGGCCGATCCGGACCAATCGGGTAATCCCGGGGGTGGGAGCGACGCACCGGCGCGACCACCCGCAGCGGCTGCTGCACCTCCGGTGCTGATCGGATCGGGGACCCGTGCCGACTCCCGCGCCGGGCGACGGGGGAGCGGTGGAGCCGATCGTGGTCGCTTCGTGCGGGCAACCGAGCCGACAGCGGAACGGCCGGTGACGGCGGGGTCCGTGGCCGTCGTCGCGACCGCTGCCGCGACGGTTACGCGCCGGGCCGCGAATGGCGACATCGGAGGCGGATCCGTCGAAGCCGCCGACCTGCGTCGCGCTGTGCGTGAACAGAAGACCGGCAATCTCGTGGTGCTCTGTGTCGACGCGTCGGGGTCGATGGGTGCGGATCGCCGGATCGAGCTCGCCAAGGGAGCGGTTCTCGGGCTGCTTACCGACGCCTACCAGCGTCGCGACCGGGTTGCTCTCGTGACCTTCGGAGGCGACGGTGCCCACGTGGTCCTCCGGCCGACGGCGTCGATCGAGATCGCCAAAGCCCGGCTCGTCGAGCTGCCGACCGGGGGTGTCTCGCCCATCGCCGCCGGCCTCGACGCCGTGGGTCGACTTGTCGCCGGAGCGTCGGGCGATCACGGTCTCGAACCGCTCGTCGTAGTGATCACCGATGGTCGGGCGACTGGCCCTGGCGACGCAGTCGCCGACAGTCGCGCCGCCGCGGCACGGCTCGCTGCCGCCGGTGTGGCCACCGTGGTCATCGACGCCGAGTCGGGCGCTACCCGCCTCGGTCTCGCCACGGAGTTGGCAGCGGCGGCCGGTGGCCCGTGCCTCGCGCTCGGCGATCTTGCCGACGGTTCGCTCGAGCGCACGATCCGGTTGCGGCTGCGTTGATCGAGAGAGCGGTGATCGGTCCCGGGCTCTGCGGCGCTCTGCACGTCAGTGGGTGCACCAGCGACGCCGGCAAGTCGACGGTCGTGGCCGGGCTTTGCCGATTGCTTGCTCGCAACGGTGTGTCGGTCGCTCCGTTCAAGTCGCAGAACATGGCGCTCAACTCGTTCGTGACGCGCACGGGCGACGAGATCGGCAGGGCGCAGGGGGCGCAGGCGCTCGCTGCGGGACTCGAGCCCGAGGTCGCGATGAACCCGATCCTGCTCAAGCCGACCGGCGAGCGGTCCTCCCAGGTCGTGGTGATGGGCCAACCGATCGGTGTGATGAGCGCCGTCGAGTACCACGAGCACAAGCCGCAGCTCCGATCGCTTGCGCTCGACGCGCTGGCCGGTTTGCGCGAGCGGTTCGATGTCGTCCTGTGCGAGGGTGCCGGATCACCGGCGGAGATCAACCTGCTGGATCACGACATCGTGAACTTGAGCATCGCCCGCGACGGCGGCATGCGCTCGATCGTCGTCGGCGACATCGACCGCGGGGGAGTGTTCGCCCACCTTTTCGGCACGGTGGCGCTGCTGCCCGACGACCTCCGCTCGACCGTCGGTGGCTTCCTGATCAACCGGTTCCGAGGGGACCCGACGCTTCTCGGTGATGCGATGGAGCAGCTCGAAGCAGCGTGCGGCGTGCCCACCCTCGGTGTGCTGCCGATGCTCGACGGCATGTGGCTCGACGGCGAGGACTCCGTTGCGCTCGGCGTCCCCGTTCCTTCGGCGGGTCCGCCGCGGGCCGACCCGCTCGACATCGTGGCGATCAGGCTTCCCCAGCTCTCCAACTACACCGACCTCGACGCGCTCGCGCTCGAACCGGGCGTGTCGGTCCGCTACGTCGCCGACGCGGCGTCGGTCGGCCGTCCCGACCTCGTGGTGCTCCCCGGCTCGAAGGCAACGGTTGCCGACCTGTCATGGCTGCGCAAGCGGGGGATCGACGCCGCGATCGAGGCGAGCGGCGCGGAGGTGCTCGGCATCTGCGCGGGGTACCAGATGCTGGGCGACAGCATCCGCGACGACGTCGAATCCTGCTCTGGCGAGGTCGCCGGCCTCGCGTGGCTCCCCGGCGTGGTCACGGCGTTCGACGTCGACAAGGTGCTCCGCCGGCACCACGGCGAGAGGGCGGGTGGCTACCAGATCCATCACGGACGGGTGACCGGCCCCGCTGGCACGGGCTGGGTGCCGCTCGACGACTGCGAGCGCGGGGAGGGGACCGTTCGCTCCGACGGGCGCGTGCGCGGCACGACGTTGCACGGGCTCTTCGAGCACGACTCGTTCCGGACCGGCTTCCTCGTCGACCTCGCCGGGAGGCGCGGCAAGCGGTTCGTTCCCGCCGGTGTCGACTTCGCGTCGGCCCGGCTCGCCCGCTTCGACGCGATCGCCGACGCCGTTGAAACCCACGTCGACCTCGACGCTCTCGTGGGTCTTATCGCACAGGGTTGAGTCCACCCACTGAACTGTGGGGAAATCCCGCGACCTGTCCACCGACTTTCCCCACGGTTCGGGCACGGGTAGCCAGCAGGGGCCTCCGGTGCGCGGCAACCGATGCGACCTACGCTCGCCGAATGCCGAGTTCGAGCAAGCACGTCGCTGTCGTCATCGTTGGCGGTGGACCCGTCGGTCTCTCCTTGGCG
This sequence comes from Microthrixaceae bacterium, assembly GCA_019694615.1. Classification (GTDB taxonomy): domain Bacteria; phylum Actinomycetota; class Acidimicrobiia; order Acidimicrobiales; family Microtrichaceae; genus SSF14. The sequence goes on along the minus strand of JAIBBP010000278.1, from coordinate 11,099 downwards.
ATTGGGCTCCGCCACTTTGGGGTCGACTGCGTCCTCGTCGAGAAGCACGCGTCGACGCTCGGCTTCCCGAAGGGTCGGGTGGTCAACCCTCGGTCCATGGAGATCTTCTCGCAGTGGGGTGTCGCCGACCGGATTCACGCCCAGGGAGTGGAAATCGAGCCCGCCACCTTCGGATTCCTAGGCGAGACGTTGCTGGCTTCGGAGTTCCGTCGGATCGAGTTCGCCGAACCACTGAGCACGCCCATGAGCCCGCAGGAGTGGGTGCTGTGCCCACAGGAAAGGGTCGAGCGCGCACTACGCGAAGCAGCGGAGGAAGCCGACGCGGACGTGCGTTTTGGGCACCGCTTCGTTTCGTTCACGAGCGAGAACGATTCGGTCGTCGCACACATTGTCGACGCCCGCGGCGAGCCAATCGAGCTTCGATGTGACTACTTGGTGGCAGCTGACGGAAGCCGCGGGGCGATCGGGCCTTCGCTCGGAATCGGATTCGAGGGCCCCGGCGTCGTCGGTGAATCGATCAGCATCCTGGTCGACGCGCCCCTTCGAGAGCGGATCGCCGACCGGGTCAGCGTCCTGTACGGAGTCCAGCGACCGCGGCCGGGCGGTGGATTCGCGATGGTCGACAACGACCGGCAGTGGCTGCTCATGCTGCCCCGTGATGTCGAACATGAGCCGCCCGAGAGCTTTACCCCCGACCGGTGTGTCGAGTTGGTCGCTGCGGCCATAGGTGATGACTCGGTGCCGATCACGTACCTCGGGCATCGTCTCTGGCAGCCGACGGCGCGATGGGCGTCGGCCATGTCGGCGGGTCGGATCTTCCTTGCAGGCGACGCAGCCCACTCCACCACGCCGGCGGGAGGTCTTGGGATGAACGCAGGTGTGGCCGACGCGGGGAACCTCGCATGGAAGCTCGCGTGGGTACTGCGATGCCAGGCCGATGCTGCGCTGCTCGATTCCTATGACTTGGAGCGTCGACCCGCGGCGAGGCGGTCGGCGGAGGCGAGCCTCGCGATCGGGGCGGCCGTGCGCGAGCCGGGAGCGAGGCGCAGCGCACTCGGAGTAACGCTCGGCATCGAATACGAATCGCCCACGATCACACCGGATGGAACAACAGCCACCCGCCTAGCCGACGGGATCCACGACTACGAGCCGACCGCTCGCCCGGGCGGAAGGGCCCCACACGTTCGGTTGGCCGACGGGGCGTCGACCCTCGACATGTTCGGATCGGAATTCGTCGTGGTTGTGCGCGACGACTACGGGATGACCTCGCACCTTCAGAACGAAATCGGCGGACTGGCGCGAGTCGCCGAGATCCCGGCGTCAGCGGCCGATGCCTATGGCATCAGCGGCGGCGGCTTCGTGTTGGTCAGGCCGGACGGTTACGTCGCTGCGCGTGGCCGAAACAGCGACGCCTCCGCTAGGGACATCGTTGCAGCGTGGCACCGTGCCGTTGGTCGCTGAAACGCCGAGGGCTCGACCTTGCGAGCCCAGCCTGAACCGTGGGGAAACTCGGGGACCTGTCCACTGACTTTCCCCATGGTTCGGCTGGAGGTCGGCTACGTCGCGGCGTTCCATTCGAACGTCGCGGTCAGCGGCTCGTGGTCACTGAGATCCGCACCCGCCGGGTCCTTGAACCGCTCGGGAACGAATGCGAACTCGGTGACATCAAGATCGACGCCCTTGCCGGAGCGGAAGGCGATCTTGTCGATGCGGCCGGGCTCATCGCAGTCGGTCGCGTCACACCCATCGGTGAGGTCTGTCGCGCCGAGGAAGGTCTTCCAGATCTCCGTGTCGGCACCCTGTGCACCGTCGGGGTGCTCGTTGTCTGTGTGCAGGTTGGTGTCGCCGGCGACGATCACCGCTCGGCCGTCGGAGTGTTCCGCTATGTAGGCGGCAAGCTGGGTGTAGTCGTCGCCCTGTAGCTGCTGGTCGGTGGCGCTCCCGCCGGCCTCCCCATGGACGTCGTAGACATCGACCTCGACGCCGTCGGCAAGGGTCACGCGGGTGAAGAGGAACCCCTTCATTGCCAGGCAGTCGGCGGCTCCACCGTCGCTCGTGTCGAACCCGCCGAAGCAGCCGGTCCACGGAACGCGGTCGGTTTCGGCGATGGGGAACCGGCTGAGGACACCGAGGCCGTCGCCGAGAAGCGGTGCCCGCTCCGCGCTCAGCCCGACCGCCTCGGGTCCGGGGTGGCGTTCAGAACGGTGCTCCTGGGTAGTAGCCGCGCCGAGGCGCTGGTGGTAGTTGGTGAAGTCGAGGCCCGCGGCGAGGCCGTCAGGTGCCCACCAGTCGAAGTCCTCCTGGGTGAGGACGAGGTCGAACTCGTCGAGGAGCGGGCTGATCAGCGGAATGTTCGTCTTCGGGGACACCTCGGAGATCTCCTGGGGCAAGCCAGCGACGTTGTAGGAGAGAAGCGTGAACGCGCCACCCGGCTTCGCTTCCACGGCCGTGGTCGCCGCAGCGGACTGCGAGCCGGACGACGAAGCGGGATCGTCGTCGGAGCAGGCGGCGAGGGAGACGGTCAACAGGGCGACGGCGAGAACCCCTGCGGTTCGTGAGGATCTGTGAGGCGGCATGGGTCACATCCTGCCCCACCGGCACAGCAGAAGCTGGAGACTCGGGAGGTCCGGTACAACTGAGGGGTGCCGATCGTTCGAACCGTCCGAGTTGTTCGAATGGACGAAGTCGATGACAGCCGTCAACACTGGCTGTCAGTGACTGCGCCGTAGGCGTCCGCGGTTACGTTCGATACACCAGGGATCTCGGCGTGTGGATCGAGCCGACGTCACAGAACGCAGCGCGAGTGCTTCACGTGCTCGACGAGTTCGGTTTCGGATCCCTGGGGATGACCGAGGCTGACTTCACCGAGCCCGGCAATGTTGTTCAGCTCGGCTATCCACCAAACCGCCGGTCGCTCAGGTTCCGCCGCGGAGTGCTTCCACAGGCTCGATGAACGCGGCGCGCAGCGACGGGTAGACGCCCGACACCAGGCCGACCAGCGCACCGGCGACCGGCGCGCCGAGGGCGATCCTCACATCGAGCACCGGCACCCAGTCCTTGGCGACGCTGACTCCAACGATCACGACGAGGCCGATCGACGCACCGATCACTCCGCCGAGGAAGCCCAACAAGGTCGACTCGACGAGAAACTGCCCGGCAACGTGACGCCGCGCCGCGCCGACCGCTCGTCGAAGACCGATCTCGCCCACACGCTCCAACACCGACACCAACGTCACGTTGGCGATCCCGAGCGCGCCGACCAGGAGCGAAACTCCGCCGAGTAGCAGGAACAGTGCGTTGATGTCCTCCTCAACCTTCGCCTTGACCGCCTTCGGCTCGACCGGCATCGACACGTCGAGCAGTTCGGGGTCGTTGGGTGACAACGCGATCCCGGCCTGCTCACTGATCAGTTCCGCGGCGCCGACGGCGGTGTCGATCTGGACCGATCCGGGCGACGCCAGTCCGTACCGTTCGCGGGCGAACCCTTCGGGAATCATCACGGCGTTCAGCAACTCGGCCCGACGCCCGACGTCGTCGAGAATGCCGAGCACCACGAACGTCTCGTCGCCGATGAAGATCGCCGGCTGTTGGGACACCCGCGTGATTCGAAGATCCTCCGCCGCCCCGGGCCCGAGCACTGCGACGGGGAGGTTGTCGTGGGACGAATCGAAGACGCGACCGGTCGCGACGTTTGCTCGTACGGCATCGAACGCACCGGGTGACACCGCGTACACGGTCAGATCGAACTCGTCGGAGTCCTCCGGGTCGTTCACCGGAACCGATCGGGTGAGCGCTCCGTCGTCGTCGACCTCGGTGATCGTTCCCGCGGCGCGAACCCCGTTGAGCCGGGCGAGGCGCTCCTCGGCATTCCACGGCAAGCGCCCGAGCGTCCTTCCGTTTGCCTCCTTGGGTTCGACGGTCACATCCGTTGCGGTCAGCTCGTCGAACCGAGTCACGATCTGGTTGCCGGCGGTGCGCGCCAACCCGAGCGTGGCCACCAACGCGGCGACACCCAGCACTGTGCCGGCGGCGGTCAGAGCCGCTCGACCAGGGCGGGCGAGGACACCCGACAACGCCTCCGACACAATGTCGCGAGGACCGAGCCGCGATCGCTCGACGCCGCGATCAGTCGTCATGACCGGCGACCGCCCTGCCCCGAGGCACGCCATCCTGGAGCACGCCGTCGAGCATGCGCACCACTCGCCGGGCGCGGTGGCTGACGTCGTCGTCGTGGGTGATGACCACGAGCGTCATGCCATCGCGGTGCAGCGTGTCGAACAGGTCGAGGATGGACGCGGTGGTAGTCGAGTCCAGGTTGCCCGTCGGCTCATCAGCGAGCAGGAGTGCCGGCGCTCCGACCAGCGCCCTGGCGATGGCGACACGCTGCCGTTCGCCTCCGGAGAGCGTCGGCGGAAAGGCTTCGCTGCGGTGCGACAGCCCGACTCGGTCCAACGCCTCAGCGGCGCGTCGGCGACGTTCGCTCCGGGGCACTCGACGGTAGAGGAGCGCTCCCATCACGTTCTCGGTCGCCGTGCGATGGGCGAGGAGGTGGAACGACTGGAATACGAACCCGATACGTGCGCCTCGGACTCCACAGCGCCGCCCTTCGCTGAGGGAGGTCGTGTCGATTCCGTCGAGGATGAACGTGCCGGACGTGGGGCGGTCGAGGAGGCCCAAAATGTTGAGCAGCGTCGACTTTCCGGATCCCGACGGACCGGTGATCGACACGTAGTCGCCACGGTCGACTCGCAGGTCGACGTTCCTGAGCGCCTCGATCGGAGGCACACCGGGAAACGAGCGGGTCACGCCACTGAGGTGCAGGACCGGCTCGGTCACCGACCGACCACCACCTCGTCGCCCTTGTCGAGGGTTTCGCCCGGCACGGGAGCGACTTCGACGTACCCCTGCGCTGCGAGTCCTTTCGTCACTTCGACGAAGCGGGTCCTTTTGCCCCCGAGGTGGACTTCGACTCGGACGCGATCATCGCCCGTTGCGGAGAGCGCTGCCGCTGGGACGGTCAGGACCTCTCCGTCAGTGCTCTTCACCGGGATGGTGATCCTGAAGCTCAGGCCTTCCAAGGTCGGTAGGTCGATGTCGCTCGGCATCTCACCCGGACTGATGACCACGGCGAACCTGCTGTCAGAGGAGTCATCGTCTCCGTTCCCGCTCGATCCGTCAGATCCGTTCCCGCTCGAACCGTCGGAACCGCCGTCGGAGTCACCGGCCTGATCGGCGACCGACGCCACGACGCCGCTGAATTTCAGGTCGAGGTCGGACTCGGCGACCGTCACCGACATTCCTGGGCGCACGAGGGTGCGATCGGCCGCGGTCACCGACGTGCGGACCGCGAGGTTCGATCCGCTCACCGTCATCATCTCGCCGGTAGCCGTGTCGCCCCGTTCCAGGGACACCGAGCCGACACGGCGGGGGAGCGTGCGAACGAACGTGACCTCGGCCTGGGGAATACCGGTGAGCACTGCCTCCTGTTCGGCGAGCCGCTTCATCGCCTCGCCGAGCGCGGTCCGAGCATCGGCCACGGCGTCCTTCTCGTCCTCGTTGCCACTCGTGGTCGACTCGACGAGCTCGAGGAACGCCTCACGAACGGCTTGATTGGCGTCGAGCACCGCAGCGTCCGCGGTTTCGATCGCCTCGGTCGCACGGGATCTCGCGTCGGCGACTGCCTTGGTCCTGGCAGTCACCTCCGCCCGCGCCGATGTCGCCGTCGACTGCAGCGCCGCGATCTCGGGAGGTGTGTAAGGGTCGCCGGATTCGGGATTGACAGCGCCGGAGATCTGGGCGGCGGCGAGGGCGGCGTCGGCGGCAGCACGTTGTGCGAGGGCGTTGTCGAGGTCGGCTTGCGCTCCGGCGATCTCGATCGGTTCGGCCGTGCGCGCCTTCGCTGCCGCCGTGATCGCTGCGTCAGCGCGCCGGCGGGCAGTGTCGAGAGCTCCCTCGAGGCGCACCTGTGCGGACTTCTTGGGTGTCCCGGAGGTCCGTTCGGCGCGCTCGGCGGCCCGAAGCGTGCGCTGCGCTTCCGCCAGCGACTCCCGCGCCGACTCGATGAGGTCGCGCTGCTCCTTGCCCGGCTCTTTCTGTCCATATCCGTTCGCGGCGTACAGCCGATCGACGGCTGCCTCGGTCGCCGCGTCGTAGGTACCGTCGACGACTCCGGGCGAGAACCCGAGGCGTTCGAGCGCCTGTTCGAGCTGTTCGACGTCGTCGCCGGTGCTTCCGGAACGAAGGTCGCGGAACACCGGCAAGGCTCCGGCCAACACGATGACGGGACGCCCGGAGATCTCCGCGATCACCTGGCCCTCGACGATGTCGGAACCGACATCGGGTGGGGCCTTCGTCACGACTCGCGTTCCGGACTCTTCGCCCGACGCAGCGGGGACACTGATCGACGCGGCCTCGTCGAAGCTGAGAGAGCCCCGAAGCACGAGGTTTGCCGAAAGCTCACGCTGCTCGACGGGAACGGTGATTAGTGATGCCTCGGGTGCCTTCGCACTTCGCCGGGCATCGTCCGGCGACGTGATGCGACTCGCCGCGATCCACGCCGCCCCCGCCGACACCGACGAAACCCCGAGGACCACGGCGACCGCTGCGGTTCGCTTCATCGCGGTCAGCCGCCGAACGACTTCTTCATCCTCGCCACCAGCTCCGGATTCTCATCGATGAATCGCTGCTCCTCCTCGAAGCGCACCTTCTGAGTGGCCACCTGGTACTCCGCGTCGCACGGCAGCTCAGCGACAGCGAGCTCGATCTCGTCGCGTTGGAGCTTCTTGAGCTTCGCCGCGTCGAGGCCGGCACTCTCGACACTGCCCCCGTCACCTCCCTCGGTATCGCCGCTGTCGATGTCGGACGTCGAGCCCGAACCGGAGTCCGAGCCATCGAAGTCGCCGCTGTCGGCTTCCCACATCTCATTCATTCGATCCTCGATCGACGATTGGGCGTCACCGGGTTCGGTGAGGTTGGGATAGCCGGCTGCCTTCATGCACGCCCGGTAGTCCGCGGCGGCGGCCTTCACGCGCTTGTCGGCGTCGACGCGCTGGGTCATCTCTTCCTCGGCGTCGGTCATCGCCTCCATGTCGGTCTGGTCCATGCCGAGCGAGTCGGTCATCGTTCGGCCCGAGCACCCCATCTGACTGAAGTCGGGTTGGAACCCCTCACCCTCGTCGGACCCTTCTGAGTCGGGTTCGCCACTGTCGAGATCTGAGTCGAGATCTGAGTCGCTGTCGGAACTTCCGTCGACGGAGCCGGTCGAGCCGGAACCGTCGTCGGACATCATCGTTGTCGGATCGGCCATGTCTCCGAACATCGCCTTGTCGTACGCGAGTTGGTCCTCAGGCGACAGGGCATCGCGAATCTTCTGGTTCGGGTCCTCGGGCAGATCCTCGGTGCTCCCGTAGCCGGGTGCGTCATCGATCGGCTGGCCGTCCGCGTCGATCGTGGTCGAAACGCCCCAGCCCCATTTAGCGGTGTACTCCTTGCGGGTCATCCCGCCGTACGGATCGAAGTCGTCGGCGCCCATGTCGCCCATGGAGTCGAAAGCGATGTACTCGAAGCCCTCGGCGCGCATGCACTCGACCATCGCTGCCTGCTGCCGTTTCGTCTGCTCCCGAAGCTGCGCCGACATCTGGTCGGAGTCACCGAAGCCGAAGTACTCCGCCATCGGACCGGTGTTGTAGTCATCGGTCGCCGAGCCGTTCATGTAGTCCTCGACCGCCGCGCCGCCGCCGTTGGCGGTCTTGGTCTCGCCACATCCCGTGAGCGTTACGGCCACGGCTAACGCCGCGACCATCGCACCGCTCTTCGTCGACATGTGTAGGACCCGCATCCTGTCTCCTCGGTTCAGCTCGCAGGGCGAGGCTCGGTGATCGCTGGAACGGAGTGCGAGCTTGGCAGAGCGCTACCCGAGAACGGTGGCAATGGTGCCTACCGGTTGGGAGCGCTCTCAGGTCGTAAAAGTGGCGGACGATTCACCCAACGCCGACGACATGGACCTGGCCCGCGGCCGAACGGATCGTCGCCGTCGCGCTCTCGGGCGGGAACTTCGGGCTCAGCGGTGGCCATCGTCCCCGGTGAGCCTGAAGTTGGGAGCGGCCATGGCTGCGACAGCGACCGTGACGTTCTCGTAGACGCGTTTCGGAACGAGGAGCGAGTCGCTTCCCGAAGCGAGGAGGGCCGCTGCTTCGGCGACACTGGACGTTCCCGCCCGTTCGCCGACTCGTGGTGACGGGTTGGGCACCGAAACGACGGTGAGTTCTGATGGCTCGAACAGTGCGAGCCCTCGTTCCTCGGCGATCAGCGCGAGCAGGCCGGGGTGATCGTGTCGGCGGATGGTGGAGGCGATCGTCGCCACGTCCTCCCACGCGAGCCCGGCAGCGGAGAGCGTTGCATCGATCGCTGAGCGAACGTCGTGCGCAGTGGCCGACGAGGTGAGCCCCACCCCGACGACCAGCATCGTCACCGTGTGCCCCAGCTCACGAACACGGGGTTCTCGGCGTCGAGGCGGAACCCGTCGGCGATCGGGACGGCTCGCGACGCAGCGATCTGCACGCTGTTGCCCAGCAACGTCCACGCTGCCGCCGCGCGGTCGACCAGGACGTGTGTGCACACGAGCACGCCGCCGGGGCTCAGCGCCTCGAATGCCGTCCGAACGACGTCCATGCCGCCGCCGCCGACGAACACCCGGTCGGGGCGGGGCAACCCGACGAGTGCTTCGGGAGCGGACCCGACGACGACTTCAATCGACACGCCGTGGTGTTTGGCGTTGGCGCGGATCCGCTCAGCGTCCTCCTTGTTGCGCTCGATCGCGACGACCCTCAGGCGAGGGGAGAGCCGAGCGCACTCGATGCCGACCGAACCGCTCCCGGCACCCACGTCCCACAGGACCCCGCGGGAGGGGAGCGAGAGCTTCCCCAGCGCGACGGCACGCACCTCGGACTTGGTGATGAGGCCGCCCCGATAGTCGAACGACTGCTCAGGAAGTCCCCAGCCGAGGTTCGGCGCAGCGCCGGCTGCGTCGGAGGCGGCCGGCTTGGGGTCGACGAAGATCACGACCGACATCGGATCGAACGACCCGGCTCCGAGGCCGGGAAGGTCCGTGCAAGTCACCGACTCGCCATCCTCGCCGAGCCGGGTAGCGACGGTGACGCGACGGGGTGGGCAGCCGGCATCGATGAGGGCCCGGCCGAGGAGCTCGGGGGAGTGTTGCGGTGCGGTCAACACCGCCACCTTTGGAAACTGCGTGACCGCTTCGATCGCAGCGTCCATCGGACGGCCGTGAGCGGACACGACCACCGCGTCATCCCAGCTGGTCCCGATCCGGCCGAACGCCAACGCGACCGACGATGGCGCAGGATGGACCGCGAGGTGATCGGTGCCGAATCGCTCGCCGAGCAGCCGGACGATGCCGAAGAAACCGGGGTCGCCCGACGCCACGACAGCGATCGTCTCGCCGGCGTCGCGGCAGTCTGAGATCCGATCGAGGACCGAGCGCAGCGGCCCTGACATCTCGATGTGCCGTTGATGGCCGGCGAGCGTGATCTGTTCGCGATGCCGCTGCGCCGCGACCACGACATCGGCGGAGGCCAGCGCTTCGCGTGCTGCATGGCCGAACGCCTCGCCGCCGTGAAGTCCGATCACGGTGATCAACCGATCATGAGGTCGCATCGCGGTAGGCCGTTGCGAAGGCCGGGTCGTACACATGGCTGCGCCCGACGCATGTCCCAGCGGCCGGGGCGAGAGCGTCGCCCACCAGCACCAGGGCCGTTGTTCGGATGTCGTGGGCGGTGAGCGTGTCGGCGATCTCTCCGACTGTCGTGCGGATCAGTTGCTCGTCCGGACGGCTGACCCGATGGACGATCGCAGCCGGCGTGCCCGTGTGGTACGCCGAGCCGGGACCGAGCAGTGTCGCCTGGAGTCGTGCAGGGTCGCCGGCGGAAAGGAACAGCGCCAACAACCCGCCCTGCGCGGCGTACGCGGCGAGGTCGTCCCCGGGCCCCAGCGATTTCGCCGTGCGCTTGGCGAGGCGAGACAGGACGACAGTCTGCGACACGCCGGGCACCGTCAGCTCGACGCCGAGAGCAGCTGCTGCGGCGGACACCGACGACACACCGGGGACGACCTCGAACGGTCGGTCGTTCGCGACGCACCAGGCAATCTGCTCGCCAATCGCCGAGTACCAGGCCGGGTCGCCGGAATGCAGACGGACGATCGCCGCATCGCTATGAGCGGCGAACACCTCGACAACCTGCTCCAGCGTCATCTCCTTGGTATCGAGGCGCAGGGCACCGGCGCGGCAGTGATCGAGCACATCGGGCGACACCAACGATCCGGCCCAGAGGACCACGTCCGCCTTGGCCAAGCGGTCGGCGGCGCGGAAGGTGAGCAGGTCGGCCGCGCCCGGGCCCGCTCCGACGAACGAGATCATTGCGATTCCTCCGACTCCTCGGTGGCGCCGGTGCGCAATCGCTCGGCGGGAGCAATCATGCACGCCAGATACGACGCAGGGTGGTCCGTGCCCGCGGCGAGCGGAACACACCGTTGATCCGGTAGCCCGAGTTGCTCCCCGATGACGGCGGTCTCGCCGCGGCCGGCATCCACCACGCGGGCACCGATCGTCGGAACGGCGCGGCCGCCGCGGTAGAGCACCAGCGTTTCGGAAGGGCGCCCGAGCGTGTCGTCGACGAGGTCGGCGACGTCGGCAGGGTCGCGGCTGACGTTGACGATCCGAATACTCTGATGATCATCGCCAACGACCGTGCCCGAGGCCGCGGCGAGCTCCTGGAACGCCGTCACCCCGGGAATCATCTCGATCGGCACCTCGGGGCGTTGTCCGCGGACTGCGGATGCAATGCGCGGGAACACCGAGAACATGTTCGGATCCCCGATGGTGAGAAATGCGACGACCTTCCCACTGTCGAGTTGGTCGACCAGCGCGTCGCGCGCAGCGTCGAAGGACGCTGCTCGCGCCTCGTCGCTTCCCGTGACGTCGATCCCCAGTCGCTCGATCCGCAGTGGATCGCCGGCTGCTCGGATGACCGCTTCGGCCCTTCCGATGGCGTCGGCGCTGATCGACGCGGCGACCACTAGGT
>JAIBBP010000120.1 GCA_019694615.1 Microthrixaceae bacterium | reverse complement strand
GCCGCGACTGCGCTGATCTGCGGCATGATCAGCAGATGAGCGATGCATTCTCCGTTCCCGCCGTCACCGCGGCAGCCGCACGAGCGGCCGAGGCCGCAGCTGCGCTCGCTGCCTACGTCGACCTCCGCGAGCGCATCGGCCGAGGCGATGCCGCCTGGGCCGACCTCGCCGACATGTTCACCGATGATGTCGTGTACGTCGACCCGGCGTGGGGGCGCATCGAGGGCGTCGACGAACTCCGCCGCTTCCTCGACGAATCCATGCACGGACTCGACGACTGGGACTTCCCCATCGAGTACACGGCCATCAGCGGTGACACCGTGGTCATCAAGTGGTGGCAGCAACTTCCGGGCACCCGCGCCGATGGGACCCGGTACACCCAGTCGGGGATCTCGACGCTCGTGTACGCCGGCGACGGGAAGTTCTCCTACGAGGAGGATCTGCTCAACATGACCCACGTCCTCGAGGACATCGCCGAGTCGGGATGGCGACCGGGGCCGGGGTTCGTGGCCCCTCCGGCACAGCCCGACCGCAATTTCGCTCGGCCGTAACCGAACAACGAGCGGGCAGCGACTACAGCACCGCCTGGGTCTGCGTGACCAGAGCGACTCGCTTGCCGTCGGCGTTGCGAAGGTCGGTCTGCACGACGATGGTCCTGCGGCCTACGTGCAACGGCTCGGTCGATGCCGACACCCGGCCACCAGGCACTGCACGGAAGAAGTTGGTCTTCGATTCGATCGTCGAGGTCCCGCCTGCCCCCTCCGGCAGATTGAGGAACGCGCAGATCGCACCGAGGCTGTCAGCGAGCCCCATGAGCGCCCCACCGTGCAGCGTGTCGCCGATGGTGCATCGGTCGCTGGCCCACTCGATCCCGCCCACAACCCGCTGCGGCGAGGCTTCGTCGAGTTCGACGCCGAGCGCCACAGCGAACGGCATGGAGTTCAGCAGGACATCGAGATCGACAGGCATCGGCGCAGCGTATCGACCGGAACCGTCAGCCCGGGCGGTCATTCCCCGGCCTGGCGAAGCGCCTCGACCAACAGGCCGGCAAGACCCAACTCGGCTGCGGTGGAACGAAGGTCGTCAAGGTCGATCGAGTCGCGGTTGGCACTCAGCACGCCGACAACGTCGCGCCACTGACGATCGGACATGTTCTCGCCGAGGCTCATCCAGAGCAGCTTGCGCAGGACCACCTCGACCGGTGCGGTGACCCACGCTTCGAATCCATCGGCGATGCGCACACGTATTCTGTGGTCAATCTGGCGGCGATCCAGCACGCTGTCACCAAGCACGAAGACATCGACCTTTCCATGCCCTTCGAGGTCCACGAGGTTGAAGGAGGGCATGGGCACTGCATGAGCAAGGGAAGCTCGCGCCGCCTCGACGGGAACGTAGAACTCGCCTTCGGTGATGCTCAACAGCCGCTCAAGCGAAGGCTCGTCCAGCAGGACGGCGACATCGACATCCTGGGTGGCTCGTGGCTCACCGAGCATCGAACTCGCGAACGACCCCCCGATCACATACTCAATCCCGACCTCGTCGAAGATCTGCGCAATCCGCTCGATGAGCTCGGGAACGCTTCTCGTCACCTCGCCGACGACCCGAACGCCGCCTCGGCGATATCTCGGCCGTAGCGACGACACGTCAGCTCGAACCGGACGCGTTCCTCCGGCCAGTCGGGGTTCGTCGCCCGAATGCCGGCGAGTGCGATCGAGGTGAGATCATCGGTCAACTGACGCGCTTCCTCGAACCGCTGTTGCGGCGTCATTCCGCACCACCGATCGCGGCACATCGCCCACACCTCTGGGGATGTGTCGGGGGGACGCGCTTGATACCTCACACTCGCAGCCTAGACAGCGTCGGCGACAGCTACGGTGGGCCGCAGCAAGAAGGGGAGATGGACATGAAGCAGCCGACCGCCGCTCCAGCCGATGCCGCCGACCGGGTGCCCGGCTCAGGGTTGGCGTCCCTCCGTGTTCCACTCGATCCGTATCCGATCCAGGTCGGGCCATCCGCGCACCTGGCAGCCGAGGCGGAGCGGCTTTCGCAACTCAGCTTCGAGCACTTCGACGTGCGGAGAATGGGCGCCACCATCGGGGCGGAGATCACGGGGGTCGACATCACCCGCGACCTGCCAGACGAGGCGATCGCCGAACTCTCCACCGCGCTCGCTGCGTTCAAGGTGATCTTCTTCCGTGAGCAACCCCTGACCGCTGAACGCCATGTCGCCTTCGCCCGCCGATTCGGCGACTTGGAAATCCACCCGTTCTTTCCGGCCAACACTGGCGAACCGGCGCTGGTCAGGTTCGAGAAGTCAGCAGAGCTCAGCGGCTACGAGAACGCATGGCACCACGACGTCACCTGGCGGGAGGTTCCGTCGATGGGGGCGGTACTGCACGCGATCACGGTCCCTGAGGTCGGTGGAGACACGCTCTTCTGCGACATGTACGCGGCCTACGACGGCCTCGACGAGGCGACGAAAGAAAGGGTCGACCAACTCGACGCGGTCCACGACTACATGCGGGCCTTCGGCATGTTCGTCGCGCCCGACAAGGTCGACGAGACGCGGGCCAGATACCCCGAGGTCACCCACCCAGTCGTGTGCACGCACCCGGTCACCGGCCGCCGGCATCTGTACGTCAACCGCAACTTCGTCTCGGGCATCGTCGGCCTTGGCCCCGACGACTCGACCACCCTCATCGACCTCCTCTGCCGCCAGGCCGACTATCCCGAGTACCAGTGCCGGTTCCGGTGGGAGCCCGACTCGGTCGCCTTCTGGGACAACCGGGCAGTGCAGCACTACGCATCGAGTGACTACTGGCCACAACCTCGCGTCATGGAACGGGCGTCGATCGTCGGAACCCGACCCGAGCGCTGAACCGGGGCCTGAACCGGGCGCGCCGATCACTCACTCCATCCCCCAAATGGGGGAGTGTGCAGGTCGTGGCACGGTGCAAGTATCGGTGCGACGCGGCAAGTCGACGCGTCGATGAAACCAGGGGGTGGGCATGATTCGACCAAGCACGGAGAGATCCGAGCGGCTTCGCCGACGCGGGGCCGCCGCATCACTCGCGGCGTTGCTGATACTCACGGGCGTCGCCTGCGGTGACGACACCGAGGACACGGCAGACGAGACGGCCGAACCAACAGCGTCAGATTCCTCCAGCGAATCAACAGCGGCGGACACGGCGACCGAGACGGGCGACGGCGAAGAGATCGTCGTGACGGCGGAGGACTACAAGTTCGTCGGCCTGCCGGCGACCACGAAAGTCGGAACCAAACTCACGCTCACGAACAACTCCCCCACGGAACTGCACGAACTCGTCGCCGTGAAGATCCCTGAGTCCGAGACCCGATCCATCGACGAGTTGGTGAAGCTCCCCGAAGCCGAGCTCGACGCTCTCTTCGGCGCTGCCCAACCCGCGATGGTGCTCGTGCATCCACCCGGTGGCGGCGACATGATTCCCGCCGTGGGCGATGGCACGTTCACCGAGGCCGGGCGCTACATCATCATCTGTGCGATCCCCGTCGGTGCCGACCCCGCGAAGATGATGGCCGCGATGCAGGCGGCCACCGAGGGGCCTCCGACGACGGAGCCGGGTGCCGGTCCTCCGCACTTCACCCAGGGAATGTACGCAGGGATAACGGTCGAGGAATAGCGGCCGTCCCGCAGCAGGGTCATGCGGGAGGGGTTGGACCCGGCCATCGGTGTCGATGACCGGGTCCCGCCCCGCCGCACTGGGTGACGGGCAGTAACGTCCGCCACCATGACTGCCATCTCGGTCGAGAACCTGTCGATCGCCTACGGAACGGTCCAGGCGGTCGACCACGTCACCTTCGAGGTCCGTCGCGGCGAGTTCTTCGGGATTCTCGGAACCAACGGCGCCGGCAAGACGACGACGCTCGAGATGATCGAGGGCCTACGAAAGCCCGACGGCGGATCGATCCAGGTGCTCGGCAGATCACCGTGGCCGCGCGACTCCGAACTCCTCCCTCGCATTGGCGTTCAGCTCCAGGCCTCGTCCTTCTTCGAACGCCTGACGGCCCGCGAGCAGATCGGAACCTTCGCGTCGCTGTACGGCGTCGATCGTTCCGCGGCGGATTCGATGCTCGAAGCCGTGGGGCTCGATGACAAGGCCGACGCCCGCGTCGAGGACCTGTCCGGTGGCCAGACCCAACGACTCTCGATCGCCTGCGCGCTGGTGCACGACCCCGAGCTGGTCATCCTCGACGAACCGACCGCTTCACTCGACCCCCACGCACGTCGGAACCTCTGGGACATCCTCCGCGGCCTGACGCACTCCGGCCGAACCGTGGTCATCACCACACACCACATGGACGAGGCCGAGGCGCTCTGCGATCGGGTGGCCATCATGGATGCCGGCCGAATCCTCGAACTCGACAGTCCGGCTGCTCTGATCCGCAGCCTCGATTCGCCGGCGAGGATCGCCGTCGACGCGCGCACGCTCGCCGCCGACGACGCCACCCGCATCAACGGTGTCACCGGGATCGAGACCGATCACGACGTGTTGACACTGGTCACCCGCGATCCCTCGACCGTGCTCGGGGAGTTGGCTCGCTTGCAGTGCCTTGACGGTGTCCAGGTGAGGACGGGAACACTCGACGACGTCTTTCTGACGGTGACCGGACGGGAGTACAACCCGTGAATGACACCGCAGCCGAGCGCTCCTCGGCGAAGGCCTCTTCGTTCGCGGCGTTCGGCGCGTTGTGCGTCGCGATCATGAAGGGGTTCGTCCGGGACCGCACGTCGGTGTTCTTCGCGCTGATCTTCCCGTTGATGTTCCTGGTGCTCTTCGGCGGCATCTTCAACTTCGACCAGTCCAGCCAGATCAAGATGATCCAAGTCGGCGACGTCGCACTGTTCGACAACCTGCCTGCTGATGCGCGACACGGGCTTGACGAACTCTTCGACCTCAGTCGATCCGACGATCTGGCTGCGGCGATCGCGAACGTCCGCGACGGTGATGCGGCGGTTGCGGTCATCGAGAGCGACGGCGACCTTGTTGCCCACTACAGCCAGACCGACCAGGTCAAGGCGGCCACCGTTCAGGGTGCGCTTCGGTCCTTCGTCGATGGGGCGAACGTCGCGATGTCGGGAGTCGCCCCGGCGTTCTCGCTCCGCACGGAACGAGTCGAGGACGAATCGCTCGAAGCGATCCAGTTCATTACGCCCGGGCTGCTCGGCTGGGCAGTTGCCATGTCCGCGAGTTTCGGAGCCGCAGCGACGCTCAACGGATGGCGAAACTCCAAGCTGCTCCGCCGCCTACAGCTCGCGCCGGTCTCGACACGAACGATCGTCGGCTCCCGACTTGTGGTGACCATCGCCGTCGCCCTGTTTCAGATGGCGGTCTTCCTCGGACTCGGTACCGCGTTGTTCGGGCTGAAGCTGTCAGGCGCGTGGTTGGCCTCGGTGCCGCTCGTCGTGATCGGGACGCTGTGCTTCATGGCCGTGGGTCTGCTGGCGGGAGCGGTTGCCAAGACGACGGAAGGCGCTGTCAACATGGCGAACTTCATCGTGCTACCGATGTCGTTTCTGTCAGGATCGTTCTTCCCCCTCGACAACGCACCGAGCTGGCTGAAGTTCGTGTCGAACCTGCTACCACTGAAACACCTGAACGAGGGCATGACCGACGTGATGGTCAGAGGGCAGGCGTGGACGGCGATCCTTCAACCGGCACTCATCCTGGCGGGGTTCGCCGTGGTCGTCACATTCGCAGCGGCGAAGCTCTTTCGTTGGTGACCTACGTCTTCGCTTCGAGGCCCGAGAGGCCTACTCCTTGGGCTTGACCCGCGATCCCAGACCGACGAGCAGCGCCGTGTTGAACGCGTAGGCGGCATGGATTTCCTCGATGACACGGAGCTTCTCCTCGGAGTCGAACGGCACCGCGTCGAGGTGCTCGCGGTACGCCTCCTTGAACGCCTTCGCATCGGTGATGCCGGCGAAGTCATAGAACGCCGCGCCTGAGTCGGGCCCGAGCTCATACAGCCGACTCACGAGACGGCCGATGAAAAGCCCACCGGAGAGGTCGCCCATGTACCGCGTGTAGTGGTGGGCGAGGAGCCCGCCGGGCCAGCTGGCGACCTCCTTCAGACGAGCAACGTAGGCCTCGGTCTCAGGTGTGGGGGAAGCGTCGGAGCGCCATTCCTCGCCCAACAGGAACTCGAGATCCGCTTCGAGAGCCGGAACGCGAACCAGCGCTGGATCGAGGAACGGAGCGACGGCGACATCATCGCTGAGCGCTGCGGCGGACGCCTCCAGCGCCTGGTAGACGAACCACATCTGGACGACCAGCTCGGCGTACTCGTACTGGGAGAGTCGACCACCGGTGAGTTCATCCATGAACGTCGCGTGCTCGGCTTTGCCGTGGTCGGTCCATGTTGCTTCGCGAATCTGCTCCGAGAAGCGGGTGGGTACGATCACGGATTCGTCGGTCTGCGTCACGGGGGTTTCTCCTGGATGGGGCCGACCGTCACAGATGGTCGCCACGATGTAAGGCATGCCTGACACTATACGATCGGCGACTCATACTAGAAATGGCCGCGTTGCCAGACGCTTCTCGGCCCCAGCAGCGAGGCCTGATGACTTCCCACGATACGCCGTCCCCCCGATTCGACGACTCCACCGTCCGCGGCGTCGTCTCACACATGAACGCAGATCACACCGACGACACACTGCTGATCTGCCGGACCCTCGGAGGCCGTGACCGCGCCACCGATGCCCGGATGCTCGATCTCGACTGCGACGGTGGCGACTACTCGGTCACCGTCGACGGTTCGGAGGAGACCATCAGGATTCCGTGGGCGAAACGACTGACCGAGCGAGCAGAGATCCGCGCCGAGGTGGTCCGCATGTACGAAGCGGCGTGCCACCAGCTCGGCATCGAACCCCGCCCCCACTGACCGACGCGACCCACAAGCGACGGCGCCGGTCCCACCCGAAGGTGGGACCGGCGCCGTCGTCTCGCTCTGAGTTACGACGAGGTCAGGCCACAGCAACCGTCCCGACGGTCACGCGCTGGAGGAGTTCCTCGCCGGTGTTGCTCGCGCCGCTCCCGGGGTACACGGCGAAGCCAAAGTCGGTCTGGCTCGTGTCGATGCTCGGAACGGTGATGGTGGTCGACCACGAGCCATCGGCGTTATAGGTCACGAACTGGGCGGGATCCTGAAGCCAAGGGAAGCCCACGAGGATGTCACGCGACGAAGCGTTGAGAGCCCACTTCTGGACGATGACAGTACGACCGCCTGCACCGGCAGAGGGCTTCCAGTTCTCGGCGAACCGGCCGAACACCACGTAGACCCCTGCTGGCTGACCCGCCAGCGGAGGACGGGTTCCGAGATTGCCCGTGGTGGTGAAACCGGTACCGCTGATGGTGATCACATCGCCCGCCTCGACGTTCTCCGTCTTGGACACGGTGATCGCCGCGCCGGAAGTGGGGGGCGCTGGCGTTACTTCGGGGAAGCAGGCCGTGAGGCCGAATGCGAGCATCGTTCCGAGAACGATGCGGGTGGCCCGGCGGACCGATGCGGTGTGACGTCGTGGCATGGAACTCCTCCAGCGGTTTGTTTGAACGGCACACGATAGTAGGGCGCACTGCATTACTTCAATAGGTACACCTAACATCTGCGTAGGACGCCCCGGAGTCGAGGAGGTGTGTACCGGCCCGAAATCGGGCAGTGGATTGCATTCGATCCCATCGGGCGTCCGGTCCGACTGGCGTGTCGATGACGCCGGGGGGCGACTGCGATGGCTGAGCCGATCTCGATCGCAATCCTCAACGACTACCGCCTCGCTGTGGCCGAAGCCGGTCGCCTGCTCCATCCCTACGCCGAGCGGGTACGAACCGTCGCCGTCGCTACCGGATCCGAACCGATCGGCGTCGCCGTGGACATCGCCGTGTACGACACGTTCGGGAAGGTTCGACTCGATGTCGCACGAATCTCCGAGCTCGTCGCCGACTCGTCGGTCGGGCGGGTCGCTGTGTACGCATCATCGCTCGCAGCCAACACCGTCCCCCGACTCCTTGACGCGGGGGTCGCCGGCTGTCTCGCGAAGTCGCTGAGCCCGGTCGATCTCGTTCGCTCACTGGAACGCGTCCACCGTGGTGAGGTCACCGTCGCCATGCGCGGTGGAAGCGGACCACCAGGATTCGCGTCGAATCTCGGCCTCAGCTACCGCGAGTCGGAGGTTCTCGCCCTCCTGAGCCAAGGGCTGCGCAACCAGGCGATCGCACGGGCGCTCAACGTCGGGGACGAGACCGTGAAGAGCCACCTCAAGAGCATCTACCGCAAGCTCGGGCTCTCGAGCCGCGGGGAGGCGATCGCTCGAGCCCTGCGCGACCCGAGCTTCGCGGAACCCGAACGCGTCCCGGGCCCAACCCGAGACGCCACGTAGACGAGGCACAACGCTGCATGATGATGGCGTGACCAGCCCAAACACTGCGCCCGTTCAACCGGCGACCTCCGACGAGTTGGCGGCCCTCGCCGAGTTACCTGCCAAGGGGGACTGGGAGGTCCAGGGTCGTACCCTCAAGTTGACCAACCTCGACAAGGTGCTGTTTCCCGGAGGCGACTCCACCAACACTGCGTACACAAAGCGGGACCTCATCGCGTACTACGCCACGGTCGCCCCTGTGATGGTCCCCTACCTTCGTGACCGCGCACTGAACATGCACCGTTTCCCCGACGGCGTCGATCGGCCCGGCTTCTGGCACAAGGCAGTGCCCACGCACGCGCCCGACTGGATCACGACCTGGGAGTTCGAGCGGGCGACCAGGGGTACGACCCGGTGGTACTTCGTCGTCGACAGCCTGCCGGCGCTTGCGTGGATGGCCAACTTCGGGGTCATCGAGATGCACCCGTGGACGTCACCGTGTGAAACCCCCGACCAGCCCAGCTATGCGCTCATCGATCTCGACCCGGGAGAGACCACGACGTTCGACGAACTGCTGCTGCTGGCACGGTTGCACCGGACGGCGCTGGACCACCTCGGGGTCCGAGCGCAACCGAAGGTGACCGGCAAGCGGGGGATTCAGATCTGGGTACCCGTCCAGCCCGGACTGACCTTCGAGGACACCCGAACGTGGGTCGAAGGACTGTCGCGAGCGATCGGCTCGATGGTGCCCGACCTCATCAGCTGGTCCTGGGAGACCGGCCGGCGAAAAGGCCTGGCCCGTCTCGACTACACCCAGAACGCCCACAACAAGACACTCGTTGCCCCTTACAGCGTCAGAGCGTCACCCCGCGCTCCGGTGTCCATGCCCATCACGTGGGATGAGCTGGACGACCCCGACCTTGCGCCGGACCGGTGGACGATGGCCACGGCACCGGATCGGATCGACGAAGTCGGCGATCTCTTCGCTCCGGTACTGAGCGAGCCGCAGGCGCTTCCGCCGCTCTAGCTGTCCCGTTCGCGAACGACCCGCCGAGCGTCCACGTCCATCCTGCGACCCTGGTAGGCAGGGTGCCTCAGGTGGCCCGCTTCGCTCCACTCGACGAACGACACCTCGACCACCATCGTCGGCTCGACGAAATGTACGGGGGACCTCTGCCTCGGTACAGCGACATCGGCACCGTCGATCGAGAGGTGGTCGAGTTCGGCTCGCAGGTCGGCCAGCTCGCGGTCGCTGAACCCGGTCCCCACCTTCCCGGCAAAAGCCAGGCGGCCATTCGTGTCGTAGTAACCGAGCAGGAGCGCGCCGAGCAGCTGGGCCCTTCCACCCGAGCCCTCGGTCCAGCCGATGACGAGGAACTCCTGGCGACGGAAGAACTTCGACTTGACCCAGGTGTCGGATCGCCGACCCGGGCGATAGGCGCTGTCGCGTCGCTTTGCGACGACCCCTTCGAGACCCCTCCCGCGACAGAACTCGACGAACCCGTCGGGATCACCCAGTTCGGCGGCCGGCGTCATCGCGTGCCTGCACTCGAAGCGCACCGACGACAACACATCGCGGCGCTGGTCGTAGGACTTTGTCAGTAACGATCCGGCAGGTGTCCACAGCACGTCGAACGCGACGAACATCACCGACCGTTCGGCGGCCAGGCGCTGCGCGGCTGCCTCATCTGTTACGTGCATCCGGTGTTGCAGTGCACCGAAACTGGGGCGGCCCTGCTCGTCGAACATGACGATCTCGCCGTCGATGACCAGCGGGTCGCCTCCACACGCGTCCGCCGTCACAAGCCCCGACAGGTCGAGCGCGGCGCGATCGAGCGCAGCGCTGCCGAGCCCCGCCAACTCGGGGTAGCGGGAGGTGACGTCGGTCCCGGTTCTGGTGCGTAATCGCGCCCGACCCCCTGCGATGGTTGCCAACGCTCGCATCCCGTCCCACTTCACTTCGTAGACCCACTCGTCGGCGCGTCGCGGCAGCGGACCCGACACCGCCTGCATGGGAACCAACTGCTCAGGAGTCATGGAACCGACACGGCCTGAAGGCTAGTTTCTCGCGGGTTCCACAAGAAGTGGGAAGTAGGCCGTAGGGGAGCCTCCGTGGGGTCGAGCACAACCGGATCGACTTCGTCGCGGCAACGCCGGCCACTCGTCATCGCGGTAACGTCCGCTGTCCTCGTTCTCGTGGGATGCGCGAATGACCCCGCTGCGATCGATCCTCCACCATCGACTGCTGCGTCCGCCACGGCTGGTCCGGCGACGTTTCGGGTTAGCGCCGGCGTCGGCCAGGTGACCGTGACCCGCGCCGACCCCGGCACCCGTCTGGTCCTCGTCGACGCCGACGGGTCCAACGTAGCCAAGGGGACCACCGACGACTACGGCTCCCTCATCTTCTACGACATCGAGCCGGCGGTCGGCTTTCGAGTGATCCGCGATGGTGAGGACGATCCCGAGGAGCTGGTGTCCCTGGAGGGTCCGACGACGACGGTCGAGGACCGCTCGGTGCGTGGGAGCGACCCGTTCGTGGTGCCGTCAGGAGCGGACCACCCACCCACCACGCTCTACACGTCTCAACCCTTACAGCGCGGACTCAACTACATCCGGATGCGCGACGACATCACGTTGGCGATGACGGTTCGGCTCCCCCCGGGCAAGGAACTCGACGACGGGCCGTTCCCAACGTTGATCGAGTACTCCGGCTACGACGTCGCGGCGCCCAGCGACCTTCTCGCGTCGATCGCGGCGCGGCTCGCCGATCCGGAAGCGCCTCCCGATCCCCTTGCGCCGAGTTCGTCCACCGCCGTCGGTGCCGTCATCGGCCCCCTCCTCGATTTCGCCGTCGTCAGTGTGCAGATCCGCGGCACCGGTTGCTCAGGCGGTGCATTCGACCTGTTCGGGCTTCCCACCGTGTACGACGGCTACGACGCCGTCGAAACCGTCGCAGCCCAACCGTGGGTCAAGGGGGGCAAGGTCGGGATGGTCGGCATCTCCTACTCGGGGATCAGCCAACTGTTCGTGGGTGGGACCCGCCCTCCGCACCTCGCCGCACTCGCGCCGATGTCGGTCACGGCGGATCTTTATCAGGGCGTCGGGTTCCCCGGCGGGATCTTCAACACCGGGTTCGCGAAAGGCTGGCTCACCGAACGTCAGGAGGACGCAAAGGCCGCATCCGACGGCGGGCAGGCCTGGGCCGCCGAACTGATCGCGGGGGGCGACAAACACTGCGAGGCGAACCAGTTGCTGCACCACCAGGCGCGCGACGGCCTTGCAGAGTTGGCCGACGTCGAGTTCCGTGAGCCGAGACTGTTCGCTCAGCGCACACCCGCAGCGTGGGCCAAGGACATCGACGTGCCGACGTTCATCATCGGCGGGCTTCAGGATGAGCAGCTCGGTAGCTACTGGGCAACGATGATCCCATCGCTCCTCGATCGACCCGACACGTGGGTCACGATGTACAACGGCAACCACAACGACGCGCTCCAGCCGGCTGTTCTCACGCGGTGGGCGGAGTTCCTCAACCTCTTCGTCGCCGACCGCATCCCGAGGATCCCAGAGGCCGTGCTCGGCTTCTCCCGTGTGCTCTTCGACCAGATCGCCCACGTCCCGGCCGAGGCGTTGGAACAGTCCCGGTTCGCCGCGATGACGAACGTTTCGGCGGCGCGAGACCGGTTCCGGAAGGACCCGGCAGTGCGAGTGCTGCTCGACGTCGGCGGCACCGATCTCGGCGCCGGCTCGCTGGCTCCTTCGTGGGAACTCACGGCTGACACCTGGCCGATCGAAGGCACGAAAGCGACCCGGTACCACCTCGGCGACGGAACGCTCTCGACCGCCGAGCCGACGACCGATGCCGCCGAGGCCACCTACGACGCCGATCCCGCCGCCCGGCCAGAGACCTCCCTCGATCCCAGCGTGGCGAGTCCCTTCGCCGATCAGCCGAACAAGTGGACGCCGATCTCCGCCGGCTCCGGTCTCGGGTGGATCAGCGCACCGCTGTCGAGTGACACATTGATCGCCGGTGGATCGAGTCTCGACCTCAGGCTGACGGCCTCGGAGGCCGATACCGACCTTCAGGCGACACTCACCGAAGTGCGGCCCGACGGCCAGGAGACCTACGTCGGATCGGGTTGGCTCCGCGCCTCGCATCACAAGCTCGACGAGTCGGCTTCGACGGCCACCGAACCGAGGCCGACGCATCTGGCGACGGACAGGTCGACCCTCGACGACGACGCGCCGACGCTCGTGCGGGTGGGCATCGACCCGACGGTCCACGCCTTCCGGGCGGGCTCGCGCATCCGCGTCACACTGTCCGCGCCCGGCGGCGACCGGTCACTGTGGAAGTGGGACACGATCGATGACGGCACCACCAAAGTCACCGTGCACAGCACCGTTGCCGAGCCCTCCGCGCTGGTGCTCCCCGTAATCCAACGTCGCACTGCCGGCGCTCCGCTTCCGGCGTGCGGCGTGCTCCGCGGCCAGCCCTGCCGCGCCTACGTGCCGGC
This sequence comes from Microthrixaceae bacterium, assembly GCA_019694615.1. Lineage (GTDB taxonomy): Bacteria > Actinomycetota > Acidimicrobiia > Acidimicrobiales > Microtrichaceae > SSF14. Next base: position 4,017 of record JAIBBP010000120.1, on the reverse strand, counting down.
AACCAACGGCGGCTAGCCCGCCCCATGCCCGCCCCGGCCCGCTCCGGAACCTGTTCTGTTGTATGAAGCGCGCGCGTGGGCGCGCGCTTCGTACAACAGAACGGGTTCCGGCTGACGGTGTTCTCAGCTCCGCGGTCGGTTCTCAGCGGACTCTGAGCCTCCTCTGAGGCTTCGGGAGCAGCCTCGCTCACATGGACGACGTTCCCGCTCCCCTCACTCCCCCGACCGCACCTCCGACTGCCGTTCCGACGGCAACGTTCGCTGCCGGTGGGTTCCCGCCACCTATCCAACCGCAGCCGGCGCCGGTCGCGCCACCGCCGTCCCCGCCCACGGCGGTGGCGTCGACCGGTCGTGGCCGGGCCAGATCCGCAGTCGTCATCGGCACCACCGTGGTGGCGTCACTAGTCGCAGGCGTAGCCGGTGGATGGCTGGCCGGCCACGAGTCATCTGACACCGGAACGACCGGTGGCACCACGATCGCCACCGGCCGCACCGTCAGCGCAACGATCGGCGGCGAGGCTCTCGACGTCGCCGGAATCCTCCAGAAGGTCGGCCCCTCCACCGTCGCGATCAACACGTCGGTCACACAGCGACGCGGACCCTACGTCGCACAAGGCCAGGGTGCCGGAACCGGCGTCGTGCTCACCGCCGACGGACAGATCCTGACGAACGCCCACGTCGTCAGCGGCGCTACCCGCATCACGGTCTCGGTCGACGGAACCGATCAGGAACTCCCGGCGACTCTCGTGGCAGCGGACAGCGCGAACGACCTCGCTCTCCTCCAGGTACAGGGCGTGACCGATTTGACCCCCGCAGTGTTGGGATCGAGCGCCGCGGCTGCTGTCGGCGATGACGTGGTCGCTGTGGGCAACGCCCTCGCCCTCGAAGGCGGGATGTCGGTGACCCGTGGCATCGTGTCGGCGCTCAACCGCAGCATCGAAGCCGGCGGCAACGGCACCAGCGAGACCCTGTCGGGCCTCATTCAGACCGACGCCGCGATCAGCTCGGGCAACTCCGGTGGACCACTCGTCAACTCGAACGGCGAGGTCATCGGCATCAACACGGCCGTCGCCGGGAGCAGCGGATCCACGACGGCGTCGAACATCGGATTCGCCATTCCCATCGACGAAGCGAGCCGCATCGTTGAGCGTCTCCGCTCCTCCGCGAGCTGAACTCCCACCTCCCCGCCCACTTACCCGTCCCCCAACCGGTTCTGTTGTATGAAGCGCGCGCCCACGCGCGCGCTTTGTACAACAGAACCGGTTGGAAGGGGAAAGGACGACCTACAGCTGGTCGGTCACCATTCCGGCCAATCGACGCCGGACGATGCGCGGCAACATCGCCGTCAGCCCTGCCGTGAGGCGGTTGGGCCAACCGGTGACACGTAGTGCCCGTCCGGCGGCGGCCGCTCCGAGTGCCTCGGCCACGACCACGCCGGGCTCCTGCCAGAGCATCGGCGGTAGTCCGCCGTCGTCGGCGCCGCTGATCGCCCCGAACTCGGTACGGGTCGCACCCGGGCACACCGCGGTGACCACCACGTCCCGGCGACGACACTCCTCGTGCAACGACTCGCTGAAGCTGCATACGAACGCCTTCGTCGCGGAGTACACGGCGAAGCCGGGGCCCGGAGCGAGACCACCCAGCGAGCTGACGTTGAGCACCCAACCTCGGCCGTTCGCCAGCATCGTCGGAAGCACCGCGTGGGTCAGCTCGACAACGGCCACGATGTTGATGTCGATGATCTCGCGGTAGCGGTCGGCGTCACCTCCGCGAATGCCGTCGCTACGCCGAGGCCGGCGTTGTTGACGAGCAGATCGATTGGCCGCTCGGGATCGGCCAGGCGGGCGGCAACCGCCGCACGACCGGCGGGCGTCGACAGGTCGGCCGGCAGCACCTCCATGACGACGTCCAGCTCACGCAGCTCCCGTGCCAGCGCGTCGAGCCGGTCGACTCGCCGGGCCACGAGCACGACGTCGACTCCGGCGGCCGCGATCTGCCGCGCGAACTGCTCACCGATGCCGCTCGACGCCCCGGTGACCAACGCGCTGCGCCACGATGCTGCGCTCACGCCCGTCTTCGGCCGACGTGTCACCAGTGCGTCGGGGCGTCCCACCTCGACGACGCTACCCGCCGAGCTACAGCCAGTCGCGGCGCTTGAAGTTGCGGTAGAGCCAACCGCAGATCGAGGCGATGAGGATGATCACCATTGGATAGCCCAACTTCCAGCCGAGCTCGGGCATGTGCTCGAAGTTCATGCCGTACACCCCCGCGATCGCAGTAGGAACCGACACGATCGCAGCCCACGCGGAAATCTTGCGCATGTCTTCGTTCTGGCGCATCGACACCTGGGCAACGTTGGCGTCCAACGCGCTCGACAACAGCTCGTCGATCGCGGTGAGGCGTTGCGACGCACGGACCACGTGGTCATGGACATCTCGGAAGTACGGCTGCAACTCGGCGACGAACCCCGGTGGCAGTGATCTCACCAGCTGGTCGATGGGATCGACGAGGGGTACCGCCGCCTGCCTGAACTCCAACACCTCGCGCTTGAGGCCGAAGATGCGGCCGGCATGCGACGCCTTCGGCCCGGCGAAGACCTCGGCCTGGATCTCGTCGATGTCGGCTTCCATAGAGACGAGAGCGTCGATGAACTCGTCCGCGACGCGATCGGCCAGTTCATAGACGACCACCCCGGGACCGAGTGCAAGCCGCTCGGGGCGCGCCTCCAGGCGCTTTCGGATCTCGCCCATGTTTCCGGCGTCGCCGTGACGAACGCTGATCACGAAGTTGTCGCCCACGAACAGCAGCACCTCGCCGAGGGCGATCACCTCGTCACGGTCGACGTACCGAGCCGTCTTGAAGACCAGGAGGGAATGGTCACCGTATCGCTCGAGCTTCGGTCGTTGGTGCGCGTGGAGAGCGTCCTCCACCGCGAGCGGATGCAGGCCGAAGGTCGTGGCGACCGTTGCAAGTTCCTCCTCGGTTGGTTCCAACAGGCCGATCCACACGAAGGTGTCATCGTCACCTTGCGCGTCGAACGCCTCGTCGAGCGTGCACGCCAACGCCCTCCGCTTGCCGTGCTCGTAGGCGGCGCAGTCGACGATCACGAACCGTTCCCCGGGAGCCAAGGCATCCGTTCACGCTATCGGCCGGTCTGTTCGACTCGATGCAATGTCGTTCACGCAGCCGCCGATTCGAGTGGTACTCGGCTCGGCGGTGGGACCCCGAGGAGTTGGCTCAGCGAGGTTTGAGTGTCAGTGGTGCTCGCTACGATCGAACGTATGTTCTGGGGTGAGCTTGCTGAGGTGTTGGACGGTGTGGTCCCGGTGATCGAAGCCGCCGATCAAACGCTGCTGGACACCGCCCGGAAGATCGAAACCGCACGCCGTCGGCTGGATGCGGTGCAGGCACAGGTGGTCGGCGAACTGGATGTCCGCGGCACCACCGACATCTCTGACGGGTTGGCGACCGGCCGTTGGTTGTCACGGGAAGCGGGGATCTCCGATGGCGCTGCGAGTGGTCTGGTCAGAGTCGCACGAGCCTTGCGTGTCGAGTTGCCCGCGACCGCTGTGGCGTTGGGGTCGGGTGTGATCGGGTTTGAGCACGCCAACGTCATGGCCGACGCGATCAACCCTCGGATCGCGTCAGCGTTTCGGGAGATCGAAACCGAACTGATCGATCAGGCCGGCGGGATGGCGTTCCGGGTGTGGCGCAAGCATGTGAAGACCATTGCGGCCCTGTTGGATCAGGACGGCGGTTACGACCCCGATGACGACGTGTACGCCAACCGGCTGAGTGTCCGCGGCACCTCGGAGGGGGCTGATGTTTCGGGCAGGTTGGTGGGGTCGGCGGCGGTGACGGTGCGTGAGGCGATCGAACAGACCGCTGACGAGCTGTACAAGCTGTGGGCCGCCGATGCGGACACATCAGGTGGTGAGATCGCCATCCCGAACCGGGCCACGTTGCGGGCGTTGGCGTTGGAGGAACTGTGCCGCCGCGCCACGATCGCCGGTGCCG
>JAIBBP010000148.1 GCA_019694615.1 Microthrixaceae bacterium | reverse complement strand
CTTCGCGGGCCTCGGTGACCGGCTCGCAACGACCGACCAGGCGAGGAGGCTTTGGGAGCACTGGGACGAACCCGAGACGTGTTGGTTCGCCGGCAACCACGTGGGCTACCTCTGGTCCGACACGGTGTGGGCGTTCGTCACCCAGGCGATGGAGAAACGCGGCCTGTCAGCGTCGCCCGCCTGACCGTCACAGTCCTTACCGTCACGAGCCTCGTCGGGGAGCGGGTGTCTCTCATCCGATGATCGGGAACTGCCTCTCCGCTGCAAGTCGGTCGAGCGCGCTCTGCATCGTCGCGGTGAGTTCGTCATAGCAGGATCGCACGATCTCGGGGTCGTCGGCCGCGTCGGGCCCGTACTTCACGGACCACCGGATCGGCTCGAGCAGTTCGACGGTGATCTTGGCCGGTAGCGGAAACGTGGGGATCCCGCCGAGCACCACGCCGAACGGAAGACCCAACACCAGCGGCATCACAGAGACGCGGAATCGCCTGTCGAGCCCCAACCACTTGGCAACACGCTCACCGCGCGCGAGAACGACGAGCGTTTCGTGGGCTCCGACCGACACAGCCGGGACCACCGGCACTCCAGTCCTCAACGCGAGCCGGATGAAGCCGGTGCGCCCACCGAAGTCGATCCGGTTGCGCTGGCCCCATGTCCGGAAGACCTCGTGGTCGCCGCCCGGAAAATCGATGAGGGTCGCTCCGGAGCGCAGCACGGCCTCAGCGGCAGCCGGGCCTGCCTCCACGGCTCCGCCCCGGGCCATCACCGGACCGACGCCAGGCAACCCGAGGAAGAACGAGTGGAACAGGGCGTAGACCGGTTCCTCCTCACCGCGCTCACGCCACCATGCGGTGAGCAGGACGGGGATGTCAGGTGTCATCTGCCCGCCGGAGTGATTGCCGACGACGAGCATCGGCCCCCGCGCCGGGAGCCGGTCGAACCCTCGAACCTCGGAGCGAAAGTACGCCGCGTACCACTCGAGGATCGGGCGCGCCGCCCGGAGGAACTCCGGATCTCGCGCCGCTCCGATCTCGGACGAGAGCGACGATTCCGATGTTCCGGAGCGGGCCTTCTCCGATGGCGGCACGACCGACCCCTCAGCTCAGCTGCTCGACCCCGCCTGGCCCTCGATCGCACTGCCTGTCAGGTCGACCAGGCTGACGGCCAGCTTGTTCGACGCTTCCACGATCTTCTCGGTCATCCCGAAAGCTGCCTCGATGATCTGCCGGCGAGGCCCGTCCTCGCTGATGTCGGGGAACGCGTCGTTCACCGTGTCGACGAATCGCCTCACGGCGCCCAAGGCAGCCTTTTCCGTGCCCTGCAGTTTCTCAATGAACTGATGGACCCCCTCCGTGACCTCCCCGGCATCCACCCCAACTTCTGCTTGCGTGGTTTTCACTGCCATGTCGCCTCCTCGGCTAACGGTCACCGGTTGAGTCCGGCTTCCTCGACTCTGCCACCCGATGTGCCGGTAGTCACGATGGCACTCGTCACACCGCCTGCGGGGCTGGCGATGACGCTCGTTTTCCGGCGGTAGTCGTCGTTCCGCTACGTTCCGGAGCGGCGACTCGCGACCGAGACGGACAGTCCATGACACCAACCCCACCGTCCACTTTCCAGGGACCGTTCGCCAGCGGACCTCCGCTTTCCGCGGTCGAGCCCGACGCACCGTCACTCACCGCGTTCCGGTTCGAGGATGTGGGCCGTTTCGTCGTCGTCGCCGCGGTGCTCGCGTTCGCGGTGGCATCGTCGGCGGCTCGCGACCTCGTCCGCCGGCGTGGTGTCAACCGGCAGTCGCTTCTCGCGGCGGTGTCCGACGGCCTGATAGACGGCTGCATCCGTCTCGGCCCCACGTTCGTCAAAGCCGGCCAGATCATCGCGAGTTCAGGAGCTCTGTTCCCATCCGCTCTCGTCGGTGCCGCTCGTCGTTGCCTCGATGAAGTGCCGCCTTTCCCCACGGCACTGGTCCGAGCGACCGTCGAAGAGGACCTCGGATTGCCGATCGACCAGTTGTTCGATCGGTTCGACGATGATCCGCTGTCAGCCGCCTCGGTTGGTCAGGTCCACTCGTGTCGTCTTCGCGACGGCCGCGAGGCGGTGATCAAGGTGCAGCGCCCGGGCATACGACGGCGCATGGCTGTCGACCTGCGCAACGCGTACCGGATCGCCTGGCTCATCGAGCGGATGCCCTGGGGCAAGGCGAGTGGGGCGAGAGGAATCATCGCCGACCTGCACGCTGTGACCTTTCAAGAACTGAACCCGGCGCGCGAAGCGTGGCAACAGGACCGGTTCCGGTCACGCATCGGGGCGTTCGGCGACAACGTAGCGATCACCGCCCCCGAGGTGTACTGGGACTACTGCGGCCCCCAGGTCATCTGCATGGAACGGGTTTCGGGGGTCCCGATGGACGACTTTGACGAGTTGGAGCGGCGTGGGATCGACGTCGGTCTCGTCATTCGGCGCGGCGCGAAGGTCTGGGCCGAGGCGGCGATGGTTCACGGGCCGTTCCACGGTGACATGCACGCCGGCAACATCTGGGTGCTCGACGATGGCCGGGGATGCTTCCTGGACTTCGGGATCATGGGCGAGCTCGACCCCGAATGGCGGGAACTGCTGCGCGACCTCTTCTACACATGCGCGTTCGACCTCGACTTCTCCCGCGTCGCTCACGCCTACCAGCGGGTCGGGGCACTCCCACCCGAGTTCGGTGACATCGATCAGCTCGCAGCGTTTCTCACTGCGGTCATCGGGCCGATGCTGCAGAACGGATTCGGAAGCATCGACATCACCGTGCTCGTCACCGAGTCGGTGCAGATGCTGAGGACATACGGAGCGTCGATCCCCCGGGAGCTGGCGCTGATTGCCAAGCAGCTCTTCTACATCGACCGCTACACGAAGCATCTCGCGGCTGACTACTCGATCACGAGCGACCCCTTCATCCTCAAGAACATCTTCCCGGAGGAAGCGAAGGCGAGGGCAGCCGAGCTCGGCGTCTCGTTCCCCGACTGAACGCGTCAGTCACCCCGAGCGGGCCCGTCGACATCCCCCGGACTTGGGAGTAGCGTCGCCGAGGTGCGACGACCGTCGCACGCCAAGACCGGGGGGTTCATCATGATTGTGTGCACGACGTGGAAAGCGCGTCCGCTCAGCCCTGAGCAAACGAACCGCATGATGGAGGTGTGGGCCAAGACCGAGGCCCGCGAGGCCGAGGATCCCAGCAGCGAACGACTTTGCTGGTACATCGCCGCCGACGGAGGAAGCGGTATCACGATCTCCCGATTCGATGGCAGCGACGCAGCGGTTGCCGCCGGCCTCGAGATCAGCCTCGCACTGAGCGAGTTCATCGAACTCGAGTCCAAGATCGTCCTCGACATGGACGCAGCAATGCCGGCGATCACCGCAGCGATCGGCTATCTCTGACCATCTCGAGTCCCCGGGTGGGGTCTGGCTCGAAGCTCCAGGGTGGGCGCAGAGGGACTCGAACCCCCGACTCTCTGGATGTAAACCAGATGCTCTAGCCAACTGAGCTATGCGCCCGCGTTTTCGGGAAGGGCCATGTTACCGATGCCGCACCCGACCTGACCCGGTTTCGGTCGTACAAACGTCCACATCCTGGGCGCTTCTACGACCGAAACCCCGTTGGGAGTCGCCGCTCAACTGCGAACGCCTTCGACACGCAACAGCGCGGCGTAGGCGTCGGCGGTCTCAGGACTCGTGGTAGGCAGCTCGTCGGGCGCGAACCAGCCGACGTGGACGATCTCCGCCGAAGCCGGCGCCGCCGTGTCGGGCGACACTCCGGCCACCGTCCGGGCCCGGAAGATCACGCGGACGATCTGGCGCTGAGGATCGACGACGACGGCTGGTTCGCCCACCAACACGACGTCGAGACCAACCTCCTCACGAGTCTCCCGAACCGCGCCTGCATACACCTGTTCGCGGCGGTCTAGGAGGCCCCCAGGCAGGCTCCAGTTCGACATGTAGCTGTGTTGCACCAGCAACACACGGTCGTCATCTTGGGTGACGACCGTCATTGTTCCGACGGTGAACGACGGTTTCACCAGCCGCACGAACGCCTGGCGGACCGGCGGCGACAGTCGCCCGTACACCTTCAAGCCGACGCGGGATGCGCCGCCCTTGCCACCGCTCACCGCGCCGCCCCCATCGGTGCCGACAGCGCAGCGAGCATCGCTGGGCCCGATGCGCCGATGATGCATCGACGGGCGTCCGGGTCGAGCGTGACGAGCTCGCGGCCCCGTGCATCACCGGCAGCCCCTCCGGCCTCGGTCAGCACCAGAAGCGCTCCGAGGTAGTCCCACGAGCCGTGGCTGTCGCCGTCGAGGTTGAGGTACCCGTCGAGGGCGCCCTCGGCGACGAGGCACAACTCGATCGCTGCCGAGCCCAGAGCCCGCAACTGCCGCGCCGCTGGCCAGGATGCCGATCGGCCGTTCACCGCGACCACCGCGTCGGAGAGGGGAAGCCCTGCGGCGACGGCTATCGATTCGGGAGCGCCATCGCCGGCCGTTCTGGTCGCGCCGAGCCCGCGGGCAGCGCGGTAGGTGATCGCCCGGGAATGGTCGACAACCGTTGCGACCCACGGGCCCTCGGCATCGACGGCGCACAGCGAGGTCGCCCAGCACGGCAGGCCACGCGCGGCATTTGTCGACCCGTCGACAGGATCCACGACCACGCACACGCTCCGCTGGGGTTCGTGGCGTCCGGACTCCTCCGACATCACACCGA
>JAIBBP010000145.1 GCA_019694615.1 Microthrixaceae bacterium | reverse complement strand
GACCATGACCCCCGACCGCCGTTGGATCGTGTGCGTGCAGGAGGCCCGTCCGGGCGAGGCGGAAGTCGACTCGGCAGCGACCGAGGCGGTGAATCGCCTTGTCGCCGTGCCAGCCACCGGTGGGATCCCGGTGATCCTGCGCCAGTCGGCCGACTTCGTGATGTCGCCCCGGCTCGATCTCAGCGGCGAGTTGCTGGCGTGGGTGGAATGGTCCCATCCCGACATGCCGTGGGACAGCTCCGAACTGTGGTTCGCTCGATTCGACGTCGGCGGCCTGGAGCCCGCGCTTGCCGGAGCACGCCGATTGACGGGCGGGCGACGAGGGGGAAGCAGCGAAGGCGAGTCGATCGTCCAGCCCGCATGGGATCACGACAACCGCCTGTGGTTCTGTTCGGACCGGAGCGACTGGTGGAACCTGTACCACTACCCGTCGCTCGGGGTGCCGTCGGGCGATCCGGTGGCAGTGGCTTCGGGCGCGTACGAGGTGGCTTTGCCGGCCTGGGTGTTCGGCGAGTCCCGCTATGCCTTCCTCACCGACAATCGAGTGGTCTTCGCCTTCCGGAGCGACGGTGTTGATCACCTCGGTGTGTACGACACCAGTGAGCGTCGAATGGACCGGGTGTCCGTGCCCTGCACGTCGATCCGTCAGGTCCGCGCCTGGCAGACCACGGCGATCTTCATCGGAGGGTCGTTCACCTCGGAGCCGACGGTGGTATCGACGGTGATCGGGAGGGGCGGTGCTAGCTCGCGGTTGGAGACGATGCGGCCGGGTCCGGACGCCAGTCTCAGCTCCGCGCTGCTCTCGGTAGGCCAGCCGATCACCTATCCGACCGACGGCGGGATTGCTCACGGCATCTTCTACCCTCCGACCAATCCCGACTTCGTCGGCCCCGACGGCGATCGGCCCCCGCTCGTCGTCACGATCCACGGCGGTCCGACGTCGGCGGCGAGCCCCGAACTCAGCTTGCGGACGCAGTACTGGACCTCGCGGGGGTTCGCCGTCGTCGAGGTGAACCATCGCGGCTCCACCGGGTTCGGTCGGCGGTTCCGCAACGAGTTGCGCGGGCAGTGGGGCATCGTCGACGTCGCCGACTGCATCGCCGCGGCGCAGTTCCTGGCATCGGCTGGACGTGCCGACGGCAAGCGCTTGGTGATCCGTGGCGGGAGCGCAGGGGGGTTCACGACGCTCGCCGCGCTCACGACCTCGGATCGGTTCAGTGCCGGGTGCAGCCTGTACGGCGTCGCCGACCTGGCTCTGCTCATGTCCGACGACCACAAGTTCGAGTCGCGCTACATGGAGTCCCTGGTGGCCCCCTATCCCGAGGGCGCCGCGACGTACGCCGATCGGTCGCCGATCAACCACCTCGACGAGCTGTCGGCACCGCTCATCATGTTCCAAGGGCTCGACGACAAGGTCGTGCCCCCGGCCCAGACCCGTATGGTCGCCGACGCCCTGGCGGCGCGAGGCGTCCCCTATGCGGCCGTCTACTTCGAGGGAGAGGGACACGGTTTCCGTCAGGCGCCGAACATCAGGCGCTGCCTGGAAGCCGAGCTGTCCTTCTACGCCCAGGTGCTCTGGTTCCCCCATCCCGACGAGATCGACCCCGTCGTCGTCGAGAACCTGGGCTGAAACCCCGCCCCCAAACCGGTTCTGTTGTACAAACCGCGCGCCCAGACGCGCGCTTCGTACAACAGAACAGGCTGGGGAGGGTGACATCGGGCAAGGGTTGTCGGGACGTTCTGGGGCACCGTTAGGCTCGCGGGCCGTATGGCACGAGTACTGGTCACCGAAGCAATCGCCGACAACGGGCTGCAGCGTCTCCGCGACGCCGGCCACGAGGTCGATATCCAGCTGGACTGGACCCCCGAGTCGCTCCTCGAACTGGTGAAGGGCGCGCACGCCCTCATCATCCGTTCGGCCACGCAGGTGACCAAGGAGGTGCTGGCCGCCGGATCCGACCTGATCGTCGTGGGCCGCGCCGGGATCGGTCTCGACAACGTCGACACCGCCGCTGCCACCGAGCAGGGCGTGATGGTCGTCAACGCACCGCAGTCCAACACGCTGTCGGCCGCCGAGCACACGATGGCGCTCCTGTTGGCCCAGGCCCGCAACGTGCCCCAGGCGCACGCCGCGCTCAAGGAGGGTCGCTGGGAGCGGTCCAAGTGGAACGGTGTGGAGCTGAGCGACAAGACGCTCGGCATCATCGGCCTCGGCCGCATCGGCAAGCTCGTGGCCCAGCGGTCGCTGGCGTTCGGCATGAAGCTCGTCGCCTACGACCCGTTCGTGTCGGAGGACGCTGCACGCCGCATGTCGGTTGAGCTGTTGTCGCTCGACGACCTGATCTCACGCTCCGACTTCATCACGCTGCACCTCGCTAAGACGCCCGAGACCATCGGGCTCGTGGGCAAGGATCTCTTGGCCAAGGCCAAGCCCTCGCTCCGCGTCGTCAACGTGGCGCGTGGCGGCATCGTCGACGAGCAGGCACTGGCCGATGCCATCAAGGCCGGCCAGGTCGCCGGGGCGGCGCTCGACGTGTTCGACAAGGAGCCGTGCACCGACTCACCGCTCTTCGAGCTCGACCAGGTGGTCGTCACGCCCCACCTCGGCGCGTCCACGGTCGAAGCCCAGGACAAGGCCGGCGACACCATCGCCGACATGGTGGAACTGGCCCTCGCCGGCGACTTCGTGCCGTTCGCCGTCAACGTTTCCGCCGGCGAGGTGTCCGAGACGGTCCGCCCCTACCAGGGCCTCGCTGAGCGCCTCGGCAGCACCCTGGCCTGGTTGTCGTCCGGAGCGGCGCAGGAGTCGATCGAGATTTCCTACGACGGCCAGATCGCCGAGTACGACACCCGCATCCTCACACTGTCGGTCCTCAAGGGCTTCTTCGGTGTCGTCAGCGGCGACCCGGTGTCCTACGTGAATGCCCCACAGATGGCCGAGGAGCACGGCATCGTCGTGCGCCCGTCGCAGTCGACGACGCCGAAGGACTACGTGAACCTCATCACCGTGCGCTGCGGGGAGCATGCTGTCGCCGGGACGCTCGCCGGATTCAACCCGGTTGCCAAGATCGTGATGATCGACGATTTCACCGTCGACATCCGGCCTGCTGAGCACATGGTTGTGGTGCGCAACGACGACGTGCCGGGCATGATCGGTCTCGTCGGCACCTCGGTCGGCGAAGCCGGCGTCAACATCGCCGACATGGTCGTCGGCCAGGACGCCGATGGCGTGTCGGCGCTCATGGTCATCGTCACGGACACCGCCGTTCCCGACGACCTGATCGCCGGGCTCGCCGCCAAGGAGAACGTGCGGTCGGTCATCCGCGTCCGCGGCTGACCGACCTCAACGGGTCTCACAAGCGAACAGCGCCGATCTGGGTGAGCGAGTCCACGGCGTGGGTCGCCAGACCGGCATCGGAGAGGGTCACGATCCGGTCGCCTACGACGAACGCACGTGTGATCGTCGGTGAGTAGGAGTAGGGCATGACGTCGGGGGCGAAGCCCGGTTCGGTAGCCGGCGCGGACTCGACGATCTCCTCGGTGTCACTCGAGGTGCCGGGTGAGCCCGGCTCCTCGATCGGGACCGGCACGGGAAGGGGGATCGGCTGGCCGGGGTCCTGGCCCTGTCCGGGGACGGTGGCGAGGCTGTTGTGATCGATTCGGCCGATCTCGGTGATCGCCCCGTCGGCGACTCGCACGACGAGAACACCGTTGGTCGTCACGCAGTTGTCGACGTCCACATCCCAGCACGCTGCGTAGAACGGCAGGTATGCGGTCGACCGTGCGGCATCCCACGAGAACGCTTTCGGGTCCCCGGCCACGAGGAAGTCGAGGCTGCGCTCTGCCAACGTGGTCACCTCACGCGGCGCGACCGGATCGGACGTGTCGTACAGCGAGACCTTCGCCCCGGTGACTCGACCCTCGTCGGTGGCGTCTGAACCCACACCCAACACGAGGTGGTCGCCGACGGGATGAAGGTACGACGAGAACCCCGGCACCTTCAGTTCCCCGAGGATCTTGGGGGCGGTCGGATCGGCGAGATCGACGACGTAGAACGGATCGGTCTGGCGGAACGTCACCACGTACGCGATGTCGCCGACGTAGCGCACCGACTTGATCTGCTCCGAGGGCCCAAGGCCATCGACCATCCCGATCTGTTCGAGCACCTCGCCGTTGCGGCGCAGCACCACGACCCGGCTCTGGCCAGCGGTCTGCTCCACCGGAGCAGCGCATTCCGCGTTCGGTGGGCAGTCGACCACGCCGCCGCCCCAACCGGAGTTGGTGGTGGTCGCGATGCGGAGGTCGTCGCCCGACTCGCTCATCGAATACTGGTTGAGGAGGTGGCCCTCGACTCGACCCGATGCCTCGTAGGCCGCCTTGTCGGTTCCGGTGATCGAGAACGAGTGGACGTCGGTGTGCTCGCCGCCCACCCGGGCGATGCGGCTTTCGTCGATATCGTCGGACGCCTCGATCGGCCCCCACGACGTGGTCGCCACATACAGGTGATCGGTAGACGCGTAGGTGGTACCGCCGTCGGCGAGAACGCCCGACGCGGTCATCGACGCGAGACCCCCGTCGCCGATCGTCAACACCGACAGCATCGAGAAACCGGAGAACTCCGCAGGTCGGTACAGGTCGGAACAGTCGGCGAGCGGTTGCCGCTCGGCGCCGCCGTCAGAACGGTGGGGGATCCAGTCGTCGATGGTTGAATCCTCGATCAGCTTGCGGTTGGCCGCCTCGGCGACCTCGACAGCTTTGGATCCCTCCGACGTCGGGTACACGAACCCGAGGGTGGACGACCCGGCGGGGGAGGACAGCACGAGACGGACCGTTCCGTGGGCGAGACGCCCGTCGAGAACCGACCCGTCGACCGTGGTTCGGTGCAACACCTTCGGCTCACCGTCGAGTGACACCTCGGCGAGCCCGGCCCCGCCACCGCCGCTGTACGCGATGTCGGCGGAGACGCCGTCGACAGGTCCGCGTGGCGTCGGCATCGGCATGTCGGAGTACCCCATCACGTAGGCCCGGTTGCCGGTCACGAACAGGCGGTCGGCATTGAAGTCGAGGTCCACCCGGCCCGTCACCTTCGGAGCACCATCGGCGATGCTCGTCACGATCAACTCCCGGTTGCGAACGGTGATCACCCGGTCGCCGTCGACCTTCACGATGTCCGCCTCGTCGACCCCAGTCTCCTGGTTGTTGGTGCCGGTGTCGTCGCCGGTTCCGGCGGTGTTGGCTGCGTCTGTTTGGGCTGGTGCCGCGGTGGGGGCAGACGCGCTCTCCCTCACCGGAGCGCCCGCCGTCGCGTCGCCCGCTTCGGCGGCATCGGTGGTGCGGGCCATGTCCCCTGCGGCGTACACCATCCCGCCGCCGTCGAGTCCGTAGGGGCCGACTCGCTTCAGCGCCTCGGCTTTCACGTGGTCGAGGAACGCCTCGCAGCGATCGAACGGCGTCAACGCCGCGACGAGTTGGACGTCGCCAATGTCGACGCCGCCGCCGGGGCGTTTCGGTTCGGCCTTGCCACTGTCGTTGGCGCACGACGCCAACAGCAACACGGCTGAAACGACGCCGGCGGCAACGGTGAGGCGGGGGACTCGAGATCGCATGAAGTTCTCCTCGGCAGACTTGGTACGAGGATGAGACGTCGGCCGCGCTGGTTCGGTTCCCACCTTCCTGAACCTGTTCTGTTGTACAAAGCGCGCGCGTGGGCGCGCGCTTTGTACAACAGAACCGGTTGCGGAGGGTGCCGGGGGAGACACTGGAGTTCACACGTCCTTCACAGCGTCACCACGAGGCCCACAAACCGGTCGCGTAGACCGAAGCCATGACGTTCACCCAGTCGGCTGCGCGCCTGCCGAGTCCGCCCTCCCGTCTCACCCGCCTCCTGGACTTGGCGCGCCGTGTGCCGTTCGGCCCGATGGTTTCGGCCACGACGTGGGCCGTCATCGTCGGGACCGGCCTGGTCGTCGCGTCGGTGGTCGCCGGTGTGGCGTGGCGGCCCGGGCTCATCGCTATGCAGGCTCTGTTGCCGTTGCTGGGTGCCGCTGTGCTGGTCGCCGCGTCGGTCGCCGTTGCGAGGCGTCGGCCGATCGCAGGTTCCGTCGGTTGTCTGGTAGCGGCCGGAGCGGCTGCGTTGGTTCTCCCGGTCGCGACCGCAGCGTCGAAGCCGCCCTGGGTCGAGGAGGCCGATCGATTGACGATCTACAGTGCGAACCTGCGCCGCTCGAACGGGCGGGTCGCTGAGGCGCTCGAAATGGCTCGGCGGAGCGACGCGGATGTCGTCGTGCTCATCGAGTTCGTCGAGGAGTTCGACAAACCGCTCGAAGCGTCGGGGCTGCTCGACGTCTACCCGACAGTGGTCCGGGATCGCCGCGAGGACGGCAACGTCCTGCTGACGAGGTTGCCGTCGAGCGACACTGAGGTCGTTCGCCACGCGGGGTTCGAGCTTCCCGCGGCTCGTGTCGACGTGGGCGGCCGAGCGGTGTTCGTCGCCGGGGTCCACACCCAGGCACCGCACAGTCGGGCGTACGTCGACCGTTGGCAGGAACATCTCGGCGGGGTCGCGAGAGCTGTCGACGGCCACGCCAACGTGGTCGCCATCGGTGACTTCAACGGTTCGTTGTGGAACCCGCCGATGCGGGAGTTGGCCGCGTGGGGGTTCACCGACGCCCACGACGCCACCGGTAGCGGGCTGGCCCGGACATGGGGAGCGTCGTTACCCGGACACGAGCCGGTGGTCTCGTTGATCGGCATCGACCACGCCATGTCTCGGGGTCCTGACATCGTTCCGATCTCGATCCGGGACGCTCGGGTGCCCGGCAGCGATCACCGGTCGATCGAGGTGACTTACGCCGTCAGGTGATCCGGTGTGCGGCCGCGACCGCAGCACTGGGAATCGGACCGTAGACGTGAGGGAAGAGCTGAGCCGCCTCGGCGGCGGTGTTGGTCGACCCGTCGGGGTGTGAGGGCGCCTCCCACCGGAGCTCAACGCCGAGGAGGGCGGGGACGATCTCGAGCGCCAGGAGGTCGGTGCGGCCAGCGTAGAAGCGCTCAACCACACCTAGTAGCTGGACGTCGGTGCAGCAGTGAACGAAGCCCTCCTCCTCCAGCGAGGCGGGCGCGATCGCTCCGGAGCTTTGCGCCGCTTCCCAATCGGTTTCGGCGATGAGGTGCAGAATCCGCGGGACGTCGGCGCTCATCGCCTGAGTCTCGCGCCACCGACTCCGCTTCTCGTTTGAGAACCTTCCGACAGGCGGAAGGTTCTCAAACGAAAACCGGGGCCGCGGGCGCTGGGTCGGGGCCGCGGGCGCTGGGTCGGGGCCGCGGACAGGAGGGAGCGCTAGGCGGTTGCCGGCATCCACGCCGGGCGATGGCCCTCGAACTCGGTGATGTCGTCCGCGTAGGTGAGGGTGATGCCGATGTCGTCGAGGCCGTTGAGCAGTCGGTGCTGGACCGATTCGTCGAGGGGGAACTCGACCGACAGGCCGATCGTCGGTGCTTCGAGCGTGCGGCGGGCGACGTCGATCGTCAGTTCCAGTGCCGGGTCGGCTTCGATTGCCCGCAGCAGCTGTTCGCCGACCTCGGCGCTCACCGAGACGGGCAGCAGCCCGCAGTTGGTCGCGTTGTTGACGAAGATCGGCCCGAAGCGTGGGGACACGACCGCTTCGAATCCGGCCTGCTGGATCGCCCACACCGCGTGTTCGCGACTCGATCCGGTGCCGAAGTTGGGGCCGGCAACCAGGATGCTGGCGCCCTGGTACTGCTCCTGGTTCATGACGAATGCTGGATCGTCGCGCCACTCGGAGAACAACCCCTTCTCGAAGCCGGTGCGCTCGACGCGCTTGAGCCAGTCGGAGGGGATGATCTGATCGGTGTCGACATCGGAGCGGTCGAGCGGGACGGCGGTCCCCGAAATGATCTGTACAGCTTTCATAGTTCAGTCCTCTCAGGCCAGGTCGTCGGGGGACGCAAAATGGCCGGCGATGGCGGTGGCGGTTGCCACGGCGGGTGACACGAGGTGGGTGCGGCCACCGCGGCCCTGGCGGCCTTCGAAGTTCCGGTTGGACGTCGAGGCACTTCGTTGGCCCGGCTCCAACTTGTCGGGGTTCATCGCGAGGCACATCGAGCAACCCGGCTCCCGCCAGTCGAACCCGGCTTCCTTGAAGATCACGTCGAGCCCTTCGGCCTCCGCCTGCGCTTTCACGATGTGGCTGCCGGGGACCACGTAGGTGGTGATGCCCGTTGCGACCTTGCGGCCCTTGGCGACCGCGGCGGCAGCGCGGATGTCCTCGATGCGGCTGTTGGTGCAGCTGCCGATGAACACGACGTCGACGCCGACGTCCTTCATGGGGGTGCCCGCCTGCAGGTCCATGTACTCGAGCGCTCGCTCAGCGGCGTTGCGTTCGGTGGGGTCGGCGAAGTCGTCGGGGGACGGGACTCTGCCGTCGAGCTTCACGACCTGGCCGGGGTTGGTGCCCCAGCTGATGTGCGGCGTGATCTCCGCAGCGTCGAAGCGGACCTCCTTGTCGAAGGTGGCGTCGGCATCGGTGCGGAGCGTGGCCCAGTCTGCGAGCGCCGCATCCCACGCAGCACCCTTCGGCGCGTAGGGGCGACCTTTCAGGTAGTCGTAGGTGGTCTGATCGGGAGCGATCAGACCGGCCTTGGCGCCGGCCTCGATCGACATGTTGCAGACCGTCATGCGGCCTTCCATCGACAGCGCCTCGATGGCCGAGCCGCGGTACTCGGCGATGTAGCCGATCCCCCCGCCGGTGCCGATGCGAGCCAGGATCGCCAGGATGATGTCCTTGGCCACCGAGCCGGGTGGCAGCTCGCCGTCGACGGTGAGGGCGAGAGTGCCAAGACGCGGCTGGCTCAGCGTTTGGGTGGCGAGCACGTGTTCGACCTCGGAGGTGCCGATGCCGAAGGCCAGCGCTCCGAACGCACCGTGGGTCGCGGTGTGGCTGTCGCCGCAGACGATCGTCATGCCCGGCATGGTCATGCCCTGCTCGGGGCCGACGACGTGCACGATGCCGTTGTTGGCGTGGCCCATCGGGAAGTGGAGGATGCCGAACTCCTCGGTGTTCCTGGCCAGCACTTCGAGCTGTTTGGCCGAGATGGGATCGGCGATCGGCTGGTCAATGTTGGCCGTGGGGATGTTGTGGTCCTCGATGGCGACGGTCAGCTCTGGGTGGCGGGGACGGCGGCCGTTGATGCGGAGCCCGTCGAATGCCTGGGGGCTCGTCACCTCGTGGACGAGGTGCAGGTCGATGAACAGCAGATCTGGCTCACCAGGTTCGCGACGAACGACGTGGCGGTCCCAGACCTTCTGGCTCAGAGTCTTTGGTTCGGTCATGTTCGTGTCCCTTGACAGTCCCAATATATGGGAGGATAGTCTCACTACGTGGAATCGATCATAAGCGGAATCGGCGTGCTCGACAAGGCCTTGGGTCTGGTCGCGCACATCGAGGAGCGCCCCCGCAATCTCGCGGAGCTCGTTGAACGGTCGGGCCTGTCCCGGTCGACGACCCACCGGCTGGCGTCGGCGCTCGAGGCCCACGGGCTTCTCGGCCGCGACCCCGATGGCCGGTATCACCTCGGCGCGCGGCTGGTGGGGCTCGGCCGATCGGCCGCCGCCGCACTCCCGCTGGCGGAGCTCGCGGAGCCGGTCCTCGCCGAGTTACGCGACGCATCGGGTGAGTCGACGCAGCTCTACGTGCGACGCGGCGAGCACCGGGTGTGCGTCGCCTCCTTGGACTCACCGCACGAGTTGCGGACCATCGTCGCCGTCGGCGCGGTGCTGCCACTCGGCGTCGGGTCGGGCGGCCGGCTGCTCGATGGCGAGTCGGCGGGTGAGCACGGATGGACCGAGTCGGTCGAGGATCGGGCACCGGGGGTCGCGTCGGTGTCGGCGCCGGTGTGCGACCGCCATGGCGCGGTGGTCGCCGCGATCAGCGTGTCGGGGCCGATCGACCGGATCGGTCGGGAACCCGGAGAGCGGCACGGTGCCCGGGTCGTCGCTGCGGCGGGGGCGTTGGAGGCGCTGATCTGACGGGCCCCCTGGGGTCCTGGGTAGTCTTCGGCGGTGCTGAGGAAGCCCGCGGCGCGGTCGTCGACAGTCGACTACCGGCCGTTCCCCGACATGATCGACGACCCGGACGGTGCCGAGTCACCGCCCGCCTTGGCGGCGGCGACGGCTGCCGCCGCCGCGGACGACTTCTCTGCGGCCGCGGTCGCGTTGGCATCGATCGACAACTGGCCAGACTTCCACTTCGTCGTGTGGGAGCTTGCGTCGTGTGGCGAGGAGCTTCCGCTGTGGATACAGCACTGGCGGGAAGCCGAACCGGAAGGCGCGATCGTTCGAACGCTCACCGGTGCCGCGCAGGTTCACCGTGCGTGGGCGATCCGTGGAAGTGGCGCGCCTGAGTCGCTGCCGGATGATCGGTCCGAACGGTTCCGTCGAGCCCTCAAGGATGCCGATGCGACGTTGCGCGGGCTCCTGTCCGAGCATCCCGCGAACGCATCCGCGTGGGCGACGCTCATCACCGTCGCGTTGGGCCTTGACGTGTCGACCGACGAGCTGAACGACCTGTTTGCTCGGAGTCACCGCCGCTACCCCCTGTTCGGCTCGACGTGTCGCGCGTTCCACCAGGTGCTCTGCGCGAAGTGGCGCGGAAGCAGCGAGCAAGCGATGGAGTTCGCCCGCTGGGTGTCCGCCCATCTTCCCGACGGCGATCCCGGTCACTCGATCGTGGCGTCGTCGTTGGCCGAGACAATCGCGTTCGAGGCAGACGGAGTCGATGTGGCGAGGGCGCGCGTGGAGCTTCGCAACGTCTACGACCGGACCCGGTTGGCCGACCCCGCGTGGCAGGCGAACTGGCGCGGCCTCGCGGCGCGTAACGACCTGGCGATCGCCGCGTACCGGCTCGATGACAAAGACCTGGCGCGCCAGATGCTGCACCACATCGGAGTGAACCGCCGGCGCGTCGTCGGTAACTGGGAGTACCTGACCGGAGAGGGCCCCGGCGCCTATCTCAAGGTCGGCCGCGCTGTAGGAGTGTGGTGACGAGGGAGCGGTCTGCCGCCAGGGCTGAACGGCGCGGTTCAGCGGTGCGCCGGGCGGCCGCGCCGGTCCGCCTTGCGCTGCTGTTCGACGAGATCGGCGTCGAGCTCGGCCATCTCGTCTCGGAGGGTGCGCCAACTCTCCAGACGGTCAGCGTCGATGGTCCCCGACTCGACTGCGGCGATGACCGCACAGCCGGGCTCGTTGTCGTGGAAGCAATCGGCGAACTGGCACTGCTCCCCGGTTGACTCGATCTCGGGGAACGCGCCGGCGAGGCCTTCCCACGACTCCCACAAGGCCAGGGCGCGTACGCCGGGAGTGTCGAGAAGGAGGCGACCGTCGGCGAGGCACAAAAGCCGCGCCGCTGTCGTGGTGTGGCGTCCCTTGCCGTCGCCGTCGCGGATCTCTCCCTCCAACTGCACCCGTTCGCCGGCGAAGGAGTTGACCAGCGTCGACTTCCCGACCCCCGACGACCCGAGCAACGCGAACGTCCGGCTCGGCTCCACGAGCCGCTCCAACTCGTCGAATCCGGCTCGTGTGCGGTTGGACACGGCGACGACGGCGACTCTGGGTGCGCATCGTGACGCCTCGGCGACAGCCTTTGTGGAGGTTGCGTCGTCGACGACGTCGGTCTTGGTGAGGACAACGAGCGGGCGCGCCCCGCTCTGGTGGGCCAAGACCAGCTCGCGTTCGAGGCGACGAATGTTGATCCCGGGTTCCAGCGCCTGCACCACCAGCACGACGTCCATGTTGGCGGCGAGAGTCTGGGCCGATCGCGCCCCGCGTGCCGCCCTTCGAACGAACGCCGTGGAGCGTGGTGCGATCGCGGTGACTCGCGCCGCGCCGCGATCGAGAGCGACCCAGTCGCCGGCGACGGCGTCCTTGGCGCTCGTCGTGCTCGTTGCCCGGACGATGTCGTCGACCCCGGTTGCAACGTCGACCTCACCCCGATCGACACGGACGATGCGACCCGGAACGAGGTCGGGACCGGCAGCCAACGCCGCCGTCAGCGACGTCGCGACCTCGTCGTTCCAACCGAGTGGTCGGAGCGCGGCGTCCTGCGTCATACGCTCGCGGGGTGACTGATCGAGTCCATCCTTCGCTGGACGCTAGCGCCGGCGCGCCGTCGCCAACATCGCCTCACCCGTCGCCCGACGTGCTCGCGGCGATCGACATCGGGACCAACTCGGTTCACATGGTGGTGGCGCGGATGTCTCCCGACGGTCGTTTCGAGGTAGTGACCCGACACAAGGAGATGGTGCGGCTCGGCGAGTCCGGCGACGATCACCTCAAGGAGTTGACGCCCGAGGCGATCGAGCGTGGTGTCGCAGCGTTGAAGCGGTGTCGCTCGGTGATCGACACCTACGGCGCGCCGGTCGCTGCCGTTGCCACATCGGCTGTTCGGGAAGCGGAGAACCGCAACGAGTTCCTTCGACGGGCTCGCCGGGAAGCCGGCATCGACGTGGAGGTGATCGCCGGTCACGAGGAAGCGCGTCTCATCCACCTCGGCGTGTTGCAGGCGCTCCCGCTCTACGACACGCCCCTTCTGTTGTGCGACATCGGTGGTGGAAGCACCGAGTTGCTGATCGGCCATCGCGGTGACGTGCTGGCGAGTCGCAGCTTCAAGCTCGGTTCGATTCGGATGACTCGGCGATTCTTCGACGACGGCGAGACCACGCGCCGATCGGTCGAGAAGGCGCGGAAGTTCGTGCGTTCGGCGATCACGCCGTTCGTCCGCGAAGCGCGGGTGCATCGCTTCGAGGTGGTCGTCGGCAGCTCGGGGACCTTCGAGTGCCTGCTCGACATGGCCCAGGCAGCGGAGGGAGTCGAGGTGCAGTCGACCAACGGCGCCGTGCTGTCCCGTAGTGACCTGGCAGCGGTGCTGGACCGGCTGATCGAGGCCGGTACCGCTGAGGTTCGTTCGCAGATCCCGGGGATGGACAAGGGACGCGCCGACATCATCGTGGGGGGTGCGATCATCCTCGAGCAGGTGATGGAGGCGATGTCGATCGATTCGATGATGCTCAGCGAGTACGCCCTCCGCGAGGGCGTACTGTTCGACCTGAACAGCCGGCTCCGTGGTGCATCCACCGACCACCTTTCCGATCTCCGCCGGCGCAGCGTCGACCACCTGATGGAAGTGTGCGACGACGACCCCGACCACTCCGTCAAGGTCGCGCAGCTGGCGTTGGCCGTCTACGACGGACTCGCGGACGTTCACCGCCTCGGCCACGACGAGCGCGAGTGGCTGGAAGCCGGCGCGCTCCTGGCGAACGTTGGGTTGTCCATCGCACACTCCCGACACCACCAGCACAGCTACTACGTGATACGGAACTCCGAGCTGATGAGCGGGTTCACCGACCACGAGATCGAGGTGATCGCGCAGGTCGCCCGCTACCACCGGCGCGGCGAACCGTCGCTCAAACACGGGCCGTTCGCCGCCCTGGACGACATCGATCGTGAGCGGGTCCGGTGGCTCGCAGCGATCCTTCGCGTGGCGATCGGACTCGACCGGTCTCACGCCGGCGCGGTGAGCGGCGTATCGGTGGCAGCCAACAACAAGGTCAAGTTGACGGTGGTCGCCGAGCCGGGCGCCGACGTGTCGTTGGAGCTGTACTCGGCCCGCGAGCGTGCGTCGATGCTGGAGGAGATGACGGGACGCGAGGTCGTGGTCGACGTCTAAGTCGACCAGGCCTCGCGCCCCGTCGCATTTCGACGCCGCTACTTGCGGGCGATCTGCTCCAGCAGCGACACCATCTTCTCCTCGTTGGTCGGCTCCGTCTCGGTCTCGCCGCCCTTTGCGCGGCGATCCTTGAGAGCGTTCATCGGCACGACGACCACGAAGTAGACCGCGGCAGCGGTCAACACGAACGTGATGATGGCGTTGATGAACGCGCCATAGTCGAAGACCTGCTCGTTGATCGTGAACGTTCCACCCGTGGTACCGCCGCCGGTGATCGCCTTGATCAACGGGTCGATGAAGGACGCGGTGAACTGGGACACCAAGGCCCCGAACGCGGCACCGATGACAACACCGACGGCGAGGTCGACGACGTTGCCTTGCATGATGAACTTCTTGAATCCGGCGAGCATGTGGGGAACCTTTCGTTGGACGAGACGACGGGCGGTACCCGCGTTCGGCGTCAACGTATCTCCCACAACCTGCCCGGGAGGTGGATTGATTGGTCAGCGCTCGAAGCGGACGACCTGCACCGTGAGCTCGCCGTTGGGGGCCTCGAAGCTCACCATCTCGCCGTTCCTGGCTCCGAGGAGGGCGCCGCCGAGCGGTGAGGTCGGGGAGATGACCTCGACGCCGTCGCGACGTTCCTCGATGGAGCCGATGAGGTACTGCTCCTCCTCGTCGTCCCCCTCGTAGACGATGGTGACAACGCAGCCTTGGGCGACGGCCTCGAGCGGGCCGTCCGTCGAGATGATGGTGGACCGTTCGATGAGTGCGGCAAGGTGGCCGATGCGGGCCTCCATCTTGCCCTGCTCCTCTTTCGCGGCGTGATAGTCACCGTTCTCGGAGAGATCGCCCATCTCGCGGGCGACTTCGATCTTGCGGGCGATCTCGATTCGCCCGACGGTCCGCAACTCGTCGAGCTCGGCCTTCAGCCGGTCGTACGCCGCTTGTGAAAGTTGGTGGTCGGACGTGCTCATGGCGGGCCAGCCTACTGGCCGGTACGCGCGCTGAGCCGCTGATCCAATGCTGTCGGCGGAGCCGCTGATCGATCGCCGGTAGGATCACCCGCCATGAGCACACACAAGATCGCCGTCGTCGGCGGCGACGGTATCGGCCCTGAGGTCACTGCTGAAGCACTCAAGGTTGTCGACGCGACCGGCGTTGCGTACGAGCGGATCGACTACGACCTCGGCGCCGCCCGGTACCTCCGCGACGGCGTCGTGCTCCCCGACGAGACGCTGGGGGAGTGGCGTTCAATGGACGCCATCCTGCTCGGAGCGGTTGGCGATCCCGCGGTCGGGGTTGCGGCCCCCGCGGGGCTGGTCGAGCGCGGGATCCTGCTCAAGATGCGCTTCGAGCTCGACATGTACATCAACCTCCGGCCGTTCCGGTTGCCGCCGCGCATCGATTGCGAGGTGATCCGGGAGAACACCGAGGGTTCTTACGCCGGCGAGGGTGGGTTCCTTCGCAAGGGCACGATGCAGGAGATCGCCACGCAAGGCTCGGTCAACACCCGTTTCGGCGCCGAGCGTTGCATCCGGTACGCGTTCGAGAAGGCCATGCGCACCGAGCGCAAGTCGCTGCACCTGATCCACAAGAAGAACGTGCTGACGTTCGCCGGCGATCTGTGGCAGCGCACGTTCGACATCGTGGCGGCCGAGTACCCCGAGGTCACCACCGGCTACGACCACATCGACGCCGCGTGCATCCACTTCGTCGAGCGCCCCGAACGGTACGACGTCGTGGTCACCGACAACCTGTTCGGCGACATCCTCACCGACCTCGGCGGCGCGGTCGCCGGCGGCGTCGGCTACGCCGCGTCGGCCAACCTCAATCCCGACCGCACCGGGCCGTCCATGTTCGAGCCGGTGCACGGCACCGCTCCCGACATCGCCGGACAGAACAAGGCCAACCCGATCGCCGCGATCCTGAGTGCGGCGATGATGCTCGACTTCCTCGGCGAGAACGCCGCAGCCGAGCGGATCCAGAAGGCGTGTGAATCGCCCGAGCGATACGAAGGGTCCACCACCGACATCGGCGACGCCGTCGTTGCCGCGCTTTAGGAGCAGCACGAGATGCCCATCACCCCCACCCCCAAGATCTGGATGAATGGCGAACTGGTCGACTGGGACCAGGCGAACATTCACGTGCTGACCCACACGCTCCACTACGGCATGGGGGTCTTCGAGGGCATCCGCGCCTACGAGACGGCTGAGGGCCCTGGCATCTTCCGTCTCACCGAGCACATCGAGCGGCTGTTCCGTTCCGCCGCGATCCTGATGATGGACATTCCCTACTCCGTGGACGAGATCATCGAGGCCACCAAGGAGACCGTCCGTTCGACCGGCCTGCCCGGCTGCTACATCCGCCCGATCGCCTATTACGGCTACGGCGAGATGGGGCTCAATACGATCCCGTGTTCGGTCGACGTGGCCATCGCCTGCTGGCCGTGGGGTGCCTATTTGGGCGACGACGCCGTCTCCAAGGGTGTTCGCATGAAGATCAGCTCGTGGACCCGTCACGACCACAACACGATGCCGCCGGCGTCGAAGACGACGGGCAACTACGTCAACAGCTCCCTCGCCAAGGTCGAGGCGCTCAAGGCCGGCTACGACGAGGCCATCATGCTCAACAAGGCCGGCCTCGTGTCGGAATGCACTGGCGAGAACATCTTCGTGGCCCGCCACGGGCGCATCATCACGCCGCCGCTCTCGGCCGGCGCGCTCGAAGGCATCACCCAGCACACGGTGTCGACGATCGCCCGTGACCTCGGCTTCGAGGTCGTCGAAGGCGAGTTGACCCGCAGCGACCTGTACGTCTGCGACGAGATGTTCGTGTGCGGAACCGCTGCTGAGGTGTCGACGGTCAACTCTGTGGACGACCGCCCGATCCCGTGTCCCGGCCCGATGAGCCAGGCCATTGCCGACACCTACGCCGACACCGTCCGTGGCAAGGTCGACAAGTACCGCTCCTGGGTCGAGGTCGCCTAGATGGATCTGCCCAATGTCGGTGGGGCGGCCGAGGCGGTGCGTTCGGTCGAGATCTTCGACACGACGCTGCGCGACGGTGCCCAGTTCGAGGGCATCTCGTTGTCGGTGGACGACAAGCTGCGCGTCGCCGAACAGCTCGACCGGCTCGGCGTTCACTGGATCGAGGGCGGCTATCCGCTGTCGAACCCGAAGGACGAGGAGTTCTTCCGTCGGGCGCCGAAGGACCTCAAGCTCGGAACGTCGACGCTCGTGGCGTTCGGGTCGACCCGTAAGCCGCTGGGCCGCTCCGATGAGGACCCGACGCTGCGTGCGCTGATAGAGGCCGGCACCTCCACGGTCTGCATCGTTGGCAAGTCGAGCGCGTTCCACGTGACCGAGGCCCTCGGCACCACCTTGGAGGAAGGGGTGGCGATGGCGGGGGAGTCGGTCGCGTTCCTCAAGGCCGCGGGGCTCCGCGTGTTCTTCGACGCCGAGCACTTCTTCGACGGCTACAAGGCGAACCCCGAGTTCACCCTCCGCGTTCTGGAGGCGGCGGCGACCAACGGTGCCGATTGTCTGGTGCTGTGTGACACCAACGGCGGGTCGTTGCCCCACGAGGTGCAACGGATCGTCACCGAGGTGGCGTCGTATTTCGAGGACATCCA
>JAIBBP010000267.1 GCA_019694615.1 Microthrixaceae bacterium | reverse complement strand
TTGTTCTTCAACCGCCGGTCGCGGGCCCTGTCGCCCCGCGATGTCCGACGTATTGTCGATTCACGGAACACCGCCACGGGAGCGCCGACGCACCCCCACGCGCTGCGGCACAGTTTCGCGACTCATCTTCTGGACGGTGGTGCCGATCTAAGAGTCGTTCAGGAGCTTCTCGGCCACGCGGATCTGTCGACCACTCAGATCTACACACACGTGTCCAAGGAGCGACTTCGCAAGGTTTATGACGGAACTCATCCGAGGGCGTGACAATGCTGGGGAAGTCAGACACATCAGTCGAGAGCGACGTGAACGTCCTGTGGTCAAAGTACCAGGACGACGGTGACCCGGCGATCCGGGACGCGCTCATACTCAACTACTCACCGTTGGTGAAGTACGTCGCCAGCCGCGTGTCGGTGGGTCGCCCCCAGAACGTCGAGCACGCCGACCTGGTCAGCTACGGCATGTTCGGGCTGATCGACGCGATCGACAAGTTCGAACCCGACCGCGGGTTCAAGTTCGAGACCTACGCGATCAGCCGCATCAAGGGAGCCATCCTCGATGAGCTTCGGAGCATCGACTGGGTGCCTCGATCGGTGCGTTCCAAGGTGCGGTCGGTCGAGAAGGCGTTCGCGAAGCTCGAGGCCCGGGAAGGGCGGGCGCCGACCGACGACGAGGTCGCCGCCGAGTTGGGGTGGACCGAGCCCCAGTTCCAGCAGGTCCTGAGCCAGATCGCCGTCGTCGGCATGGCGGCGCTCGACGAGATCCTCCTGGTCGGAGGCGATCGTGGCGAGGCGCTGACGCTCGGCGACACCATCGCCGACTCGAGCAACGGTCCGACCGGAGCCTTCGAGGCAACGGAGACCCGCCAGATGCTGAGCCAGGCCATCAACGGCATGCCGCAGCGCGAGAAGGTCGTCCTCACGCTCTACTACTACGAGTCGCTGACCCTTTCGGA
Source organism: Microthrixaceae bacterium (assembly GCA_019694615.1). Lineage (GTDB taxonomy): Bacteria > Actinomycetota > Acidimicrobiia > Acidimicrobiales > Microtrichaceae > SSF14. The sequence continues at coordinate 16,562 of JAIBBP010000267.1, read as the reverse complement.
GATCGGCCGTGTCCTCGGCGTCACCGAGTCACGGGTGTGCCAGATCCACACGAAGGCGATGATCCAACTGCGATCCCGACTCGCCGGTCTCGAGCGCGAGCCGGACTGAGCGCGCCACTGCCGAAAGCCGGCACAGCGGCGTCGAGTAGGGTGATGGTCATCTTCCCCTGATCGTCCCGAGCCGTGACTTGCGGCTCCGATCCGGGAGAATCACGTGCTCGCCACGCTCCTCGTTCTGCTGTTCGCTCTCGTATCGGCACCGCAGATCCAGCCCGAACCGGCTGCCAACCGGTTCTCGCCACCGCTCGATCGGCCGGTCGAAAGGCCGTTCGACGTGTCGAATGGACCCTACGGTCGCGGCAACCGCGGCCTCGACTACGCGGTCCGCCCCGGCGACGTGGCGGCTGCGATCGGCGACGGAACCGTGGTGTTCGCCGGTTCGGTCGCCGGCAGGCAGTGGGTGACGGTCCTGCATCCTGACGGGTTGCGCAGCTCGTCAGGACCGATGGCGACGATCGACGTGTCCGCCGGTGATCGTGTGGTCCGCGGGCAGCGCATCGGGACCACCGGGTCGACGTTCCACCTCGGCGTGAGGCGGGGGAGTACCTACATCGACCCCGCCACCCTGTTCCGCGTCAAGCGCCGCCACGCCCGGCTCGTGCCCGTCCCTCGAAGGCCAAATGTGCTGCGAGGCAATCGCGAAACCGCACACCTCGCGACACATTTCGGTGCGGGGGTCGGTGCCGGGGCGACCGGAGGTGGCCTACCACAGTGAGCGGCCACTACACTCCATGCCCGGCGTTGCCAGGTCGGCGCGCCCGTCGGGATGCCCCATGGTCCCCGACGTCGATCAGTTCCCCGTGGCGCACCCCGGTCGCTGAACCCAGCGCGTCGTCACGGTCACCAACCGAAGGGAATAACTCTCATGGCCGCAGTCGTCACCATGAAGCAGCTCATCGACGCAGGTGTCCACTTCGGGCATCAAACCCGCCGCTGGAACCCCAAGATGCAGCGGTTCATCCACGGTGAGCAGAACGGCATCTACATCATCGACCTGCGCATCACGCTTCAGCGCATCGAGCAGGCCTACACGTTCACCCGTGATCTCGTCGCCGATGGCGGCAACATCTTGTTCATCGGCACCAAGCGTCAGGCGCAGGACAGCGTCGAGGGCTACGCCACCAAGTGCGGGATGCCCTACGTCAACCAGCGTTGGCTCGGCGGCATGCTCACCAACTTCGAGACGATCTCGAAGCGCATCGCGAAGATGAAGGAGTACCAGCGCATGCGGGACTCCGGTGAGTTCGACTCGATGCCCAAGAAGGAAGCGCTCCTCCTGAGCCGTGAGTTGGTGAAGCTCGAGCGCAACCTCGGCGGCATGCGTCACCTCGAGAAGGCCCCCGACGCGGTCTTCATCCTCGACACCAAGAAGGAAGACATCGCGGTCACCGAGGCCAACAAGCTCGGCATCCCGATCGTCGCCGTCGTCGACACCAACTGCGATCCCGACGTCATCCAGTACGTCATCCCCGGCAACGACGACGCGATCCGCGCCGGTGACCTGATGGCCCGCATCATCTGCGACGCCGTCGAGGAGGGCCGCCAAATCCGCGCTCGTCGCACCGGTGCCCCCATCGTCATGCCCCGCACCGCCGAGGAAGACGCTGCGAAGGCGCAGGAGCAGGCCGAGGCTCGCCGTCAGGCGGCTGCTGCCGCTGCCCAGCGCGAGGCCCGTGTCGCCGCAGCGAAGGAGGAGGCTGCGTCGACCGAGGCAACCGCAGACGCGGCCGCGACCGCTCCGGAGGCCGCGGCTTCCGAGTCGGCTGAGTAGCCCGACTCGTTCAGTTTCACCCAGTTCCCACCGTTCCCCCTCGGGCCGGCGCGCCCGTCCGCCCACACCGTCGGTGTCGGACGCCTCGCCGGCACCCCAACACCAGTCCAGGAGATCCCATGGCCGACTTCACCGCCCAGGACGTGAAAGCCCTCCGTGACGCCACCGGCGCCGGAATGATGGACGCCAAGAAGGCGCTCGTCGAAGCCGAAGGCGATGCCACCAAGGCCGCCCGAATCCTCCGGGAGAAGGGCCTCACCAAGGTCGCGACGCTCGAAGACCGCGAAAACAACCAGGGCGCCGTCGCCATCGCCACCAGCGGCAATGCTGCGGCGCTGGTCGAGCTCAAGAGCGAGACCGACTTCTCCGCCAAGTCCGACGACTTTGTGGCGACCGTCAGGAAGCTCGCCGAGGCGGTTCTCGCCGACGGCGTGGAAGCCGTTGAGGCACTCGCCGACGACATCGACACGCTGAAGATCTCCAAGAAGGAGAACATCGTCGTCGGCAAGGTCGAACGATTCGAGGCAGCCGACGGCAACGTGCTGGACACCTACCTCCACGAGCAGGACGGCCGTGGCACCGTGGGTGTGCTGCTGGAGCTCAGTGGCGCCGACGCCGACCTCGCCCACGAGATCTCGCTGCACATCGCGTTCGCCAAACCGCAGGGCCTGAGCCGCGACGAGATCGACCCGGCACTGGTCGCCACGGCGACGGAGGGCTTCGAGGAGCTCACCCGCAAGGAGGGCAAGCCGGAGCAGGCGATCCCCAAGATCGTCGAGGGTCGCGTAAACGCGTGGTTCGCCGAGCGCATCCTCCCCGAGCAGGGCATGTTCGGCGACAAGGAGACCGTCCAGCAGCGGTTGGGCGACGGCTCGATCGTCCGCTTCGCCCTTGCGGTCATCGGTTCCTGAGGCCGACATGACCGACGCTCCGACCACCGCCCCGCGCTGGTCGCGGGTGCTCATCAAACTCTCCGGCGAAGCGTTCGCCGGAGACCAGGGTTTCGGCATCGACGGCGGGATCGTCGCGCAGTTGGCGCAGTCGATCATCGACGTCAAAGCCGAGATGGACGTCGACATCGCGATCGTGGTTGGGGGTGGCAACATCTGGCGCGGCATGACCGGTGCCGGCGCCGGGATGGACCGCGCCCAGGCCGATTACATGGGAATGCTCGCGACCGTGATGAACGCGCTCGCCTTGCAGGAGACGCTCGAGCGTCTCGGGCAGCCGACGCGTGTGCAGTCGGCCATCCACATGTCGCAGGTCGCCGAGCCCTACATCCGTCGCCGTGCCATCCGTCACCTCGAGAAGGGCCGCGTGGTGATCTTCGCCGGCGGCACGGGCAACCCGTTCTTCACCACCGATACGACCTCCGCGCTGCGTGCCGTCGAGATCGAAGCGGGCGCGATCCTCATGGGAAAGAACGGTACCGACGGCGTCTACACCGACGATCCTCGGACCAACCCCGACGCCGAGAAGCTCGACACCGTCACCTACATCGACGTCATCAATCGAGGGTTGAAGGTCATGGACACCACGGCGATCACGTTGTGCATGGAGAACGACCTTCCCATCGTCGTCTTCGACCTGATGGGCGACCGCCTGATCAGTCGCATCCTTCGTGGCGAAGCGATTGGCACACTGGTTTCGTAGAGACCGCGATCGACTCCCGGGGACATCGTTTGTGTCAGGCTGTCGGCCATGAGTGAAGAATTGATCGACGCGGTTCGTGAGGACTCCGAGGAGCGCATGGGCAAGGCTGTTGCCCATGCCCGCTCCGAGTTCGCCGCCGTGCGGAGTGGCCGGGCGAGTTCCGGTCTCGTGGAACGTCTGCCTGTCGAGTACTACGGATCGACGGTGCCGTTGCAGCAGCTTGCGTCGTTCTCGGTACCCGAGGCCCGGATGCTCGTCATCAGCCCGTTCGACAAGGGCTCCGTCGCTGCGATCGAGCGGTCGATCCGAGAAGCCAACCTCGGCCTCAACCCCTCCAACGACGGAGTGCAGATCCGCCTCGCCTTCCCGGCTCTCACCGAGGAGCGGCGCAAGGAGTACGTGAAGATGGTCAAGAACAAGGCCGAGGAAGGTCGCACCTCGGTGCGCGGCGCCAGGCGCGATGCCCGCAAGGACCTCGAAGCGCTCCAGAAGGATGGCGACATCACCGAGGACCAACTGCGGAGGGCCGAGGAGGACCTCGACAAGGCGACGAAGCGTCACGAGGCCGAGATCGACGCTGCGCTCGAGGCCAAGACCGTCGAGTTGATGGAGGGCTGATGGCCGACGAACCGCTCGACGATCAGGATTCCGCAGGACAGCCCCGGACCCAGCCTGAAGGGGTTCGGATCATCGGCGCGCAGGAGGCGTCGGAGATCGTGTCGCGAGGCGAGCCGTCCGACCACACCCAGGTCATCGAGACCGTCGGTGTACCGAAGGGCGACCGGGGCGACGGGAACGCTGACCTCGACGACGCCGACGACACTGATCGGCCTGCACTGCGGTTCCCGATGCCCGAGACACCGGCGTCTTCGCCATCCACTGCAGGCGGTCTCGCCGGCTCTGGCGGACCTGGCGGTGACGAACCTCAGTGGTCCGAGTCCGAGTCCGAGGAGTCGTTCGAGCTGCCCCATTACTCCGATCCGCCGACCGGTCAGGTGCCGAAGGTGGTCATCGGAGAGGAGACCGAGGCCCGGTGGGCCAACCTGGCGGACCAGCCCCGGTGGCGTGACACCGATCACCACTTCGACGAGCAGAGCGGGTTCGACGACCTGGCCGACGACGGCCCACGTCTCGGCGCACTCGGCGATACCGGTGAGCACCGCGACTTCTTCGATCTCGACCTCACCGACGACAAGGTCGCCACCGTTTCGTCGACCGCTGGCGGAGGTGGTGAATCCTCCGACGACGAGTTCGACGACGATGCGGTCGTGCCGCGACGTCCACCCGGCCCCCGACGTCGCAGGCCCGCTCAGTCAGACCGCGGTCGCGTTTCCGCACTCGGCGCCGATACCGGTGGTGGAGACCGGAACCTTCCGATGGCGGTCGCCGTCGGCGTCGGCCTCGTCGCACTCGGGGCCGGCTGCTTCTTCCTCGGCGCGACCGCAACCATGGTGCTCATCACCGTGGTGCTCTGTCTCTGCGCGGCGGAGTTCTTCACCTCGCTCAACCAGGGCGGGTACCGTCCGGCAGGGCTGCTGGGTGTGGTCGCTGTCGCCGGCCTCGCAATCGCCCCGCTCTACCAGGGGATGTACGCCTACCCGGTCGTCTTCGGGCTCGCGACGTTGACCGGGCTTGCGTGGTTCCTGTTCGTGCAGCCGGGCGAGGGCGCGGTAATGAACCTCGGCGTGACCCTGTTGGGCATCGCCTACATCGGTGGCCTCGGTTCGTTCGCGACGCTGACCCTCGGGGTCGCCCGCCCGTTCGAGACCGGCAAGTTGTCGAACCAGGGGATCGGTGTGCTGTTCGCAGCCGTGCTCATCACGGTGGCCTATGACGTGGGGGCCTACTTCGTCGGCAAAGCGATCGGGCACACACCGCTGAGCGCTGCCAGCCCCAACAAGACCCAGGAGGGCCTGTTCGGCGGTGTCGCTGTGGGCATTGTCGTGCCGTTCCTGATCCTGTGGCTGTCGGAATGGCACCCGGTCGGCGTCGACGTGAAGACCACGATCGGCTTCTGCCTGATCTGTGCGCTGATGGCGCCCGTGGGTGACCTGTGCGAGTCCGCGATCAAGCGGGACCTCGGAGTGAAGGACATGGGTTCGATGCTCCCCGGCCACGGCGGGGTGCTCGACCGGTTCGACGCACTGCTCTTCGTGCTTCCCACCGCGTACTTCATGGCGCACCTCCTCAACCTGGGAACCCCCGCCTTCTTCTGACCCCAGCTCGTTCTGTCCTGCGAGAGCCCCACCCGGGTGGTGCTCTCGCAGGACAGAACGAGCTGGGGCGTGCCTGAGAACGGGCGACCTCGGTGTCGTGGCGGGGACCGATACGATCGGCGCTGTCATGACGACCGTTTCGATCATGGGGTCCACGGGATCCATCGGCACCCAAACCCTCGATGTGATCGCCGCTGCCGGTGGGCGCTACGAGGTCGACTCGCTCGGGGCGCACGGCGGCAACGTGGCCGCGCTGGCTGCGCAGGCCGAACTCGTCCGCCCTCGCACCGTCGCCCTCGCCGACTCGTCGAAGGCTTCCGAGTTGAAGGAACTGCTCCCGGCCGGGGTCCATCTCGAGGCCGGTCCGGACGCGCTGGCCGACGTCTGCGCGTCCGCTGAGATCGTCGTCAACGGTGTTGTCGGCTTCGCCGGGCTCGGCGTCACGATGGCGTCGCTGGCCGCAGGCAGGAGGCTCGCACTCGCCAACAAGGAGTCGCTGATCGCCGCCGGCCCCGTCGTGCAACCATTGCGAGACACGCCGGGCGCTGAGCTCATCCCCGTCGACTCCGAGCATTGCGCTGTGCACCAGTGCCTTCGTTCCTCCGCTGACGGTCACGGTCGCGGCCTCTCGTCGATCGTCCTCACCGCGTCAGGCGGGCCGTTTCGAGGGCGTAGCCTCGATGATCTCGCGGGCGTCACCGTCGAGCAGGCGCTGGCCCACCCGACGTGGGCGATGGGTCCGAAGATCACCGTTGATTCGTCGACCCTGGTGAACAAGGGTCTCGAGGTCATCGAAGCCCACGAGCTTTTCGGTGTCGCGTACGACGACATCGAGGTCGTGGTACATCCGACCTCGATCGTGCACTCAATGGCGACCTTTGCCGATGGCGCGACGATCGCGCAGCTGTCGCTGCCGGACATGCGTCTGCCGATCGGCTACGCGCTGGCCTGGCCGGACCGATTCGAGTCGGCCTTTGGTGCGATGGACTTCTCCAAGCCGCTCGACCTTCACTTCGAACCCCCGAATCACGATGCGTTCCCCTGCCTGCGTCTGGCCTACGACGCCGGATGGCGTGGCGGCACGGCGCCGGCGTGGTTCTCAGCGGCGAACGAGGTCGCGGTCGACGCGTTCCTCTCCGGACGCATCCGATGGGTCGACATCGCGGCGGTCAACTCCGCAGCGCTAGATCGATGGCCCGGCGCGGCTGCGGACTCTGTCGAAGCAGTGCTCGAGGCCGACGCTCAGGCCCGGCGGGTCGCTGCCGATCTGGTGACGGTGCGAGAGGGAGCCTCATGAGTTGGGACGACGCGTCCGAGATCGTTGAGCCGATCGTCACCGGTACAGCCGAATCACGCGACCAACAACGCGGGGCCGACTCAGCGATCGACCCCGACGACTACGGCCGCTCCGGGCAGAAGGGCGAACGCGCAGAGGTTGGCAAGCCCTACGTCCACCCGGCCCGTCTCGCGATCCTCGTTGGCCTGCTCGCAGGCCTGGCGTTGTGGCAGGGCCTGCCGATCATGGTCGTCGTCCTGGCCGTGATCGTGATGATCTTCTTCCACGAGCTCGGCCACTACGTGATGGCCCGGCGGGCGGGAATGAAGGTCACCGAGTTCATGATCGGGTTCGGTCCCCGCATCTTCTCGTTCCGTCGCGGCGATGTGGAGTACGGACTCAAGGCGATTCCCGCCGGGGCCTACGTGAAGATCATCGGCATGGCCAACGTGGAGGAAGTGCCGCCCGAGGACGAGGAGTTCACCTACCGGCAGAAGGGCTATTGGGCCCGCATGGGCGTGGCCGTCGCCGGGTCGACCATGCATTTCATCATGGCGCTGGTCCTCATCTCGCTGTCGTTCGTGTTCGTCGGTCGGATCGAGCCGGAGAACTGGGCGGTCGACAACGTCGTGCCGGGGTCCGCAGCTGACCTCGCCGGCGTGAAGGAGGGCGACCGGGTCACCGCAGTCGGCGGCGTCGACGTGACCACCTTCGACGACATGGCCACTCAGGCGAAGAAGCACCCCGGCGAGACGATCCCCGTCGAGGTGCTGCGTGACGGCAGGACGGTTGCGCTGACCGCACCCATCACCGCCCGATTTGCCGTGTACGGCACGAACCGTGCCGAGTTTCAGCTGTTCGGCGGCACCGACGGCCGGCCGACGGTGTCGGTCGACCCAGACAATCCGGTTGGCAAGGCGGGGCTCACCGACGGTGACGTGATCGTCGCCGTCGACGGCACCGGCGTCGAGTCGGTCAGCGATGCTCACGAGGCGCTGTCCGCCGACGTCGTTCAGGACCGTGGGACCGTCGAGTTCAGCGTCGAGCGGGAGGGGCTCGCCGAAACCACCGTGGTCGAGGTGGATGCCGGCTCACGGCTCGGCGTCGATCCCCTTACGGGCTTCCTCGGCGTCGGACCGACCGGCGAGCCGGAGAAGCTGTCACCGCTTGCGGCGGTTCCGGCGGCGTTCGACTGGTTCGGCGAGGTCACCGTCCAGTCGGTGTCCGGCATGGTCAAGTTCTTCTCTCCGTCCAGCCTTGCGTCGTTCGCCGAGCGGGCGTTCACGACCGCGCCGGGCACAAACCACGATGAGGGTGTTGCTCAGAGTTCCAGCGGACGCCGTGACGCCGCGATGGAGCGTGACGGCAACCGGATCGTGTCGATCGTCGGGGCGGTGGCGCTCGGCGAGGACCTGACCTCCGACGGCTGGCTGACGCTCCTGTCGTTCCTGGCGTTCCTCAACATGGCGATCGGCATCTTCAACCTCGTTCCGCTCCCGCCATTCGACGGCGGCCACGTCGCCATCGGTACCTACGAGAAGATCCGAGAGTTGCTCCGACGCGACGGCCGTCGGTATCTCGCCGACTTCAACAAGCTCATGCCGGTGGCCTACGTCGTCGTCACGTTCATGCTCGTCGTCGGGTTGATGGCGATCTACCTCGACCTCGCCGACCCGATCCGGGTCTGAGGGTAGGTTGCCCAACATGGAAGCCGGATCGATCACGTTCGAACGACGTCAGACCCGTCAGGTGATGGTGGGCGACGTACCCGTCGGCGGCGGGGCACCGGTGTCGGTGCAGTCGATGACGACGACCAAGACAGCAGACGTCGACGGCACGTTGCAGCAGATCTACGCCTTGGCTGCCGCCGGGTGCGACATCGTGCGCTGTACCTGCAACGAGCAGGCTGCGGCGGAGGGCTTGGCGCGGATCGTGCCCCGCAGTCCGGTGCCGATCGTCGCCGACATCCACCACCAGTACAGGATGGCCCTCGCCGCGCTCGATGCCGGCGTAGCGTGCCTCCGCCTCAACCCGGGCAACATCCGCAAGCCCGAGCACATCAAGCTGGTTGCGTCGGAGTGTCGCGACCGTGGCGTGCCGATCCGCATCGGTGTCAACGGCGGCTCATTGGATCCCGAGCTCTACGACAAGTACGGCGGCAAGGTTACTCCTGAGGCCATGGTCGAGTCGGCGTTGATGGAGCTCGCCTACTTCGACGAGGTGGGCTTCGACAACGTCAAGATCTCGGTGAAGGCTTCGAACGTGCCGCTCATGATCGAGGCGTACCGCCAGCTCGCCGAGGCCACCGACGCACCGCTGCATCTCGGCGTCACCGAGGCGGGCCCCGGCTCAGCGGGGCTCCTCAAGGCGACCGCCGGTATCGCGACGCTCTTGGCCGAAGGCATCGGCGACACGATCCGCTACTCGCTGACCGCCGACCCAGTCGAGGAGGCGAAGGCCGGCCGTCAGCTGCTCGAAGCGTTGGGTCTCAGGGACCGAAAGAACGTCGACCTCATCGCGTGCCCGAGTTGCGGTCGCGCCGAGGTGGACGTCATCGCCGTCGCCGAGGAGGCGCAGCGAGCGTTCGGCGACCGTCAGATTCCGTTGCAGGTCGCGGTGATGGGATGTGTCGTCAACGGTCCGGGCGAGGCTCGTGACGCCGACATCGGGATCGCTGCGGGCAACAAGCGCGGCCACCTGTTCGTTCGCGGAACGAACGTGGCGGTCGTGCCCGAGGACGAAATGGTCGACACGTTGGTCGAGTGGGCGGAGTTCATCATGGAGCACGGCATCGAGCGGGCGCTCGAACGGGGTGACCTCACCGCTGCCAAGGACGCCGCTGAGCGGGATCGCAACGCGCTCCTCGCCGATCAGGGCGATGACGTCAACCATTCCGAGGAGCGCATCGAGCTCATCCGGCGTCGCTGATGACAGCGTCGCGTGCTGTTCTCGTGGGGGTCGCGCTCGTGATGTTGGCGCTGGCCGGCTGCTCGTCCGACGACAAAGACGGGTCACCGGCCGGCACGTCGGGTGCCGTCACGTCGGTGGTCCCGAGTACCGGCCCTCTCCGCACCAGCACCACGGTTCCCGGCGACCCCATGTCCGACGCCGAGGTGTACGCGCTCGCCGGCCTGACTCCCCAACAACAGCAATGTCTGGCACAGACCGGTGTTGACGGTGAGGTCGAGATCACCCCCGGAGCGACCGACGTGGACCCGTTGGTGTTGACGTTCGAGTCCGGCATGGTCGCCGTCCCGCCGACGCTGCGTACCGGCACCGAGCTGGAGCAGCTCATCCTCGAAACGCTCGCCAAGGACTGCGCCCCGCCCGAGGCGCTGTCGAAGTTGGCGGCGATCGATGGGGCTGCGATCGACGAGGCCGCCATCGCCGACGATCTTCCGGTGCGACTCGATCAGCGCCGAGCCGACGGAGCAACCGCTGACGAGCGGTCGTGCCTGGACCGCGAGTTCCGCGCGGCGCCGGCGCGGTTGACATCGCTGGCGGCCAACCCCGGCTCAGTCGAAGCGCGGTGCGCCGACGCCGAGCGACGATCGGAGTGGCGCTCAGCGGCGTTGTTGCGGGGGTTCCTCGACGCCGGTGTGCCGGAGTCCGAGGCGACGTGTTTGGCAACGAAGCCGGGCGACACGCTCCTGCTGTCGGCGGCGGTCGATGTCGTGTCGGACGGCAACGCTCCCGATTCGTCCTCGGTGCTCCCCGAGTGCATGTCGGCCGACCGGATGGTCGAGGTCGCCGTCGACCTCGTGGCCGCCGAGGCCGACTTCGGGGCCGAGACACTGTCCGGTCGCTAGCCGTCCAGCGCTCCAACGCCCCACTGGTTCTGTGATGCGAGACCGCCCCTCCAGGGGCGGCTACGCATCACAGAACCAGTGATGGGTGCGTGCCGCCGCCAGGTGCAGGGCGTGATCTATACTTTGCGCCGAGCGTTTCGTGTACCGGTGGTACCTCCGAAGGCGTGGGCCCTGCCCACGCCTTTCGTATGAGTACCGACGGTCGTGGAACGTCCGGTCACGACACGACCCGTCACAGCAGTCGATCGAACGAAAGTGGGTGAATCATGGCAAAGACCGATCAGCTCGTTGCCATCGTCGGGCCCATTGTCGACTCGCTCGATGCATCGCTCTACGACCTCGAGTTCGAGGGGGGAACACTCCGCATCACCCTCGACCGCTCCGGCGGAGTCGATCTCGACACCATCTCCGAGGTCACCCGACAGGTGTCGCGGCAACTCGACCTCGACGATCCGATCCCCGGCAAGTACACGCTGGAGGTCACGAGCCCGGGGTTGGAGCGGACCCTTCGTACGGCTGCTCACTGGCAGTCGGCGATCGGGGAGCGGGTGCGGGTGAAGACGAAGCCCCACGTCGATGGTGATCGCCGGCTCGATGGCATCATCCGCGGTGTTGACGAGAGTGCCGGTGTCGTCGTCGTCGACGTCGACGGCAGTGGGATCAGCGTTGCGATCGGCGACATCGATCGAGCAAAGACGGTTTTCGAGTGGGGTCCGCAACCCAAACCCGGCGGCCCCAAACCGAAGCAGGCCAACTAGAGGAGGACCGATGAACCCGGACATGATGGATGCCCTGCACGCGTTGGCGGGGGAGCGCGGAATTTCGGTCGACACCTTGTTCTCGGTGCTGGCCGACGCCATGGAGTCGGCCTACAAGAAGATGCCCGGCGCCCGCGACTACGCGTGGGTCGTCATCAATCCCGACACCGGCGAGTTCCGCGTGATGAGCCAGGAGCTCGACGAGGATCTCGAACCGATCGGCGAGGAGTTCGACGTGACGCCGACCGACTTCGGTCGGATCGCTGCGCAGGCAGCCAAGCAGGTGATGGGCCAACGCATCCGCGAGGCGGAACGTGAGCTCAAGTACGAGGAGTACTCGGGCCGTGAGGGCGACATCGTCACCGGCATCATCCAGCAGAGCGACGCCCGCTACACGCTGCTCGACCTGGGCAAGGCCGAGGCGTTGATGCCGCAGTCCGAACAGGTGCCCTACGACCGTCCACAGCCGGGCCAACGGGTCAAGGCATACATCGTCGAAGTGCGCCGCACGGCGAAGGGTCCGCAGATCGTCGTGTCCCGCACCCACCCGGGCCTGATCCAGCGCCTCTTCGAGCTCGAGGTCCCCGAGATCGCCGACGGCATCGTCGAGATCAAGGCCTGCGCCCGCGAACCCGGGCAGCGCACGAAGATCGCCGTCTACTCCAACGACTCCAACATCGATCCCGTTGGCGCGTGCGTGGGAGCCCGCGGCGGTCGGGTGCGGATGGTCGTGAACGAGTTGAACGGCGAGAAGATCGACATCGTGCCGTTCACCGAGGATCTGCCCGAGTTCGTCATGAAGGCGCTGGCGCCGGCGAAGGTGACCGAGGTGCGCATCGACGAGGCGACCAGCACCGCCGAGGTGATCGTGCCCGACTATCAGCTCTCTCTGGCGATCGGCAAGGAGGGCCAGAACGCCCGCCTGGCCCATCGTCTGGTCGGGCTTCGGGTCGACATCAAGAGCGAGACGCAGCTCGCGGAGGAGGAGTCGGGCGAGGCGTGGGCCGAGGGTGAGTGGATCACCGACCCCGAGACGGGCGAGCAGCTCTGGCAGCCCGCTGACGGCGGCCCGGCGATCTCGGCGGAGCAGTGGCAGAGCGGCGACGGCGGTTCCGATTCGGCAGCGACGACTGGCACCGACGAGTCCGACGAGACAACCGAGTCCAGCGAAGCGCCGTCGTCGGCGGAGACCACCGACTCGGTTGGCACCGAGGATGCCGAGGTCGAGGAGGCGGCAGTTGATGAGGCCATCAGGAGCGCTGCTGCCGATGACTCGGAGGGAGGAGCGGCATAGCACCGGTCCGAACCTGCATCGGGTGTCGCACGGCCCAGGCCCAGTCGGCCATGGTCCGTGTGTCGATGCACGACGGTCGGCTCAGCACCGACCGGACCGCCGGTGGTCGAGGGGCGTGGTTGTGCCCCGAAACGACGTGTGTCGAGACCGCCGTGAAGCGCAAGGCTCTGCCTCGCGCACTCAGATGTGAAGTGGGCTCGGAGGCGATCGAAGCACTCCGAGCGGCGATCGTGACGGGAAGCGCGTTTTCCCAGGGCGCTCGTTCGTGAAAAGATGATGACCCGCAGGCCGCGCCCGTTGAGGCGGACGGGTGTGCACCACCGGCACCGATGCTCAGTCGGCCCGGAATGAGAGCAGAACAGAGACCAGACTTTGGCAGCAAAACTCCGTGTGTACGAGCTCGCGCGGGAGCTCGGGATGACCAACAAGGAGACCCTCGACCTGTGCGAGACGCTCGGTATCGGCGTCAAGAGCCACTCGTCGAGCATCATCGACGCGCAGGCAGACCGTGTCCGGCGTAAGGCCGAACGTGAGGGGCTGACTCGCGATCAGCAGCCCGAGGAGCCGAAGCCGGTCAAGAAGGCTGCAGCGAAGAAGGCGTCGGCGGCCAAGGCGGAGACGGAGTCACCCGCTCCCGAAGCTACGCCGCCCGTCGTCGAACCATCCGCCGATACCGCCGCTCCCGAGACGTCAGCGCCACCGCCTGTTGCTGCGCCCGCTGAGGTGCCAACGCCCGCAGTCGACGCTCCGGCGGCGCAGGCCGGCTCCGATCAGCCAGCTGTGTCGGCTCCGGTGGTCGAGATCGAGGCGCCTCGTCCGCCGATGGGTGGCCGGGTCATCTCCAACAAGCCCGCCGCGCCCCCGCGGCCCGAGTCGCAACAGCCCGCTGCTGCGCCTGCAGCCCGGCTCGCGCCTCCGGGCGCTGCTCCGGGGTCCCGCCCGGTACCGGAGGGTGCTCGTCCTCCCCTCGGAGCGCCCGGCGGACCGCCGATGCCCCCACCGGGTCCGCCCATGTCACGCAGCGGCAAGGCGATTCCGCCGCCCCCCGGCCCGCCTATGTCGCGAACCGGCAAGCCCATTCCTCCGCCGCCTGGCGCCGGAGGTCGCGGCCCGATGATGCCTCCAGGTCGCAACGCCGGCCCGCGGCCCGGTGGCGCCGCGACGCCCGGCGGCTATCGCAGCGGGCCGCGGCCGAGCGGTCCGGGTGGAGGACCCTCCGGAGGCCCCGGCGGTCGCCCGTTCGGCGGTCCCGGCGGTGGCCCGGGTGGTGGTCCCGGCGGTGGCCGTCCCGGTGGTGGTGGCCGTCCTGGCGGTCCGCAACGCCCCCCGCGTCGTAAGGGCCGTCGCCGTCGCAACCGTGATGAGCTCCAGCCGATGGGCATGCCGAGCTACACCCCTCAGGACGCAGCTGTGCCCGAGGGTGTGGTGGTCATTGAGCGCAACTCGACCCCGCAGACCCTGGCTCCGAAGCTCAACCGGACCGCCGCGGACGTGGTGCGCTTCCTGCTCACCAACGGCGAGATGGTCACGGCCACGCAGTCGCTGAGCGACGAGATGATCGAGCTCTTCGCGGAGGAGATCGGTGCGGAGATCTCGCTGGTCGACCCTGGCCAGGAGCAGGAGGTCGAGCTCCAGAAGGTTCTCGACATCCCCGAGGACGACGAGGACGATCTCTCCGAGTACCCCCACCGTGCTCCGGTCATCACCGTCATGGGTCACGTCGATCACGGCAAGACGAAGCTGCTCGACCGGATCCGAAACGCCAACGTCGTCGCGGGCGAGGCGGGTGGCATCACCCAGCACATCGGCGCCTATCAGGTGGTGAAGAACGGTCATCCGATCACGTTCCTCGACACCCCGGGTCACGAGGCGTTCACGGCCATGCGCGCTCGTGGCGCCGAGGCGACCGACATCGTCATCCTCGTCGTCGCAGCCGACGACGGTGTGATGCCGCAGACGGTCGAGGCCATTCAGCACGCCAAGGCGGCCGACGTCCCGATCGTGGTGGCGGTCAACAAGATCGACCGCGAAGGCGCCGATGTCGACAAGGTGCTCAGCCAGATCGCCGAGCACGGCCTCGTGCCCGAGGCATGGGGCGGCGACACGGTCGTCTGCCAGGTGTCGGCGTTGCAGGAGATCGGCATCGACGAGCTCCTCGACAGCCTCCTGCTGGTCGCCGAGGTCGAGGATCTGCGTGCCAACCCCACAGGTCGAGCCACCGGTGTGGTGCTTGAGTCGCACCTCGACGTAGGGCGTGGTCCGGTCGCCACCGTGCTGGTGCAGCGCGGCACGCTCAAGGTCGGCGATCCGTTGGTCGCCGGCCCAGCCTGGGGTCGGATCCGTGCGCTCATCAACGATCATGGTGAGCAGGTGAAAGAAGCGGGTCCGTCCACGCCGGTTCGCGTGCTCGGCCTGTCCGATGTCGCCGATTCCGGTGACGACTTCGTGGTCGCCCCCAACGAGCGCACTGCCAAGTCGGTCGCCGAGACCCGCGAGCACTGGCAGCGTGACGCCCGTCGGGGCCGCGACTCCAGCGTGATGTCGGGTGGCGCCAAGCTGGAGGACATCTTCGATCAGATCCAGCGCGGCGAGTCCGCCACCCTGAACATGATCGTGAAGGCCGACACCAGTGGTTCGCTCGAGGCGCTCATCGAGTCTCTCAAGAAGCTGGAGCGCCCCGAGGTCAAGATCGGCTTCGTGTTGCGAGGCGTCGGTGGCATCACCGAGTCCGACATCCAGCTCGCCGAGACGTCGGAGGCCACGGTCATCGGCTTCAACGTTCGTCCCGATCGTCGGGTTCGCGAGTTCGCCGACTCCGAAGGCGTCGAGATCCGCACCTACGAGGTCATCTACAAGCTCCTCGAGGACGTCGAGGCCGCGATGGTCGGCATGTTGGCGCCGGAGTTCGAGGAGGTCGTCACCGGCGATGCCGAGGTGCGCGAGATCTTCTCCGTGCCGAAGATCGGCAAGATCGCCGGTTGCTACGTGCTCAACGGCAAGATCTCACGCAACTCCAAGGTCCGGTTCATCCGCGAGGGCACCATCATCTGGAAGGGTGAGGTTCGCTCGCTGCGTCGGTTCAAGGACGACGTCGCCGAGGTGGCCGCAGGCTACGAATGCGGCATCGGTCTCAGCGACTACCAGGACCTTCGCGATGGCGACATCATCGAGACGTTCGACCTCGTCGAGGTGCCGCGCACCTAGACGCCAGTTCGCCGTGCACGTCCTAGCGATCCGCTTCGAGCTGAGGTTTCCCTCGGCTCACACGCTGAAGGAGCGACGGTCACATGTGCGGCCGGTGGTGGACGCCATCCGCCATCGGTTTCACCTGTCTGTCGCAGAGGTCGGCGACGTCGAGGCTCACCGCGAGGCGAGCATTGGTGTCGCAATTGTCAGCGCCGATGCCCGCCAGTGCGAGAAGATCGCCGATGAGGTCTCCCGTTTCGTGTGGGCGGGCGACCATGAGGTGGTCGGTGAGGTCCACACCTGGACCGAGTTCGACTAAGTCGTATCGAACAAGGATTTGCCGAGGTACCGAAGCGGAAGCAGGGAGCGGAGCGACCGAGCCTGAGCGGAGGTGGCCGAGGCCATGAGAGGATGCCGAGGTACCGAAGCGGAAGCAGGGAGCGGAGCGACCGAGCCTGAGCGGAGGTGGCCGAGGCCATGAGAGGATGCCGAGGTACCGAAGCGGAAGCAGGGAGCGGAGCGACCGAGCCTGAGCGGAG
>JAIBBP010000236.1 GCA_019694615.1 Microthrixaceae bacterium | reverse complement strand
GCCTCGTTGATCTCCCACAGGGCGATGTCGCCAACCGACAGTCCGGCGCGATCCAGCGCCTTGGGGATGGCAACCGTGGGGGCGAGCCCGGTGCGGGACGGCTCGACGCCGGCCGACGCCCACGCCCGGACGACCCCGAGCGTGGCGAGGCCCTCGGCCGTGGCGAGGGCGTCATCGACGACAACGAGTGCAGCCCCGCCGTCGTTGGCACCGCACGAGTTCCCGGCAGTGATGCTGAACCCCTCGATCTCGGGGTGGATCGGCTTGAGCCCGGCCAGCTTCTCCAAGCTGGAGTCGCGGCGGGGATGCTCGTCGACGGCGAAGGTCGTGACGGTCCCGTCTCTCCGTGTGACGTCGATGGGTGCGATCTCGTCGGTGAAGGCGCCGGCGTCGATCGCCGCCACGGCACGCTGGTGGGACCGAAACGCCCAGGCGTCCATCTCCTCGCGGGTCACGTCCGCTTCGACCGCGGCGTTCCAGCCGACGGTGATCGTCATGTCCATGTTCGGAGCATCGGGGGTGTCGCGGTGGGTCGGCGGCGACCATGCATCCCACTCGTCGGTGCCGGGAACCCGACGGTGTTGGCGAGGAGCGGTGGAGCTGGATTCGACGCCACCGGCGATGACGGCACGGTCCATCCCCGCACGGATTCCGGCAGCAGCCGTGGTGACAGCGGCAAGGCCCGACGCGCAGTGGCGGTTGTGGGCGAGCCCGGCGACGTCGACGAGGCCTGCCTCGATCGCCGCGTAGCGGGCGATGTCACCGCCCCCGTAGCGCGACTCCCCCAACACGACGTCGTCGTAGACCGCCGGATCGAGGCCGGCACGTGCGACGACGTTCGACACGGCGTGGACGGCGAGATCGTAGGGATCGACGTCTCGAAGCGTGCCTTTGAACGCCGTGCCGATCGGGGTGCGGGCGGTCGCGACGATGACTGCTTCAGGCATGGATCGGCTCCTTGTGCGGGACGCTCGTCACGGGACGAGGATCGGCATGGTCTCCCAGCCGCGAACTGTCGTCGTCCGCCCCCGAACGGCACGTTCCTCGTCCAGCTCCCAATCAGGGAAACGGTTGAGCATCTCGTCGAGCATGACCCGGCCTTCGATACGGGCAAGCGCAGCGCCGAGGCAGAAGTGGATCCCATAGCCGAACGCAAGGTGGTGGGCGATGTTGCGGCGCACGTCGAAGCGGTCCGGATCCTCGAACACCCGGCCGTCCCGATTGGCCGACCCGTTGAGCATGAGGATCGCCGAGCCCTCCGGCACGGTCGTGCCGTGCAGTTCGACGTCGGTCGTCACGTAGCGAGCCTGGACCGGTGACGGTGACTCGTAGCGCAACACTTCCTCGATCGTGTTGTTGATCAGTGATCGGTCGCCGTGGACAGCACGGCGCTCTTCGGGGTGGAGTCCCAGCAGACGGGTGGTCCAGCCGATCAGCCGGTTGGTGGTCTCGTTGCCGGCGGCGGCGACGAGGTTGATGTAGTTGAGCGCTTCGCCGCGGGTGAGACGCCGGACGTTGCCCTCGACATCGGTGTACTCGGCGGTGATGAGATCGGTCATCAGGTCGTCGCCGGGGTGCTTGTAGCGGTAGTCGATGTACTCCTCGAACAGCGTGCCCTGGCCCAACGCGCCGAAGTCCGCGCTGATCGTCGGCATGTCGCTGCCGTCGGCGAGCTTGAGGCCGTCGTCGATTCGGTCGCGCAGCGCGACCTGGTCGGAGTCGGGGATGCCCAGCAGCATGCCGATGGTGCGCATCGGGACCTGTGCGCCGAGGTCGGCGATGACGTCGAACCCGCCGGAGCCCACGAGCGGGTCGAGGCTGCGAGCGCAGAACGCCCGGATCTCGGGCTCGATCGCCGCCATCCGTCGTGGGGTGAACACCCGCGACATCAAGCCGCGGTGCAGGTCGTGGGCCGGCGGGTCCTCGAAGATGAACGTGCCCGGCGGGAGTGTGATGTCGGCCTTGATGATCTCGAGCAGCGTGCCTTTCGCCGAGCTGAAGGTGCGCCAGTCCTTGAGGCCCTCCTCGACGTCGGCGAAGCGGCTCAACGCAAAGAAGTCGAACCGCTCGTTGTAGTAGAGCGGCGCCTCCTCGCGTAACCGGTGCCAGATCGGGTACGGATCGTCGTCGATCTCGAAATCGAACGGGTCGTAGTAGAGGTCGGCGGGGGCGGTGGAGGTCATGTCGCCGGCCATGCGTAGGACTTGCGCTCGAGGTACTGATCGAACCCGGACGTTCCGTTCTGGCGACCGATGCCGGAGTACTTGAAGCCGCCGAACGGAAGGTCGGCACCGTAGGGGGCGCCGCCGTTGATGCTCAGCATGCCCGTGCGGATCCGGTCAGCGACCGCCATTGCACGTTCGTGGCTCCCGGCCATCACCCCACCGCCGAGGCCGTAGCGGCTCTCGTTCGCGATGCGAACCGCGTCGTCGTCGTCGTCGAAGGGGATCACGACGAGCACCGGCCCGAAGATCTCCTCCTGAGCGATGGTCATCGAGTTGTCGACATCGGCGAACAAGGTCGGCTCGACGTAGAAGCCACGGTCGAACTCTTCGCCCTTCGGCACTCCGCCTCCGAGTACGAGGCGGGCGCCCTCCTCCTGGCCATTTTGGATATAGCCGAGGACCCGCTGGCGCTGCTTCTCGGAGATCTGCGGGCCTTGCAGCACGTCACCACGTTGGGGGTCGCCGTAGGGGACGTTCTGCATCATCGAGACGAGCGCCTCGATGCCTTCGTCGTACCGGCTGCGCGGCAACAGCATGCGGGTGGGGATGGCACAGCCCTGTCCGCCGTGCGTACAGACGGCGAGGCCCATGAACGACGCGACGATCAGGTCGGCGTCGTCCAACACCACGGTCGCGGACTTGCCGCCCAGCTCCAGGAAGAGCCGCTTGAGGGTGGCCGCGCCCTTCTCCATGATCCGCTGTCCGACGGCGGTGGAACCGGTGAATGAGATGAGGTCGACCTTGGGAGACAAGGTCAGGTCCTCACCGCGGAGGTGGTCCGATGACGGAACGATGTTGACCACCCCGGGCGGGATGTCGGTCTGCTCGGCGATGATGCGGCCGAGCAGCGTTGCGTTGAGCGGTGTGTCCGGCGCCGGCTTGAGCACCATCGTGTTGCCGGTGGCGAGTGCCTGAGCGAGCTTGTTGATCGTCACCTCGAACGGGAAGTTCCACGGGGTGATCGCACCTACGACGCCGGCAGCCATGCTGACGACCTTGCGGTGGTCGAGGTTGCCCTGGATGTTGACCGCCTCACCGAGATCGACCTCCCACGCGTACTCGTCGATGAGCTTCACGGGGTAGCGGATGGCGTCAGCGAGAGGCGTGTCGAGCTGAGCGCTCGCCGTCAGCATCCTCGGGGCACCAGCCTCCTGGATGAGCTGTTCGCGCATCTCTTCGACCTCGCGGTCGAGGGCGTCCTGGAGCTGCATCAGGCACTGCTTGCGGAGTTCGCGGTCGGTCGACCACGTCGTCTCGTCGAACGCCCGCCGTGCCGCGTCGATCGCTGCGCCCATGTCGTCGGCGGTTGCATCGGCGACGCTGCCGACCACCGCTTGGTTCGCCGGGTTGATCACCTCGAACGTCGCGCCGTCGCGCGCCTCGACGAGCCTTCCGTCGATCAACATCCTCGACTCCGGCCTAATGGTCGGCAGTTCGCTCATTGGTCCCCCTTCTCGGTCCCCAGACCATGTCCCGACAGCCTCGTCCGCGTCGACGGGGCTGTTCCGGCAGTCGGGACGTAACGCCGACGTGGTCTTTCCCTCCCGACGTTGAGTCGGTGGACTGACAGTAACGTCGCCGCACGTGGCGGGAGGACGCCCAAGCAGTGCCAGTCAGCAGTGCCAGTCAAGTAGTGCCAGTCAGGGGGACAGCGTGGCCATCGAGCTCAAGCCGGGTGACCGGTTCCGCTCCGCAGTGTGTAGCACCGAGATTGTCGTGGTGAAGGCATCCGGCGACGCTGTGGACCTTCGTTGCGGCGGCGCCGCGGTGCTCCGTCCCGACGAGGAAGCGCCCGACGGTGCCGAGTTGTCGGCAGCTCACTCGGCCGGTTCGCTGATCGGCAAGCGGTACACCGACGAGGCGGAACTCGAGATCCTGTGTTCGAAAGCCGGTGACGGGTCGTTGTCGGTGGGCGACACCGATCTCGTCGTCAAAGGCGCGAAGCCGCTGCCGTCCTCGGACTAGACGACCCTTCACGGAGCCTTCGTGCACCTCGACCTGATCCTCACGATGGCGACGGCCACGCACGGCGAACGCGTCGCCGTCGGGTCGCGCGACGGCGGGCTGTCGTTCGACGCGCTCGCCGAAGGAGCACGTCGGGTCGCCACTGCGGTCAGCCACCGATCGGTCGATCACGTCGGGCTCGTCGACCTGAACTCCGCCGCGGTCCCGCTGACCTTGTTCGGAGCGGCGATCGCCGGGCGACCGTTCGTGCCGATCAACTACCGCCTTCCCGACGACCAGCTTCGTCGACTGGTCGAACGCATCGCTCCGGCCGTCGTGGTGGTGGGTGAAGGCGTGTCGGACCGGATCGGCGGCATCGACGGCATCGAGCTGATCTCCCGCGACGAACTCCTCGCCATCGCCTCCGGTGAGCGCGAGGTCGCCGATGACGCTCCGGAATCCGACGGCGATCCCGACGGTGTCGCGGTCCTGCTCTACACGAGCGGAACGACCGGCGAGCCCAAGGCAGCGGTGCTTCGACACCTGCACCTCGGCTCCTATGTCGTCACCACCGTGGAGTTGAGCGGCGCCGATCCCGCCGAGGCGGCGCTGGTGAGCGTGCCGCCCTACCACATCGCCGG
>JAIBBP010000234.1 GCA_019694615.1 Microthrixaceae bacterium | reverse complement strand
CGTTCACCTGTCAAGTGCTCCTTCGATCGGCCCTCTGGCGATGTCGCAATCACCAGACAAGCCCATCGGATGGGCACTTGTCGCGTCTCAGGTCCCTCGCGTCATCTCGTCTCGTGAAAGATCAGGGTTGGTGGCCTCCTGGTGAAGGTACACCTCGATCGTCAAAGCCCTTGCCGATGTGTTCGTCTGGAGCTGGGCCGAGATAGAGGCCGTCTTGCCACGACCGAGGATCCGAAGTGGTCAGCCGTTCAGCGTCGAGGAGCACCGCCACTCCCGCCTCCGGGCCCAGACGATGCCTGTTGGGTGGCGCTTCCGGCGTAGTCGCTCGTTGGGTCACGGTAGATCGTGTGGATGTGACCCCAGCCCGAGGTGAGGTAGCCGTCGACGTCTGACCCGGCCGATGACTGCTGGTTGGAGAACTCGACGTACACGTTGGGTCCCGAGATCTGGAAATGGATGCCCGACCCCTCGGTCATGTCGTAGACCGTCGCTCCCGACCAGTTGATGTAGGTCTCGTCCAGCGTCGCCTCGATCTCGGCGAGTGCGGAAGCGGTGGTCTCCGCGTCGGACATGCCGACCCAGTTGGCGATCACGTCGAGCAACAGTTGTTTCTGAGCGTCGGTCAGGTCGGCACCGGCGAGGCCGACACCTGTCGGAAACGAACACGTTCCCCCCGGTGCGCACGAGAGGTCGCTGACCTCCTCGCCCTGGTACAGGGCGGAGCGCTGGGCTTCGGTGAGGCTGTCGTAGAAGGCGAACGCCGCCTCATACATTCCGGCGAGGGGCTGCACCTCGGTGCCCGAGCTGTCGGTGAAGACCGCTGGCTGCGAGCCGAGGTGGGTGGGTGCAAACGTGATCGAGCCATCGGAGCCGTCCATCGTGGCGTTGATGCCGAGGTGGTGCCCTCCGAACTGGAGCGCCCAGGAGGCGGACTCCGACGGCTCACCGAAGAACGCGATGTAGTACTGGCCGAACGACGATTCGGCGCCCGGGCTGTTCTCGAGGAGGAAGGCGTCGCCGGCCATGATCCCGGTGGCAGTTGCGTAGCCCGCGTCGCTGAGGAGGGCGGCCAGGACCTCCAGCGCGGCAGCCTGCTGTTCGGACGTCAGATCGTTCACGTTGAGACCGGCACGGTCGACGAAGGTGACCGGGAAGTTCGACCAAGAAGTGGTCTTGGTCTCGTCGTCGAAGTCGTACAGGACGGCTTCCCGCTGCTCATCCGAGAGCGTGGCGAGGAAGGCTTCGGCTGCCGCTGTCGTGGCAACGACGGTGTCGACGGTGGTGGTTGTGTCGTCCCCAGACGTCGCCGCGGTCGTCGTCGACGGCAGCCCGGACGCAGCGCTGGTCGAGGTCGCTGTCGATGACGCTGAGGTCGACGCGCTCGTCGTGGCGACCGTCGCTCCGCTCGCGGCGTCGCTCGACGCCTGGGAGCAGCCAGTGGCGACGAGCGCCGCGATCAGCAGCGAGGCCGTCGCCTTTCGGATGCCGTGAGGTACGTGGGGGCGGTGGGTGACGATGTGTCGAGAGTTCATGCCGTCACGTTGACGGTGCACTTCAAGCGGAACGCGTGAGCCACGTAAGAAACCTTCAAGATTGGAACAGTCGTGCATGGTGTTCGCCGAGCTCGTGTATGTGCCGAGTGCGGCGATAGTTAGGGGTTGACCTAACTGTTGAGATCGGGAATACTTATGTCTGTGCCTAAGTATTCGGATCGAGTCGACGAGGTCTTCAAGGCGTTGGCCGATCCGACACGGCGCAAGGTGATCGAGCGGCTCGTCTCGGGTCCGGCGTCGACGTCGGACCTGGCGGAACCGTTCTCGATGGCGCTTCCGTCGTTCACCCAGCACCTCGGCGTGCTGGAGCGAGCGGGCCTGGTCACGTCGTCGAAGGCGGGACGCATTCGGACGTACCGCTTGTCCGCCGCAGGCCTCGACGCTGCGCAAGGTTGGCTCGCCGACCAGCGGCGCCTCTGGGAGCAACGGCTCGATCAACTCGACACATTTCTCGTCAAACAACAGGAGCAGACATGACCTTCAACCCCCACGCCATCAACCCCGACCTCGATCTCGAACTGGTTCGAGACGTTCCGGTGTCGCCAGAAGCGGTCTTCGCCGCGTGGACCACCCCGGAGTCGCTGAAGCAGTGGTTCGCTCCGCGCCCGTTCTCGGTTCCGCTCGTCGAGATCGACCTTCGGCCCGGCGGTGGGTTCCGCACCGTGATGAACGACCCCGAGGGTGCCGAGATGTTCGACAGCACCGGCTGCTACTTGGAGATCGTGCCCAACGAACGGCTCGTGTGGACCTCCGCCCTCACGACAGGCTTCCGCCCGCAATCCGATCCAATGCCCTTCACCGCCATTCTGGAGCTCGTGCCCAACGGCTCGGGTGGCTGCCAGTACCGTGCCATCGCAATCCACCAGGACCCCGAGGGTGCCAAGCAGCACGAGGAGATGGGGTTCCACGAAGGTTGGGGCACTGTTGTGGACCAGATGGTCGAGCACCTTCGCCAAGCGCGCTGAGGCGGGATGAGGCGGGTTCCATTCCCGTCGAAGCGCAGGTCAGCGGCGCCATAAGAGATGGTGAATGATCCCGCTGTTGGGGCTGGCGACCGTCTCCAGGTGGAAACGGGTCGTCAGCTCCTCCGGCGAGTCCCAAAGCCGTTCACCCCGGCCGAGTTCGATCGGTGCCATCGCGACATGGATGGTGTCGACGAGATCGGCGTCGAGGAACTCTCGCACCGTGTGTACTCCACCGCCGAGCCGCACATCCTTGCCGTCGGCCGCGTCGCGAGCGACAGCGAGGGCCTCGGCCGGAGTCGCGTCGAGAAAGTGGAACGTGGTGTCGTCGAGCGTGAAGCTGGGCCGGGGGTGATGGGCGGGCAATACCGTGCGCTCGTCGGTCGACTGGGATCCGATCTCCTTGCTCGACGGCTTGACATCCGACGATCAGGTCGCCGGCATCGAGGCCGCGATCTGGTGTGAAACCGTAGCGTCGTTCGAGGACCTCCAGTTCGCGCTTCAACCGCGGTTGGCCGGCGTCGCCGAGAGAGCGTGGGCACAGCGCGGAGACTTCGACTGGACGGGATACGCGGATCGGCTGGCCGCCCAAGCGCCGGCTTGGAGCGCTGAGCAATGGGAGTTCTTCCGCGCTGTGTCGGTGCCCTGGCGGTAGGTCGGGTACCTGCGCGTGATGTTCTCCGTTGACGATCTGGACGAGACGCTCACCAGACTGGCGAGGCACGGGGCCGAGTTGGTCAGTAGCGAAGTCGTCCGGTACGAGGACGCCTACCGCCTCTGCTATGTGCGCGGACCAGCGGGGCTACTCCTCGGGTTGGCCGAGGAACTGCCGTGAACTCACAGTTGGCGGCGACGGGCGATCAGTCGTGGAAGGCGCGGGTCACGAACTGACGGCGCCCCTCGTCGAGGATCCAGTCGTGGCCGAATTCGATCAACGGTCGGGCGAGGGACCCGACGCCGCGCAGCAGGAGGTTGGTGGGGTGGAGGGCTGATTCGAGCCGTGCGCTTGAGCCGTCGGGCCGGTCGTCGATCGTCAGGCGGGCCCACCCGGCGATGTCACCGCTGATCTCCGACTCCACCGCCCGGCCGACGAACACGCGGCGGAACTCGATGACGAACCGCACCGTGTAGGGGAGGGGCGGGGAAACAGCACACGACCAGCGACTGCCCTCGGTGATTGGGCCGGTGCCGTCGAATTCGTGTAGCCACGGCCACCACGATGGGTACTCGCTCGTTGCGTTGACTCGCTCCCAGAGTTGGTCGGGCGGTACGTCGAAGTGCCAACTCCGGTCGGAGTGAAACGAGGCGGCCACTGCGACAGTCTCGTCCCCAAGTGAAGCCTCATGTCGGTCGTATCCCCGGCCCGACTCAGGTTGGGCAGAAAGGTTCAGGGTTGGTCAGCTCGTCGAGCGTCGAGAGCATGTCCTCCACCGCGCTCGCCGCTCGCCAGAGGTGGTCCTCCGGCGAGATGTGTCCTCTAAGCGCTCGGCGCCAGTTGTGGTCCCAGTAGCGGTCGACGATGGTCTTGAGATGTCGCCGAGACACCGGAAGTTCCTCGTTTAGCTGCGCGACGAGCTGTTCGGTCGACGGCTCGACGACCGCGACCCGGTCGAGCCGGCGCAACTGCAGCGCTTCGATCGCCTTGGCGTCGAGGCCGTCGGTCGCCGACCAGAAGCGGGCGACGCGGCGGTGCTCGTGGTTCCACGCCGGCCACGCGAGGGGTCGGTAACACCACTCCAGCGGGCGCTTCCCGAGCCGAAGGATCTCGCCGATCCACTCACCGACCGGGTGAAGGGCGGCCCACGGAAGTTCGGTCGTCGGGAGGTCGAGGACGAGGACCACGGATCCTGATTCCATGGTGTCGGCGAGGCTGAGCAGATCGGCCGTTACCCACAGTTCCTCGAGCGCCCACCCGAAGTCGGTGTTGCGAAGGTCGAGCTTCTCGGTGGCGACCTCGGACATCTCGACGAGGTGACGGACTGCGTTGGAACGCCTCATCCCAACATCGTCGCGCCGCAGCGATCGTGTCGCTGGCCGACGCCGGTTCCCCTGCCACACGAAGCGTAACGCGCCGGAGGGGGCGTGCCGCAAGGACCTCCGACGTGCTGAGGATGGCGGGGTCCGCGTCGAGAAGTCGGCATCGCAACCGAGGAGTGGTGAATGGCAGAACACGAAGTGCTGGTTGTCGGAGGTGGCCCGACGGGGCTGATGCTGGCGGCAGAGTTGAAGTTGGCAGGCGTCGATGTCGTCGTCGTCGAGCGGCGAACGACCGAGGAGTTCAACGGGTCGCGGGCTGGCGGTTTGCACGCCCGCACCATCGAAGTGCTCGATCAGCG
>JAIBBP010000126.1 GCA_019694615.1 Microthrixaceae bacterium | reverse complement strand
CTACGCGTCGGGCACTGGCGCGAAGGTGGGTTGCGTCCGCTACGGCAACGTCGTCGGCTCGCGCGGTTCGGTCGTGCCTGTGTTCCGCGAGCAGATGGCGAACGGTCGTCTCACCATCACCGACGAGCGGATGACCCGCTTCTGGATCACGCTCGACGGCGCCGTCGACTTGGTGTTGTTCGCGCTACAGCACACCGAGGGCGGGGAGGTCTTCGTTCCCAAGATCCCCTCCATGAAGGTGACCGATCTCGCCGAGGCGATGGCACCCGGGATGCCGACGGACATCGTTGGCATCCGGCCAGGGGAGAAGCTTCACGAGTCGCTGCTGACGGCGGACGAGGCCCGTCACTCCGTGGACGCCAACGGCGTATACGTAGTTCTTCCAGAGCACCCATGGTGGGCATCGGAGAGCCGTTGGGGTGACGCTTCGCCGCTCGCCGATGGGTTCGCCTACGTCAGCGACACAAACGACGAATGGCTGAACGCGGACGAGTTGCGAGCACTCCTGGCATGATCCCGTACGGTCGCCAGTCGATCGACGAGGACGACATCGCCGCGGTCGTCGCGGTGATGCGATCCGACTTCCTCACCCAAGGGCCGGCCGTGGAGGAGTTCGAAGCGGCACTCGGCGCGACCACCGGAGCCCGCCACGCCGTCGCCTTCGCCAACGGCACGGCGGCGCTGCACGCGGCGGTGGCGGTCGCAGGCCTGGGGCCGGGGGACGTCGTTGCAACAACGCCGTTGTCGTTCGCCGCCAGTGCCAACTGTGCCCGGTACGTCGGTGCCGACGTGCGGTTCGTGGACATCGATCCCGATACCCTCAATCTCGACGTATCCGCCGTGCCCGACGACATCGACGCGCTGGTGGCGGTGCACTACGCCGGGCTTCCCGTCGACCTGACAAAGCTCTCCCGCCGGCCCCGGGTCGTCATCGAGGACGCCGCCCACGCCATCGGCGCGCTCACGCCGGACGGTCATGTGGGGAATTGCGCTCGTAGCGACATGACATGTTTCTCCTTTCACCCCGTCAAGACGGTCACGACGGGTGAAGGCGGCGCGGTGACCACGA
Source organism: Microthrixaceae bacterium (assembly GCA_019694615.1). Lineage (GTDB taxonomy): Bacteria > Actinomycetota > Acidimicrobiia > Acidimicrobiales > Microtrichaceae > SSF14. Next base: position 3,788 of record JAIBBP010000126.1, on the reverse strand, counting down.
ACTCGGCCGATCTGGCGGGAGCGCTGCGGCGGTTCCGGCACCACGGCATCTCCAAGTCGTCCGGCTCGCCATTCTGGCAGTACGACATTCGCGAGCTCGGGTACAACTACCGCCTGACCGACATGCAGGCGGCGCTCGGCACGAGCCAACTCCGGAAGCTCGAGCAGTTCGTCCACCGGCGCAACGAGATAGCGCAGGTCTATCGTGACGCGTTCGGGAACGACGGCCGCATCGAGCTGCCCCCGACGGCCCCTGAGGGTGCTCGGCACGCGCACCACCTCTTCCCGATCCTCGTCGCTGACCGCGATCGTGTGTTCGGTGAGCTCCGGGATCGTGGGGTCGGCGTCCAGGTGCACTACGTGCCCACCTACGAGTTCTCGTCGTTCGCCGGCCATGGGACCGCCGCGGAGTTTCCCGAGACCGATCGGGCGTTCCGGCGTTGCATCTCGCTCCCGATGTTTCCGGCGTTGTCCGATGCCGAGCAGGCGACGGTGATCGACCTGGTGCGGGAGGTGGTGTGAACCGCCCGCTCGCCCACTCCGACGACTGGTGGGAGCGGGCCCAGCGGGTTATCCCGCTGGGGACGCAAACCCTCTCAAAGAGCCCGACCCAGTTCGTCCAAGGTGCCACTCCAATCTTCCTACAGCGCGGCCGTGGCGCCCATGTTTGGGACGTCGACGGCAACGAGTACGTCGACTATCCGATGGCGCTCGGCCCCGTGCTGCTGGGCTACACAGATCCCCGCGTCGACGACGCCGTGCGCGATCAGCTCCGGGACGGCATCACGTTCACCCTTATGCACCCACTCGAGGTCGAGGTGGCTGAGCGCATCGTCGCTATGTGTCCGGGGGTGGAAGCGGTGCGGTTCGCCAAGAGCGGTTCCGACGCCGTTAGCGCCGCCGTCCGCGCCTGCCGGGCGATCACCGGCCGCGACGCTGTGCTCGTCGCCGGCTATCACGGTTGGCACGACTGGTACATTGGGTCGACCACCCGCGACCGCGGCGTGCCCGGAGCGGTCAAGGATCTCACGTCGTCCTTTGCGTTCGATGACGTCGAGTCTCTTGCCGAGGCGTTCGGCGCCGCTGCGCAACCGGTCGCGGCCGTCGTGTTGGAGCCCTCCGGAGCGCACGTCCCGTCGCCGGGTTACCTTCAGGCCGTTGTCGACCTGGCCCACGACCACGGCGCGCTGGTCGTATTCGATGAGATCATCGTCGGATTCCGGGTGGCCCGTGGCGGTGCCCGTGAGCGATACGGCGTCGAACCGGACTTCTCCTGCTACGGCAAGGCGCTCGGTAACGGTATGCCCATCGCTGCGGTCGCTGGTGGCTGGGAGCGAATGGCGGTGTTCGAGGAGATCTTCTTCTCGGGAACACACGGTGGCGAGGCATTGTCCCTGGCGGCAGCACGGGTCGTGCTCGACGTCGTAGCCGACGGAACCGTTCTCGCCGACATCGAGGATCGAGGATCCCGACTTATGGCCGGGCTAGCCGACCGCATCGACGCGGTCGGAGTCGGCGGTCGGGTGACGGTCAGCGGTGAGCCGCAGCGCGCCGTCGTCGGGTTCCCGGGGCGCGCAACGCTGGTCGACAAGAGTTGGGTCCAGCAGTGCTTTGCCGAGGACGAAATCCTGTTCAACGGCTCGATGTTCGTGAGCGCCAGCCACACCGACGACGACGTGCAACGGACACTCGATTCCTTCGAGCGGGCGTGCGCCGGCTTGGTCGGCGACGCCGACGTCTCGTCGCGTCTCGTCGGCGCGCCGGTGCAGGCCGTCTTCCGCGCGCCGTGAGCCCACCCCGGATCCTTGTGATCGGCCAAGGTTCGATCGGCCGTCGACACGCGACCAACCTGCGGGCGTTGGGAGCCGACGTCACCGTCGTCGACGTCGAGTTCGACGGTCGGGTCCCACCCGGATTCGGGGGTGTGGTGGTCGCGAGCCCGACGGTGCTCCACGCCGAGCACGCCGCTGCCGCCTTGGCGACCGGGGCCGCCGTGTTTGTGGAGAAGCCGATGGCGTCCGACGCTGCGGCCGCGTTCGAGCTGGCCGACTCCGCTGGCGACCGGCTGATGGTCGGGTACAACCTTCGATTCCACGCTCCGCTCCAGCGCGTCGCCGCACTGTTGCGCGGGGGACGCGCCGGGACACCGCACTCCTACCGATTTTGGTTCGGCCAATGGCTCCCGGACTGGCGGCCAACTGTCGACTATCGGCAGTCGTACTCGGCGCGTGCCGACCTCGGCGGAGGGATCCTCGCCGACGCAATCCACGAACTCGATCTCGCGGTGTGGATGGTGGGGGAGCCGCTCGAAGTCGTCGGCGCCGTCGTCGGGAGCGTAGGGCCCCTCGAGATAGACGTCGAGGACATGGTGCGCGCGGTGCTCCGCACGGCGGCGGGTGTCCCGGTGACGATCGAGCTCGACTATCTGGCGCGGCAGTACCGGCGAGGGGTCGAGGTCATCGGCAGCGAGGCGACGGTGGGATACGACTGGTCGACGAAGGAAGTGACCGTGAGGTCGTCGGTCGGCACGACGACCGAGGTGTTCCACGATCCGCTCGACGACGCCTACGTTGCGGAGATGGCGTCGTTCCTGGGCCTCGTCGCGTCCGGGGTGCATCCGGGCGTCAACGGGGGAGGGTCCGCCGTGCCGAGCCTGGTGTTGGCAGATGCGATCCGGGCGTCCGCGTGACGGTGCTCTGTGTGTTGCAGGCGCGGATGGGTTCGACCCGCCTGCCCGGCAAGGTGTTGATGGACGTCGACGGCAGTCCGCTGCTGGCGTTCATGCTCCGCCGCCTCGGCGCGCTAGACGTCGAGGTGGTTCTGGCGACGAGCGATCGACCCGCCGACGACCCCGTCGCGGCCTGTGCCGAGGCGATCGGGGTGCCGGTGGTCCGCGCCTCGGAGGCCGACGTGCTCGGGAGGTTCGGCGCGGCCCTGTCGGACCATCCTGCCGATCATGTCGTACGCCTCACCGCCGACTGCCCGTTGATCGATCCGGGCTTGGTGGCCGAGATCATCGCTCGGCATCTCGACGGCGGGGCCGACTACACGTCGAACACGATCATCCGCACCCATCCCGACGGCCTCGACGTCGAGGTCGTACGCGCCGAAGCCCTCGCGGCCGCGATCGACGAGGCCGCCGATCCCGCGGAGCGAGAGCACGTCACCCCGTTCGTCTATCGCCGCCCCGATACGTACTCGCTCGCTGCCGTCGTCCACGATACGCCGATGGGCCACCTGCGCTGGACGGTCGACACCGCCGCGGACCTGCAACGCGTGCGGGACATGGTGGCCGCCGGCGCCACCGACCAATCCTGGACCGACGTCCTGACGGCCCTCCGCCCGGAAGAGCGGGCACCGCTGCTCGACGGGTTCGACGTCGCCGCATCACCCGGCACCCCAGCGAACCGCAACCTCACCCTGATCATCGACGGGGAGGCGCGGGCGTCGCTGAACGTCGCGGTGCACGATGTGGGGGTCACTACCCTCACCCACGACATCCCCGAGCCCCTCCTCCCAGCGGCGCGCCGGTACCTGCAGGCGGTTCGCGCTCAAACCCTCCAGATCGTCCACATCGTCAAAGGAGCACCATGAGCGACCACCGCCCCGACGACGCCGCCGAACTCGAAGCGGTCTGGAAGGGAGAGTTCGGCGACCGCTACTAGCCCTGATCGTTCGTGAGAAGTCCGGGCTGGTCGGTTCGGGCATTGTCGGGTAGTTGGCGGGCGGGTCGAGAGTCATTTCGGTGTCGTGATGGTGCCGGGCTGTGGTTGTTTCGCTGTTCGTGGT
>JAIBBP010000122.1 GCA_019694615.1 Microthrixaceae bacterium | reverse complement strand
CGACCAGCTGATGAGGTTGGTGGAACCGAGCAGCCACTTGCCGAAGCGTCGCCGCACCCACCGCCACTGAAGAGGCGGAGCGGTGGCGGTGAGCCAGTGGCACTCGGCGTCGTAGCGGAAGAAGTACTCCTCGGCAGTCAACAGGTCGCTGCGGCGCCTCTGGGTCGAGCGGTAGTAGATGTGCTCGCCGACGTAAGACGACGGGGTGGTGTCACCGGCATCGTCGGTGAACCGGCCCAGACACAGGGTGAGTTGGTTCGGGCTGTGAACGATGCCGTCGACCAGGTCGTGGTCGTGGTCGACGTCGAGCCGGCACGCCTCGGCGAGCGCGGCTTCGAACTCCGGTGCACTGGTGAAGTGCGAGTACGTCATCGCCACGTACTTGCCGGCCGGGACGAGCCGGAACGTGAGCTTGGTGAGGATGCCGAGAGTGCCGTAGCTGCCGTGGCCGTGGTGGAACAGGTCGGGGGACTCGGTGGGCGACAGGACGTGCACCGTGCCGTCGCCGCCTACGACCTCGTATTCGAGGCACGAGTCGTGGAAGCCACCGTAGCGAAACGACATCGACTCGACCGAGCAGCCGGCGACGGCTCCTCCGAGGGTGATGCCCCGGAGCTCGGGTACAACCGCTGGGGCGAGACCATGGGGGAGCGTGGCCCGGACCAGCGTCTCGAAGGTGACGCCGGGCTCGGCGGTGCAGGTGTGGGCGTCAGGGTCGATGTGGAGGATGTTGGTCAGCGTCGAAGTGTCGATCGAGCGGCTGCTGAACCGACGATCCTGGGGGAGCGGGACGACGTGGTGGACCCCGCCCTTGTCGATGTGCGCCGGTGCCTTCGTCCGAGCCGCTTCCTTGACCGCGGCGAGGATCGGTTGGAGTCGTTCGTCGTGAGTCACGTTTCCATCGTCGCGCGGACCGGGCGCTGAGCGCGATGCTGGGGCGATGTCAGCCCCCGACGTGCTCACCTTCGACTGTCCCCGATGCGTTGCCACCGTCACCGAGGCCTACTACGGCCCGTGTGACAGCTGTCGGTCGCTGTTGCGCTCCAACTACGCCGGCCTGGCGCAGGAGGACCTCGTCGCCGAGGCGTACGAGCCGAAGATGAACGTCACTCCGAACGCAGTTGCCCTCAAGGAGTAGTCCGCCGAGGCCGTCAGGGTGCCGAGGTACCGGAGCGTAAGAAGCGAGCGAGCCTGAGCGGAGGTGGCCGAGGCCGTCAGGGTGCCGAGGTACCGGAGCGTAAGAAGCGAGCGGAGCGAGCGAACCGTGCCGAGGTACCGCAGCGTAAGAAGCGAGCGGAGCGAGCGAACCTGAGCGGAGGTGGCCGAGGCCCTCATGTGAGCGGAGGTGGCCGAGGCCGTCAGGGTGCCGAGCGGATGCCGCGGAGGCCGGCCCACGCGAGCTGGCTGACCTCGCCGGCGAGCGTCGTGGCGTCCACTTCGACGGAGTGGGTGAGCCAGTAGCGGCAGGACCCCTCGGCGAGGCCGACGATGCCGTTGCCGAGCAGGAGCCGGCGCTCCCACGAGAGGCCCTCGATGTTGATGTGCTCGGCGGCCAGCTCTGCGATCGACGACTCGACTCGGCGAGCCTCGTCCGCGAACTCCTCGTCGCGCCGCGTGCTGTCGCCGAAGAGCACGCGGAAGGCGTCGGCGTGATCGGCGACGAACTCGAAATAGGCGACGAAACCGAGGTTGATCTGTTGGCGGGGCCCGGCCGCATCGGCCGTCGCTTTGGCGATGGTGTCGCGAAGCTCGGCGCCGATCTCGGCGAGGAGTTCGAGGTAGAGCGCCCGCTTGGAGGCGAAGTGCTGGTAGAGCACCGGCTTGGTGACCCCGGCAGCGTCCGCGACGTCGTTCATCGACGTGTTGTGGAAACCCTTCTCGGCGAACACCGTGATGGCAACGCTGAGGAGCTGTTCACGACGCTCGGCGGCTGGGAGTCGCATAGACGTCTCGAAGGTACCAGAGGGGTGTTCGACCCTCCGATTCCGCATGGTCGCCTGGTCGGCGACGCGTCGAGTCGCCGGTAGCGTGGTCTTCGTGACGTCCCGGCACCCACAGCGCACATCGCGCTTCGCGTTCTTCGTGGTCGCGCTCGCCGCTGCCGCCGCCTCGCTCGCCGGTTGCAGTGGCGACTCGGAGGCAGGGCCTGAGTCGTCGCGTCCGGAGTCGACGTCGACCGCCCCAACCTCTGAGATCGTCCCGACGACTGCCGTGACACTCCCGCCCACGACCGAGCTGCCGTTGCTGGCATCGTTCCCGACACCGAAGGACGCCGGGGCAGCCGTCTACGCGGCGTGGACGGGCAGTGATCGAGCTGTCGCGGGTTCGCTCGGCCTCGCGTTGCCGGCGGAGCTCGACAAGCTGTTCGCGACCCCACCGCTGCCTGCTGCGAAGAACCGCGGGTGCGATTCGGGGGAGTTCGGAACAGCGAGCTGCTTCTTCGGAAACGGTCAGGGCGGGGTTAACGTCACCCTCGAGCCGAGCGCGTCCGGCGGCTGGTCCGTGTCGGCGATCGATCCGTTCACCTGATCGAACCGCCCCTCGGCACCTCGTCAGTAGCGGAACGGCTGACCGGCGTCTTCCTGATCGGCGGCTTTCACGCCGTACCCGAAGATGAGGGCGGGGATCAGCAGCAGTGCCGACAGCGCCAGGCAGATCAGGATCGTGCTGGTGATGACGGGGCCGAAATCAGTAACGAACCCGATCACGAACACGATCATCGACAGCAGGATGGCGAGGTAGCCGACGCGCTTGGCTGTTGCGCTCCACTTGGCGACCTGGGCGCGGCGGAGAAGGACCGGATCGTCGGTGTCGTTCACGACGTCAGCTTGCCACGCGCGACCTGGGCCGCCTCAGTCGTCGAACTCATCGAGCTCGTCGGCGTCGTCGTAGCCCTCGTCGGCGCGATCCTCGACGCGAATGTGGGGCTGACGGGTGCGTCGGGTGCCGAGGCCACGCGGGTCGAGGCGCGTGGGGTGAAGCCCCGGGCCGCGCCGCGGTGCGGGACCACGACCGAGCGGTGCGATCGTGGAGCGATAACTGTTGCCACCTGTGTGACGGAGCACTCGGCCACGAAGGAGGGAAGCCGTCACGAGGAGGTAGCCGAACTGAAGGAGCGCATCACCGGGCGAGATGACCTGGCCCGTCGGCAGGGCGATGGTTTCTCCGATCCAGGTGAATGTGTCGGCGTCGGTGGCGACGTGGCGTGGCCCCTCCAGGCGGATCTCGCCGCGGTCGGAATCCTCGACGATGCCGGCGGTGACGAGTGCGTCGCGGCTCGTCGGAATCCCCCAGTCGAACAAGGTCGGTATCAGGTTGAGCGCCAAGCCGGCGACGACGAGCACCATGCCGCCGAGCCGGATGTTCGCGACTGCGAAGCACAGCAACGCCACCGAACTGATCAATTCGACGCCGACCGCCCAACCGCCATCCAGCCCGCCGACCACGATGAGAAGTTGCAGCGCGATTCCCCCGGCGAGCGCCTGCCACAGGTGGGGGCGGTACGACTTCAGGTTGTCGATGTTCCCGCCATACGCAAGGCCGAGCACCACGCCGCACACGATCGCTAGAAGCGTCAGCAAGGCGGCCATGGTGGGCGAGCGTAGACCGATATCGTTCCGCGGGATGGCCGACGAACTGCTCATTTCGACGTCTGACGGCGTCCGCACCCTCACGATCAATCGTCCCGATCGGCGCAACGCTCTCTCGTGGGGCGTCATCTCAGGTCTGCGAGCGGCGGTCGCCGAGGCCAAGGCAGATTCCGACGTGCGGGTTGTGGTCGTCTGCGGAGCCGGAGACAAGGCCTTCTGCGCCGGCGCTGACCTCGGGGGCATGGCGGACAACGCCTCGGTGGCCGAGGTCCACGACGCCCGCGGTGAGCTGGCGCGGCTCTTCCTGGACCTCTACGGCCTCGGCAAGCCGACGATCGCCAAAGTGCGCGGCTACTGCCTCGCCGGCGGTTTCGGATTGGCGTTGGCCTGTGATCTGGTGATCGCCTCGGAGGACGCGATCTTCGGCACTCCGGAGATCAACGTCGGGCTTTGGCCCTACATGATCACCGTTCCGCTCACGAGGTCGATGCCTCCGAAGAAGGCCCTGGAGTTGATGATGACGGGGCGGCGCATCGCGGCCGACGAAGCGGATCGCCTCGGATTCCTCACCCGCGTGGTTCCGGTCGATGAGCTCGAGGCAGCCGTCGATGATCTCACCGCGACGCTCGCGTCGAAGCCCCCGGCGGTGATGAGGCTGGGGAGGGATTCCTTCTACTCGGTGTGGGGCCGCGAGGCGTCCGATGCGCTTGCTCAACTTCACCCGCTCCTTACGGTCAACACGTCGCTGGAGGACGCCGCCGAAGGGATCAGCGCGTTCCTCGAGAAGCGTGAGCCTCGATGGACGGCACGGTGACGGTGAATGCCAACTAGCTTCGGCGCGAATGGCTGACACCGACGAGCGATTCAACTGGGGTCCGCTGGTCGCGGATCTTGCGCAGCGCAAGGCGACGGCCCTTCAGATGGGGGGCCCCGATAGGGTCGAACGTCAACGCAGCCTGGGCAAGCTGCCGGTGCGCGAGCGACTCGACCTGTTCTGCGATCCGGGGACGTTCGTGGAGTACGGCATGCTCGCCGACCACATGGACCCGAACTTGGCGGCCAAGGGATCCTTCGCCGCGGACGGGTGCATCACCGGGGTTGGGGAGGTCGACGGTCGCCCCGTCGCTGTTGTCGCCTACGACTTCACCATCATGGCCGGTTCGATGGGGGAGGTGAACGAGCAGAAGGTGACCCGCCTGCGTGAGCTGGTGCTGCGACAGCGCATCCCCATCGTGTGGTTGCTCGACTCCGCGGGTGCCCGTGTCGGTGGGTCGACCGGTTCGACGTTCGCCGGCGCCGGAGCCCTGTTCCGCGAGCAGGTGACGTTGTCGGGTGTCGTGCCCCAGGTCGCAGCGCTCATGGGTCACTGCGCCGCCGGCACGGCATACATCCCGGCGCTCACGGATTTCATCGTGATGGTGAAAGGCATCAGTTCGATGGCGCTCGCCGGTCGGCATCTCGTGAAAGCGGCGACCGGTGAGGACGTAACCGAGGAGGAGATGGGCGGTTCCGACGTCCACACCAAGATCTCGGGAGTGGCCGACCTCGCCGTCGAGGACGACGTCGCCTGTCTCGACGCGGTGAAGCAGTACCTCTCGTTCCTGCCGTCGAACAACACGTCGCGGGCGCCTCGCAAGCACACTGCGGATACGCCCGATCGTCGTGCCGAGGAGATCTACGACATCGTCCCCACCGCGCCGCGGCGGGCCTACGACATGGTGAAGGTCGTGAAGGCGATCGTCGATGACGGTGACTTCTTCGAGATCAAGGCGGCGTGGGCCCGCAACATCGTGTGCGGGTTCGGTCGGATGGACGGGGAATCGGTTGGCATCGTCGCCAGCCAGCCCAAGGTGCTGGGCGGTGCGCTCGACGTGAACGCTGCCGACAAGGCCGCACGTTTCGTGTGGTTGTGCGACGCGTTCGAGATCCCGTTGGTGTTCCTACACGACGTGCCCGGGTTCGTCGTCGGGACCGTGGTCGAGAAGCAGGGCATCATCCGGCACGGCGCCAAGATGCTGTTCGCCATCAGCGAGGCCACCGTTCCGAAGATCTCGGTCGTGCTTCGCAAGAGCTACGGCGCCGGTTACTTCGTCATGAACGGCCGGGCCTACGAAGCCGACTACATCGTGGCCTGGCCCACCGCCGAGATCGCGGTGATGGGCCCCGACGGTGTGGTCAACATCGCGTTTCGCAAGCAGCTCGAGGAAGCCCCCGAGGGCCCCGAGCGCGACAGGTTGCGAATCGAGCTCGCCGAGATGATCCGCGCCAACATCGATCCGTGGGTCGCTGCCGGCCACGCGTTGGTCGACGATGTGATCGATCCCGCCGACACCCGTGCCGCCGTCATCGCCGGGCTCCGCGCCAATCGAAACAAGCAGGTTTCCCGGCCGTGGCGGAAGCACGGCGTCATGCCGGTCTGAGGAGAGGAAGAAGCGACATGGACGTGACCGCAGAGATCACCGCCAACGTGTGGCAGGTCCGCACGGAGGTCGGAGCGACCGTGGCCGAGGGAGACGAACTCGTCATCCTGGAGTCGATGAAGATGGAGATCCCCGTCGAGTCTCCGATCGACGGCACGGTGACACAGGTCCACGTCAAGCCCGACGACCAGGTGACCGAGGGCGACCTGGTCGTCACCATCGAGCCGTCATGATGGGCCCCGCTCGGCAAGCGACGGAGCCGTCATGATGGGCCCCATCCACCTGTCCGTCGACGATCGCGTCGCAGTCATCACGATCGATCGGACCGAGCGTCGAAACGCGCTCAACCTGGACGCGCTCGAGGCGCTGGACACAGCGGTCGCAGACGCGCTGCGACAGGGAGCAGCGGCGATCGTGTTCACCGGTGCGGGCGGGCACTTCTGTGCCGGCGCTGACCTTAAGGAACTCGAGGACCACACGTTCGACACCCGGCTCCGAGGGGTCCTGGAGAACGTAGCGACAGCTCCTGTGCCGACGTTTGCCGCGATCTCGGGGGCGTGCATGGGGCTGGGGATGCAGCTCGCCCTGGCGTGCGACATTCGGGTCGCCACCGATGACGCCTACTTCGGCATCCCTGCGGGGAAGCTGGGGCTCGTCGTCAATCACTGGACCTTGCAGCGTCTCGCTCACTTCTTCGGGTTCGGCGCGGCGCGGCTGATCGTGCTCACGGCTTCGACGGTGAGCTTCGACGACGCCTGGCGGTATGGGTTCGTCCAGACCCGAGGCGGCCTCGACACCGCACGCGATCTCGCAACGAGCTCGGCGGCGCTGGCTCCGCTGTCGCTGCAAGGCAGCAAAATCGGCCTCAACCTGGTGGAGCGTCGTCTCGACGAGCCGGCGTTCGACGAGGCGTTCCACCGGGCCTGGTCGAGCGACGACCTCGCCGAGGGGCGTGCAGCGTTCGCCGAGCGCCGCGCCCCGGTCTTCCGCGGCCACTGAGCTCGTTCTGTCCTGCGAGAGCACCACCCGGGTGGTGCTCTCGCAGGACAGAACGAGCAGCGGCGGGCAGAACGAGCAGCCGCGGGACAGAACGGGCGGCGGGAGCTGTTACTGAGCGGAGCCTCGGACGCTGCCCTTGGTGCGGCCGCCGGTCACCTTGTAGACGGCGCACAACACGGTCCGGTCACGCTTGGTGACCCACGACTGCTCCGATGGCCACCATGTCTGGATGTCGTAGTCGCTCTGCTCCCACGTCACACCCATGAACTCGGGGAACACCTCGAAACATTGCGCTTCGGCGTCGTTCGACACCGCCAGCGCTCCGGGGTACTCGGCCCCCGCACCGGCGTCGAGCCTCGTCTGGGCGTACACCTCGTAGATGTGGGGGTCCTCGCAGGGAATGACGAGGACCGCGTAGGTCTGTTGTGCCGGATCGGGGACCTCGTCGAGGCACTGGCCGGCGATCACGCTCTCGGTGGGGGTGAGGACTCCGGCGAGCGCTGTGGTCGTCGTGACCTCCGAGGCGGTCGTGGTCGTTGCTCCGGAGTCGTCACCCGAGTCGCTCGACGAACAGCCGACGAGGAGCGCAAGCGCTGCCGCCACGGTGAGCAGCGAACGCCCGACCGGGGAGCGGTGTCGGGGGATCACGGCGAACAACCCTACTCAGGGACGTCAGCTGGGCGGGAGGCCGTCAGTACGACGGGAGGAATCGGTCCATGTGCACGAAGCAGAACCACAGGGGGGCGACGGTCGACGCGACCGTCACCACGTACACCGGCCAGGCGCGGCGGGCGCCCTTGCGCAGCCACGCGGCGAACGCCATCGATCCCAGCCACAGAGCGATGACGACGGCTCCGAAGAGGAGCGCCGGCGTCAGTTCCTTGGGGTCGCCGGCGATCAGGTCCTCGGCGTCCTGGGTGGGCGACGTCACCGTCTCGGAGTCCTCGGCATCGCTGCTGTCGGCCGACGTCTCCGGTGGCACCGTCGTGGTCGGCGCGGTCGCCGGCTCGGCGACCAGCTCGGCGTGCACGATGATGCGCAACTTCGCCGAGTACTTCGGGTGACACGCCGTCAGCGTCAGGGTGTTCTTGTCGGCGATGGGTAGGAGCACCGACACGTCGTTCGGCGTGACGGCGAACCACCCCTGACCCCAGTTGCCGCCCTCCTTGCCGCTGCGTCGGTCCTCCGGCGATGGCATCACCTTGTAGGTGAACTTGCCTTGCAGCGTGTAGACGATGATGTCGTCGCCGACTTGCAGTTCGTCGATGCGGTTGAACGGAGCGCCGTAGGTGGAGCGGTGCCCGGCGATCGCTGCATTGCCGGCGTTGCCAGGCAGAGGCGTGCCGGGGTAGTGGCCGGGGCCCTTTCGGAGGTCGGCTTTCGCGACGCCCTCGACGAAGGTCTTCGAGCGAAGCCCGATCTTGGGTATCTCGATCTTGCCCTCGGGGTCGCCTTCCTTGGGGATCTCAGCGGGCGGCGCCTTCACCGGGTCGATCGCGGCGAGCTTGGTGGTGATCTCCTTGTCGATGACCGCGGGGTCCTCGTCGGCAGCGTCACCGCCGGAGTCTGACGTAACGCCGAGGCTCGCCCCGAGGGACCGGGTCAGATCCTCCTGGTGGCTTTCCTCGTCGAGCTTGGTGCCCCAGAGTTGGTACGCGACGAAGAGGAGCAGGACCACGCCGGCGAAGATGAGTGTCCGGCCGAGGCCGCCCAGGATGCGGTTGATCATTCCGAACCACGGTAGCGGGGGTACGAACCAAGGCTGGGAGCGCCCGTCGCTGCCCGGTAGTCGTAATCTGGCCTGCCCATGGTCGACGCCCCCGTTCTCCGTCTCAACGCAGCGGTCGCGCTCGTGGGGCAGTTCCCGGTCCTGTCCGGCGTCGACCTGACGGTCGGCGACGGCGAGCGTGTTCTGGTCCGGGGGCCGAACGGGGCCGGCAAGACGTCGCTCCTGCGGGTGTGCGCCGGCCTGGTACCGGCGACGTCTGGGGAGGTGCGCGTGTTGGGCTACGACCTCCGTGCCGATCGCCGGTCAGTCCGCCCCCACGTCGGGCTCCTGGCTCACGCCACTGGGCTCTACGACGACCTCACGGCCGGCGACAACGTCCGCTTTTGGGCCGAAGCGTGCCGTGTCGCACCCGCTGACTCGATGGCGGCAATGGACCGAGTCGGGTTGGCGTCTCGGCTCCGAGACGTCCCCGTCGGCCGGTTGTCAGCCGGTCAGCGCCGGCGGGTCTCGCTGGCCTCGATGATTGTCAGGCGGCCTCGCCTGTGGCTCCTCGACGAGCCCCACGCGGGGCTCGACGCCACCGGTCGTGACCTCGTCGACACGCTCGTCGGGGACGCGTCGGCGGCCGGAGCGACCGTGCTGTTCGCGTCCCACGACCTCGATCGTGCAACCGAGGTCGCGACCCGGATCGTGACGATCGTCGGGGGGGCCGTGGCCGACGACCGGGCAGCGGCGTAGTGGTCCACGCCATCTGGCTCACGTTCCGAAAGGACCTCCGCATCGAAGCGCGCACGCGCGTGACGGTCAACCACGTGATCCCGTTCGTCCTCGCGGTGGTGATGCTCTTCGCTTTCGGTCTCAACGCCGAGTCGACGCTGCTGCGGAGGGCCACACCCGGGTTGTTCTGGGTCACCGTCCTCTTCGCCGCCATGTCCATCGTGCAACGGTCCGCTGCGATCGATCGGCCCGACGGGCTTCCCGACGCGCTCCGCCTGAGCGGCCTTTCGCCGACCGGCATGTACCTCGGCAAGACGGCGTCGACCTTCGTGCAGCTGACGATCACCGAGATCGTGCTCGCCGCCGCGATGGTGCTCATGTACGACGTCCGATTGGATGGTGTGGCGCTCATCGTTACGGCGATCCCGCTCGGCACCATGGCGATCGCCGCGGTCGGCTCGGTCTACGGTCCTCTCGCGGCGGGCCTCGGCGGCCGCGAGTCGGTGCTCCCGCTCCTGATGCTCCCCGCCCTGGCGCCCGTGTTGCTCGCCGCGACCAACGCCTTCGGTGTGGCGTTCGGCACCACCGTCGGCCCCGGCTGGCGATGGGTGGGGATGTTGGGCATGCTGGATGTGCTCTACGTCGCCGCCGGTTCGGCGACCTCGGCGGCGCTGCTCGAGGAGACTTGACCCTCGTGGGCGCCCGAACTCCACGGAGACGGAACGAGTGCCCAACACACCCCTCGCCGCGACCACCGACGTCGCTGTCGCCCCGGTGTCGACGAGTTCCCGAGGCACCCGGATCCTCGGAGCGCTCACGCTGGTCAGCGCCACCGTCACGATCCTCTACTCGTTCTGGTTCTCCAAGGCCGACGTCGAACTCGGCAACACGGTTCGCATCCTCTACGTCCACGTGCCGACGGTGTCGATCGCGTACCTGTGCATGCTCGCCAACGCCGTGTTCAGCGGGATCTACCTCTGGAAACGCACAGCGTTCTCCGACCTGATGGCCTCGGCGACAGGCGAGATCGGCGTGCTGCTTCTGGGCCTGACGATTCTTGCCGGGATGATGTGGGGACGACCGACCTGGGGCACGTACTGGGAGTGGGGAGATCCACGACTCACGTCGACCCTGCTGCTGTTCCTCATGTACCTCGGCTACGTCACCGTTCGGAACATCCCCGCGCCGCGTTCCGCACGAAACACCCGCTCGGCGATCATCGGCATCGTGTCGGCTTTGCTGATCTATCCGGTACGTATGTCGACGGAGTGGTGGGGCTCGCTCCATCAGGGCCGCACCATCTCCGCTCCCGGTGCCTCCAAGATCCAGGGCGCGCAGGAGTTCGCGCTGTACTCGGGGTTCTTCACGTTCATGTTCCTCGCCGCGTGGCTGGTGATTCACAGGTTCCGCGTTGGCTGGCTGGCCGACCAGGCCGAGGCAGGTCAGCTCGAGTCGGTCATCGCCGAGCGGCGCGCCGAGTCCGCCGGTGACCTCGGCCTCGGAAAGGTGCACTGATGCTTGCCAGCACGATCAGCAACGAGTGGGCTTACGTCGGAATCACCTGGGGGGCGACGGCCGCGGTGATCGGCGGCTACGCCGTCATGGTGCTCCGTCGTGGCAGACGACTGAGCAGGCAGGTTCCAGAGGATCAGCGACGATGGATGTGACCGACTTCGACGACCCGGAGTCCGCCGACGCTGGCCCGCTCGACCTGACTCCCCGCACGCCGCGCTCCGAGCAGGGCTCGAAATCATCCAAGCGCGGCGCCGCCAAAGCCGTTCCGATCGTGCTGGGCGTGCTGGTGCTCGGTGCCATCGCTGCAGTGCTCGTGACCCAGCTCGCCGGCGCAGCGACCTACTTCTACAACGTGGACGACGCGGTGGCTCAGCGCTCCGAGATCGGCGATCGGCGAGTGCGGTTGCAGGGCAACGTCATCAAGGGTTCGGAGATCGGTCGAACGAAGGACAGCGTGCAGGGCTACCTCATCGCCTACAACGGCGTGTCGGTTGAGGTCGAGCAGAGTGGTGACGTTCCCGACCTGTTCGGCCCCTCGATCCCCGTCGTCATCGAGGGTCGGTTCGTCGGAGACGTGTTCAAGAGCGATCGAGTGCTCGTCAAGCACGACGAGACCTACGACGAGGCCAACAAGGACCGCGTGAAGGAGGCCGAACGCGACGCCGAGCGCAACGCCTCCTCCACGACCGTCCCACAACCCTGACCCGCCGGCCGACCACACACCTCCGTCCACATGTCCGTCCTGCTTGGAAACGCCGCCATCTCACTCGGGTTGGCCGCCTGTGTCGTTGGCATCGGGGCGTTGCTCAGTGGCCTGCGATCGGGCAAGGAAAAGCTGCTCCTGTGGGCGCGGCCCATGTCGACCTTGGCGCTGGTCGCAGCGCTCGGGGCCGTCGGCGTCATGCAGGTCGCGCTGCTCACCAACGACACGTCGGTGAAGTACGTCGCGGAGGAGGGCTCGAAGACCACACCGTTCCCCTTCGACGTCGCCACGATGTGGTCGGCGCTCGAGGGGTCGATCCTGTTGTGGGGGGTCCTCCTCACCGCCTTCACGGTTGCGGTCGCCGCCAAGTTCAAAAGCCGCCTCACCGACCCGCTGGTGGGCTGGGCGATGGTGGTGATGCTGACAGTCACCGGGTTCTTCTTCGTCTTGATGCTCGCGGTGGCACCGGTTTTCCGGACCTTCGACGCCGCGCCCGGCTTCGACGGCCCCGGTCCCAACCCGCTTCTCCAGAACCACATCCTCGTCGCGTTCCACCCGCCGATGCTCTACCTCGGCTACGTCGGGTTCACCGTCCCGTTCGCGTTCGCCATCGCGGCCCTCGTCACCGGCAGGTTGGGGGAGGGGTGGCTCGCGGAGACCCGGCGGTGGACGCTGTTCGCGTGGGGTTTTCTCACGGTCGGGATCGTGCTCGGCGCGTGGTGGAGCTATGAGGTCTCGGGGTGGGGCGGCTACTGGGCGTGGGACCCCGTGGAGAACGCGTCGTTCCTTCCATGGCTCACCGGTACCGCCTTCATCCATTCGGTGATGGTTCAGGAGCGTCGCGGGATGTTGCGCGTGTGGAACCTCACCCTGGTGGTCGCCACGTTCAGTCTCACGATCCTCGGGACCTTCCTTGCGCGATCGGGGGTTCTCCAGTCGGTCCACGCGTTCTCGAGCGGGTCGATCGGCCCGACGCTGCTCGGCTTCTTCGCCGTGATCGTCGTGGGGTGTGTAGTCCTCATCGGTTGGCGTGGCGACCGGTTGCGGTCGCCTGGCGCCATCGACTCCCCGCTGTCCCGGGAGGGAGCGTTCCTCGCCAACAACCTGTTGTTCGCCGCATTTGCGTTCGTGATTCTGCTGGGCACCGTGTTCCCGCTTATCGTCGAGGCGATCAACGGCGACCAGATGTCGGTCGGTGCGCCGTTCTTCGACCGGATGAGCGTGCCGATCGGTCTCGTGATGCTGTTTCTGATGGCCGTCGCTCCCGTGTTGCCATGGCGCTCGGCGACCACGGAGTTGTTGTCGAAGCGTCTGTGGTGGCCGGCGTGGGCGTCGGTCGCAGTGCTCGGATTCGCGGTCGCCGTCGGGGCGCGTGGCGTGTCGTCTCTCCTCGGCTTCTGGCTCGCGGGGTTCGCCTCTGGATCGGTAGCCCGGCAGTTGACGCTGGCAGCGCGTCGACAGGGGTGGCGGGGGCTCGTGGGCCGAGCCAACGGCGGCATGATCGTGCACCTGGGGGTGCTTGTGATCGCGGTCGCACTTGTCGCCAGCCAGTCCTACACCAAGCAGGGCGAGTTCACGATGTCACCGGGGGAGACGGTGCGGGTCGGGGGCCACGAGTTCACCTACGTGTCGAGCTACGTGCGCGAGAAGGCGAACCGCCGGGAGATCCGCAGCCGGATCCGCATCGATGGCGACGACGTATTCGAGCCGTCGATGAACCAGTACCTGGCGACCGGCCAGATGATCCCGAGACCGTCGGTCAAGGTGTCGCTCACGACCGACCTCTACCTCAACCTGACGCGGGCGGCGTCGGCCGAGGACCCGGCGATCCGGATTCGGATCGTCGTCGAGCCCCTGATCGTCTGGTTATGGATCGGCGGCTCGGTGATGGCCGTCGGCACCGTGCTTTCGGCGTACCCCGGACGCCGGCATCGCAACCCGCTCGACCCGGTGTCCAGCCCTGTTGCGATCGGTCCCGATCGCGATCCGGATCCGGAGTCCGAGTCGGTGCCCGCATGAAACGCCGCTCGATGCTCATCGCTGTGGTCGTCGGCGTCGTCGCGGTCGCGCTGATCGCGCTGTTCGTCACTTCCGACATGGAGTCGGACCCGTTGGCCACCGACACAAACCGCATCGTGGGGCGGACGGCACCGGCCATCTCGGCCACCGACACCGAAGGCCGGCCGTTCGAGGTCGAGGACTACCGAGGTCGCTGGCTCCTGGTGAACTTCTTCGCGACGTGGTGCACACCGTGCATCGCCGAGCACCCCGAGCTGGTCGCCTTCAGTGATGCGCACGCGAAGTCGGGCGACGCTTCGGTCGTGAGCGTCGCTTACAACGACACACCGGAGAAGGTCGTGCAGTTCTTCGCCGAGCGGGGAGGGGACTGGGCAGTCATCGCCGACGACAGGAGCGACTTCTCGATCGAGTACGCCGTGGTCGGGCTTCCCGAGTCCTATCTCGTCGATCCGGAGGGCACCGTGGTCCACAAGTTCGTCGGGGGAGTGCGCAAAGCCGAGATCGAGCGCGAGATGGCGCGGAACCGATGACGGCCGGTCAGCGGCGTGTCGGGTGGGCTGCGATGCTCGTCGCTGTCGTGGTACTCGTTCTGCTCGGCGCGCGTACGCCTCCGACCTCGGGCACCTCCGACGACCGGTTGTACGCCCTCGCCGGTCAGATGAAATGCCTCCAGTGCGCCGGCGAGTCTGTCGCCGGCTCGCAAGCCGACATTGCGGTCAAGATGCGCGAGGAAATCCGGTCGCAGATGCGCGAGGGGCGCTCCGACGACGAGATCCTGTCCTTTTTCGCCGACCGGTACGGCCAGCGCGTCCTCTTGAATCCGTCGTCTGAGGGGGTGGCGTCGCTGGTGTGGATCGTGCCGGTTGTCGCCGCGGGACTCGGGGTCGTTGGTCTCGGCTTGGCGTTCGCCGCGTGGCGCCGCCAACGTGGCGATGCGGCTTCGGAGGGAGCGACCGACGAGGACCAGGCGTTGGTTGCCGCTGCGCTCCGTGGGTCCCCAGATGTCTGACCGCGCAAGAGGGATCGGACCCGAGGTGCCGGAGCGGAAGCAGCGAGCGGAGCGAGCGAGCCTGAGCGGAGGTGGCCGAGGCATCGGCCCCGATCTCGATGCGTTGGCGCGCGCCGAGGAGGAGCGGGACTTCCTCCTTCGCTCGATCGAGGACCTCGATCGGGAGCACGCAGCGGGCGACGTCGATGATGTCGACTATGCGGAGCTTCGAGATGGGTATGTCGTCCGCGCTGCCGATGCGATCAGGTCGGTCGAGGCCGGTGAGTCGAAGCTGGCGGCCCAGCGGGACGCCCGACCGCCGAGACGAGGCCGGGCGCTGGTGTGGGCCGGCGTGGTCGTGGTCTTCACGGTCGTCGCCGGTGTGTTGTTGGCCGGCGCGCTCGGGTCCCGTACCTCCGATGAGACGGTCACGGGCGCGGGCGCGATGCCGGACAGCGATTCCACACGGTGCCGGTCGTTGAGCCTGAGCAAACCAGAGGAAGGGATCGCCTGCTACGACGATCTCCTCGCCGAGACACCCGACGACGTCGATGCGTTGACGTATCAGGGTTGGGCGAAGGTGCGCTCCGGCGACGTCGCCGGCGGGTCGGCGGCGTTCGACCGCGTCGTCGAAATCGATCCGACGTTCCCCGACGTACACGTATTCAGGGCCTCGGTCGCCAAGAACGCCGGTGACTTCGCTGCCGCCCAGCACGAGCTCGACACGCTGTATTCGTTGAACCCGTCGCCTGTGGTGCTGTCGACACTGACCCAGATGGGACTCGACCGTGAGGTGGCGCTCGGCCTGCTGCCCGCCGATGTCTCGGAATGCTGGAAGGTCGAGGAGCCTGCGCTGAACGCCACTATCGAAGCGCTGGGCGACGGGAGCGACATCGACCGCGAGGCTGCCGTAGCGGGTATGGCCGACGTCGCGACGGCGATGGGCTGCCTCGATCGGGTGGTGACCGAGCGGCCGGCCGACGCCGACGCCCTGACGCTGCGATCCGTCGGGGCCGGCGTGATCGGTTTCCTCGAACCGAAGTCGGTGGAACGAGCGGAAGCCGACGCGGCGGCGGCGCTCGCGGCCCGCCCCGACGACCCGACGGCCCTCGCGTTGCGGGCGGTGTGGCTCAACGCTCTCGGCCGTTTCGACGAGGCGCTGTCGATGGTGGACGCGCTGGGGGAGCGCCGCATCTCACCGTTGGTGGCGACGTATCTCGACACGTCCAACCTCAGGGCCGGAATCACCGCTCAACAGCGTGAGGCGCAGGCGAGCGCAACTTCCACAACTGCCCCGTAGGCTTCGACGCCATGAGGATCATGGTGGTCGGAGCCGGAGGGGTGGGTGCAGCGTTCGCTGCGATTGCTTCCCGGCGACCCTTCTTCGAGCAGCTCGTGCTGGCCGACATCGACGTGGATCGCGCCCGTCGCGCCGCGGATCGGGTGGGCGACCCCCGGATCGTCGCGATCACACTCGACGCGTCGAACGCTCAGGCGGTGACCGATGCCGTGATCGCACACGGGTCGACGATCGTGCTCAACGCCGCTGACCCGCGGTTCGTCGTGCCGATCTTCGACGGTTGCTTCGCCGCCGGAGCGACCTACGTCGACATGGCGATGTCGCTGTCGCATCCACATCCAACTGACCCCTGGTCCCAGGTCGGCGAGAAGCTGGGCGACTACCAGTTCGAGCGTTCGTCGCAGTGGGAGGAACGCGGACTGCTGGCGCTCGGCGGGATGGGTGTCGAGCCGGGCCTGGCCGATGTGTTCGCGCGGTACGCCGCCGATCACCTCTTCTCGTCGATCGACGAGATCGGTGTCCGGGATGGGTCGAACATGGTGGTGAAGGGCTACGACTTCGCGCCCACGTTCTCGATCTGGACCACGATCGAGGAGTGCCTGAACCCTCCGGTCATCTGGGAGAAGGATCGGGGTTGGTACACGACCGAGCCGTTCTCGGAGCCTGAGACGTTCGTGTTCCCCGAGGGCATCGGCCCCGTCGAGTGCGTCAACGTCGAGCACGAGGAGGTGCTCCTCGTACCCCGCTGGGTCGACTGCAACCGGGTGACCTTCAAGTACGGACTGGGCGACGAGTTCATCGACGTGCTCCGGACGCTGCACAAGTTGGGTCTCGACTCGACCGCTCCGGTGACGGTGCGGGGCCAGCAGGTCTCACCCCGTGACGTGGTCGCCGCGTGCCTCCCCAACCCGGCCGATCTCACCGACGAGATCGAGGGTAGAACGTGCGCCGGCACCTGGGTCACCGGCACGGGTAGTGATGGCGCGCCCAAAGAGGTCTACCTCTACCACGTGGCTGACAACGCGGAGACGCTCGCCCGCGACGGGGCCCAAGCGGTGGTGTGGCAGACGGCGCTGTTCCCCGCGGTCGCGATGGAACTCATCGCGTCGGGGGTCTGGTCCGGCGCCGGTGTGCTCGGCCCCGAGGCGTTCGACGCCGTCCCGTTCCTGGACCTCGTCAAAGGCGACTACGACTCTCCGTGGGGGATCGAAATCCGCTAGCCCCAACCGGTTCTGTTGTACAAAGCGCGCGGCTGGGCGCGCGCTTTGTACAACAGAACGGGTTCGGGATGGTTGGCTGGTGGTCAGGCGTGGGCGGGGACGGGGACCGTCGACACCACTTCGGTGACGGGGATCGTGGTCACCCGGCGAATTCGAGCGGGCGCGTCCATCCGCAGCCAGTGCGAGACCTTGGCCGGCAGCGTGGAGATGATGATGTGGTCGTACGCGTCCTCGCCATCGCGACGCAGGACCTCCTCGACGGCGACGACGGGATTGTCGCCTGACCCGAATCGCGTCGGCTCACCGGTCTCCCCGGTGGCGGGGAACCCAAGAGCTGCGAGGCGGAGGAGCGCCCGGTTGAGTGCTTCCTCGGCGTTGTGGCGCACCACCCCCTCGTTCCAGGTCATCCCGGAGCCGTAATAGCGGGGGACCAGGAGGTGGAAGGTGGTGGGACCCGCTGAATAGCGCTCGCGGATGGCATCGAGAAGCTCGGGGGAGTCAATCGTTTGGTGGGCGACGACCAGGCAGCGCTTCATGGCAACCTCCGATCAGGTGATGGCCGGTCTGATGTTTG
>JAIBBP010000095.1 GCA_019694615.1 Microthrixaceae bacterium | reverse complement strand
GTCACGCTGGCGCTCATCGCTGAGCTGCGAGACGTGCTGGAGCACGCGTTCGCCCCTGACCGGCTATCGATCGACGACCTCATCCGTCACGCGTGGCCGCTCCTGGCCACTCCCGCCCGCGACCCGCTCTTCGCCGCCGTCCTCGAGGTCGCGGGCTTGGCCGCGGCTCGCCGAGATCCCTATGCCGAGCTTGCACCGCTCCTGGTGAACGGATGGATCGACTGGCTGACTCCCCGGATCGAGCCAGCTGAACCCGGCGCCGCCCGCCGAGAGGCGCAGGCGGCTGTCGCCCAGCTCATGGGGTTGCTCCTTCTCCGCCAGGTCAGCGGCGCGACCATCGCCAACCGGGCCGCCCGCCAGCTATGACGGCATGAACGCGAACGTCGCGATTTTGGGGTGCGGACGGAGCGGCACCTCGATATTCGGCGAGCTGTTCGAGGCGTTCCCGGGGTACCGCTATTGGTCTGAACCTCACCTCGCCGAGGTCCGGCGGGTGCGCCCACCACTGGGCCACGATCAACGGACCAGGCTACGACCTCCCGACCTGATGCCCGGGACACATCCTGGGAGAGGGGCAGCTACGTTGCCGGGTATGGCGTTCAGCGGCTGGCCCGGGGCGGCGATCGACTTCTACGACGGCCTTGAGATGGACAACTCGAAGGACTACTGGCAGGCGAACCTGCACGTGTACCAGCAGTCGGTCATCGCACCGTTCCACCTCCTCCTCGAGGAATTGCACGACGAGTTCGGGGCCGGAAAGCTCTTCCGGCCCAATCGCGACGTTCGGTTCAGCGCGGACAAGTCTCCGTACAAGACACAGGCTGGAGCGATGCTCGACAGCGGCGGGTATGTGCAGCTCTCTGCCACCGGCCTCGGCGTCGGTGCCGGCTATTACATGATCGAGCCCCCCAAGGTCGCGGCGCTGCGCGAGGCCATCGCCGACGACCGCACCGGGTCGCGCCTTGTCGAGATCGTCGACGATCTCCGCGCCGTCGGCGCCGAAGTCACCGGCCGCGACGCGGTCAAGACCGCACCCCGCGGCTACTCAACGGACCATCCCCGCATCGACCTTCTCCGCCTCAAGGGTTTGATCGCCTGGTGGCAGTACGACCCGGGCGCGTGGCTGGCCACGGCCGAAGCGAAGGACCGAATCGTCGACGCGCTACGAGCATCCAGCCCACTGATGGAGTGGCTCGACACCGAAGTCGGGCGCTGAGGCAGACACAGGAACTCCCGCTCCGACGGACCGCTACGCGTCAGCCGCTCCTCACGGGCATTCGTTCTTGGCAGGACGACCGGCGAACCTGTCGGCGATCCACGCCGAGATCTGCGGCATCGCCCGCGGCACCTCGGCACTGTGGTCGGCGCCGTCGAGCATGACGAACTGCGTCACCTGTTCGACCGAGCACAAGCGATCGCGAAGGTCGAACACGCGCTGTTCCACGACCCGCTCATCCGCTGTACCGCCGATGAGCAAGAGCGGAGCGTCGGTGGCGACGTTGCCGACGTCGTTCTCGCGCATCAACGACACAGCCGGCTCCGTGACGAACGGGTCCGCCTTCCAGTAGTCCGGGCGAACCGCGAACGGCACGAGGGTGGTGATGACCGTGTCGAGGCAGTCGGTCCCGAGCACGGCCGAGGCTTCGGCGACCTCGGGGTTGACGTAGTCCGTGGGCACGATGTCGCCGCGCTCGGTCGCTGCCCCGTACAGGCTCATCGTCGTGACGATGCGGGAGACGAAGTCGTCGATCCCTCCGTAGGTTCGGTCGAACATCGCCGCCGGAGCGACCGACACGGTGCCGACGACGTCCAACTCCGGTGCGCGATCCTCAGCGAGCTCGTGCGCCGACTGCGCCCCGTGACCGCCTTGGGAGTGACCGAAGATCGCGACGGTGGCCGACGCATCGTCCCCGGCCAACGAGCGGGCGGCCCGCGCAGCGTCGAGGACGCTGTTGCCCTCGCTGGTGCGCGACAGGTACGGCATTGTCTCCCCGACCGGTCCCATGCCGATGTAGTCGGTCATCACCCTGATCGCCGGTACCCCGACATCGAGCACCGGCCCACCGTTCCGGCTCAGGGCACACCGCGATGCCAGGCCCACCGTCCCCGGAGCGACCGTGACGATCGGCCAACCTCCGGCGGGAGGTTCGCCGGCGGGTACGGTCACGGTGCCGGTGACGCCACGGGGCCTCCCCGCTGCGTCGTCGGATCGGTACATGATCCGGAGGGTCCTACCCGAGGCGTCCGCCGCGACCTCCTGGGTGCGGATCAGGTCTCCTGGTGCGACCTCAGGCAACGGGTTCGGGACGACGTAGAAATCGTCAGTCGGACCGGTGAACGCCTCCGCCTCGAACGTCGTTGTGGTCGTTGCTACAGAATCCGCCGGGTTCCCGCTCGCACCGTCTGGCCTTCCGGCGCTCCGCTCAGCGGGGTCCTCAGAGCAGCCGACCGCGACGAGTGAGAGCACCGCCGCAACAACCCAGACGGTCCGGCGACACCTCATCGCGCTTCGATCCTGCACCCTACGGAACAACATCGTTTGGACACTATCGAGCGCTCGCGGGACGTCCAGAGTCGGGAACTCTGGAAGGCTGGACGACATGAGCGACACGACGATCCGCGTGACCGAGATGGACCACATCGTCCTGCGATGCCGCGACGTCGAAGCGCGGCTTGCGTGGTACCTGGACGAGCTCGGGCTCGATCCCGTTCGCGTCGACGAGTGGCGTCGTGGCGAGGTGTTCTTCCCCTCCGCTCGGGTCAACGCCGGCACGATCATCGACTTCGTCGGCCTACCACCGGGTGGGGCGTTGGACGAACCGTCGGGAGCGCTCGACCACCTCTGCCTCGTCATCGAACCGATCGACCTGGGGGCGCTCGCTGCGACCGGCAGGTTCGATGTCGTGGACGGTCCGGATCGTCGCTACGGAGCCCGCGGCGACGGCACGTCGCTGTACGTTCGCGATCCCGAGGGAACCGTCGTCGAACTCCGGCACTACTGAGGCTCCGATGGCATTCGACGTCTTCCGCCGCCACAAGGACACGTCTCCACCGGCGTGGGTCCGCGCCGCTGCTGCGGGCGTCGCTGCGTGGGAGTGGCTTGACGATGAACTCCGCGAGCAACTCGTCGCTGATACGGCGGATCTCGTGGGGAGGTTTCGTTGGGAGGCCGCCAACGGGTTCAGCGTTACCGACGAGATGCGGGGGCTCATCGCCGCGCATGCAGCGCTCCTCACGCTCGGACTCGGAACCGATTGGTACCGGCGCGTCAGCTCGGTCATCGTCCACCCGACCGCGTTCGAGCGTTCCGGCGAGTACGACCTGGGCGGTGGCATCGTGTCCGACGGAGTGGTCGACCTGCTCGGCGAGTCCGATCCCCACGGCCCCGTCGTCATCGCGTGGACCGCGGCTCGGCACGACGCCGCGTTCCCCGAAGACGGACGCAACGTCGTCCTGCACGAGTTCGCCCACCAACTCGACATGGCCGACGGCTGGGTAGACGGCACACCACCGCTCCACGATGCTCGCGCCCGAGCCCGATGGATCGACGTCTGCACCCGCGAGCTGGAGCGGCTGCGGTCGGGCGACGACACCGACGGCCTCATCGACCACTACGCGGCGAACGATCCGGGAGAGTTCTTCGCCGTACTGAGCGAGCTCTTCTTCACGCTGCCTTTCGACCTCGCTGCTGAGGTGCCCGACCTCTACGACGTGCTCGCCGACTTCTACCTGCTCGATCCCGCGTCGATGGTCGAGGCGACCTGAGGACACTCCCGGGCTGTGACGCGTCGAGCGACGGATGCGTCAGTACGCTCCGCTCCCATGAACTGCCCCGTGTGCACCGATGTCGTCTTGGCCATGTCGAGCCGCGAGGGCATCGAGATCGACCACTGCCCGCAGTGCAGGGGCGTGTGGCTGGACCGAGGTGAGCTCGACAAGATCATCGAGCGCGCCGCGCCCGCCGTGGTCGGTTCGATGGCCCCGCCGGTGACACCCGCACCATTACGTGACGAGCGGCCCCGTGAGAGCGACCGCGATCGCTACGAGGATCGGCGTCGAGACGAGGATCGGTATCGAGACGAGCGATATCGGGAGGATCGAGACCGCTACCGCGACGACCACCGTTCCTCCGAGTACTACCGCAAGAAGAAGAAGCGCGGCTTTCTGGAAGACCTGTTCGACTTCGACTGATCGGAAACCGACGCGGCTCAGCCGACCGTCCATGTCGCGCCCGAGTGCAGCAGTTCGTGGAGGTCGCCGGGGCCGACGCGCTCCACGGCATCCGCGACCTGCTGTTGCACCTGCGCCTCGTAGGTTGGGCGGCTGACATCTCGGAAAACGCCGACCGGCGTCGGCGAGTGCGGGCCCGACGACAGACGGCTCAGAGCGAACGCCAACGTCGGATCGGCACGGTGCTCGTCGTGGACCAGCAGGTGGTCGACACCCACCTTGGCCGACTCGCACACATACGGTTCCCCGAACTCGTTCACCGCGACGCCGTGTTGACCATCGTCACCGAAGCGGATCGGCTCACCGTGCCGCAACGGGATCAGCATGTCGGACCGGACCGCCTTCTTGAGGATGCCGTCATAGGCGCCGTCGTTGAACACGTTGCAGTTCTGGAACACCTCGACGAACGAAGCGCCACGATGCTCATGGGCGCGGCGGAAGGTCTCCATCATGTGTTTCCGGTCGAGGTCGTGGGTGCGGGCGACGAACGTGGCCTCGGCGCCGATCGCCACCGAGATCGGGTTGAAGGGGTGGTCCACCGAGCCGAACGGCGTCGACTTCGTCACCTTCCCCACTTCGGAGGTCGGCGAGTACTGGCCTTTGGTCAATCCGTAGATCTGGTTGTTGAACATGAGGATCGTGAGGTTGACGTTTCGTCGCAGCGCGTGGATCAGGTGGTTGCCGCCGATCGACAACATGTCACCGTCTCCCCCGATCACCCATACCGACAGGTCGGGTCGAGCCATCGCAATGCCGGTGGCGAGCGCCGGGGCCCGCCCGTGGATCGAATGCACCCCATAGGTGTTCATGTAGTACGGCAGGCGGGCCGCGCAGCCGATTCCCGACACGAAGACCGTGTTGTGCGGCTCCACGCCCAGTTCCGGCATCAGGAACTGAAGCGCGGCGAGAATCCCGTAGTCGCCGCACCCCGGGCACCAGCGAACCTCCTGGTCCGACTCCCAGTCCTTCCGTCCCAGCGCTACCGCAACGCCTTCAGAACCGTTGTGCTCGCTCATCGGTGGATCTCCTCCAGGATGCGGGACTCCATGGCAGCCGCCCGGAACGGGAGGCCGTTGACCTGCACGTAGCTCTGAACGTCGATCAGGAACTCCGCACGCAAGAGGAGCGCCAACTGGCCGAGGTTCGCCTCGGGTACCAGCACTCGGCCGTATCGCGACAGCACGTCGCCGAGATCTGCGGGAAATGGGCTGAGATGGCTGAGGTGGCCCTGTGCGACCCGTTCGCCGCGGGCACGGACCCGACGAACGCCGGCGGTGATGGCGGCCCAGGTCGAGCCCCACCCCAGAACGAGGACGTCGGCACCGTCCTGGTGGTCGAGCTCTACGCCGGCGATGTCACGGGCGATTCCGTCGACCTTCGCCTGCCGCAACTGGACCATGTGTGCGTGGTTGTCGGGTTGGTAGCTGATGTTGCCTGTACCGTCCTGCTTCTCGATGCCCCCGATTCGGTGCATCATGCCGCGAGTGCCTGGTATCGCCCAGGGCCGGGCGAGTGTGTCGGGATCTCTCAGGTAGGGCCAGTAGTCCTCGGTGCCGTCGGCGTTGGTGTGGTTGGGTTGCGTCGCGAACGGGGCCGAGATATCCGGTAGGTCGGCGACTTCGGGCAGACGCCAGGGCTCGGCGCCGTTGGCCAGCAGCCCGTCGGTCAACAGGATCACCGGTGTCCGGTACTTGAGTGCGAGTCGACAGGCCTCGAAGGCAGCGTCGAAGCATCGGGACGGCGACTTCGCTGCGACGATCGGCAGAGGCGACTCGCCGTGACGGCCGTACATGGCCAACAGGAGGTCGGTCTGCTCCGTCTTGGTCGGCATGCCGGTCGAAGGACCGGCGCGTTGCACGTCAACCACCACCATCGGGAGCTCGAGGCTGATGGCGAGGCCGAGCGCTTCGGCCTTGAGATCAAGGCCCGGCCCGCTGGTTCCGGTGACGGCGAGGTTCCCCGCGAACGCCGCGCCGAGAGCGATCGTCGCGGCAGCGATCTCGTCCTCAGCTTGCATGGTCTTGCAGCCGAAGTGTTTGAGCTTCGACAGCTCGTGGAGGATGTCCGATGCTGGGGTTATCGGGTAGCTGGCGTACACCAACGGAAGGTGGGCTCGTCGTGAAGCGGCCACCAGCCCGAGCGCCAGTGCCGTGTTGCCGATGATGTTGCGATAGGTGCCGGCTGGAAGGCTCGCGGGTTTCACTTCGTAGGGGTGAGCGAACAGCTCAGCGGTCTCGCCAAAGTTCCGACCCGCCTTGAACGCCGCCGCGTTGGCGTCGCGAACAAGCGGCTTGCCGGCGAATCGATCGTCGATCCACTCCAGCAGCGGCGCAGCCGGACGGGTGTACATCCAACAGATCAGTCCAAGGGCGAAGAAGTTCTTCGACCGTTCGGCGTCGCGGGACTTCACCCCCAACGGCTTCGTCGCCTCGAGTGTGATCGACGTCATCGGCACGGGATAGACCGTGAAGGCGTCGAGCGAGCCGTCGTCGAGTGGGTTCGCGCTGCAGTGCGCCTTGTCGAGATCGCGCTCGGTGAAGGAGTCGCTGTTGACGATGATCGTCGACCCGGGCGAGAGGTCGCTCACATTGGCCACCAACGCCGCTGGGTTCATGGCGATCAGCACGTTCGGAGAATCGCCGGGAGTCACGATGTCGTGGTCGGAGATGTGGATCTGGAACGACGACACCCCATTGATCGTGCCGGCAGGCGCTCGGATCTCGGCTGGATAGTTGGGCAGCGTGGCGAGGTCGTTGCCGAAGGCCGCTGACAGGTCGGTGAACCGGTCGCCGACGAGCTGCATGCCGTCGCCGGAGTCGCCCGCGAAGCGGATGACCACTCGGTCCAATGTCGGTGTTGACATCACGTCTCCCCCGATCCGGCCGGTCGACACCGACCATCGATTGGACGATATCGCCACGCGCCCGATTGCGGGTGCGCATTGACGGGGATCTGTGGA
This sequence comes from Microthrixaceae bacterium, assembly GCA_019694615.1. GTDB lineage: Bacteria > Actinomycetota > Acidimicrobiia > Acidimicrobiales > Microtrichaceae > SSF14. The sequence goes on along the minus strand of JAIBBP010000095.1, from coordinate 10,609 downwards.
GGTCGGCCCTACACGGCAGAGAGCGGGTGGACGAGTTCGGAGGGCAGTCGGCGGAACTGCTCCGCGACCTCGGGAAGGAAGTCACCGAGCGCTGTGGAACGGCGCCAGAACATGGCGATCTTGCGGCTGGGCACCGGATCGGTGAAACGCAACAGTGCTATGTCAGGTGACTGCGCGACCGGTGGCCGCACCGACAACTCCGGCAGCAGCGTCATCCCAACCCCTGCAGCGACCATCTGGCGGAGGGTCTCGAGGCTCGTGGCGCGGAACCCGCTGCGCTCATCGGCTCCTGCCAGCTGGCAGACCGACAACGCCTGGTCGCGCAGGCAGTGTCCGTCCTCGAGCAGCAGGATGCTCTCTCCGGCGAGCACGCCGACATCGACCCGCCCACCCGCTTCGGCGAGCGGGTGGCCCGCGGGAACGGCCAGGACGAAGTCCTCCTCGAACAATGGCTCCACGTGGAGTTGGTCGTCGTGGCTGGGGAGCGCCAGCAGTCCGGCGTCAACGTCGCCGTTGCGGAGGCGGCGGAGAACCTCCTCTGTCTTCTCCTCGACAAGGAGCAGTTCCAGTTTCGGAAACCGCGCCCGCAGCTGGGGCACGACGTGAGGAAAGAGGTACGGACCGAGGGTGGGGAACACCCCGAGGCGCACCGAGCCCGCCTCCGGATCGATGGCGCGACGAGCCAGCTCTCGGATGTTGTCGGCCTCCCGCAGGATGATCCGCGCTCGTTCGACGACCCGTTCGCCGGCGTCGGTGAGCAAGACGTGCCGAGGGTTCCGCTCAACGAGGTCGACTCCCAGCTCCGCCTCGAGCTTCTTGATCTGCGTCGACAGCGTGGGCTGGCCCACGTGGCAGACGTCGGCGGCGCGACCGAAGTGGCGCTCGTCGGCGACGGCTACGAGGTAGCTCAGGTCGCGCAGGTTCATGCTCAGACGGTAGCCAGCACCGGGTCGTCGGCGACGGGGGCGGGCGTGCGGATCAGGTAGTCGAACGCACTCAGGCCAGCCGTCGCTCCGGCACCCATGGCGATGACGATCTGCTTGTAAGGCACCGTCGTGCAGTCGCCGGCCGCGAACACTCCCGGCATGGACGTGGCGCCACGGTCGTCGATTACGATCTCGCCGCGCGGCGACAGCTCTATCGGCCCCTCCAGCCACTCCGTGTTCGGCAGGAGGCCGATCTGCACGAAGATGCCGTCGAGTTCGACCTCGTGGGTCGAGTCGTCGGTGCGGTCGGTGTAGACGAGTCCGACGACCTTCTCGCCATCTCCACGCACCTCCGTGGTGAGGGCACTCACGACAATGTCGACGTTGGGCAGACTGCGGAGTTTGCGCTGAAGCACCTCATCGGCGCGGAGTTGCGGATCGAACTCGATGAGCGTGACGTGTCCGACGACGCCGGCGAGATCGATCGCGGCCTCTGCGCCGGAATTGCCGCCGCCGATGACCGCAACGCGCTTACCCTTGAACAGCGGCCCGTCGCAGTGCGGGCAGTAGGTGACGCCCTTGTTGCGGTACTCGCTCTCGCCTGGGACGTTCATCGAGCGCCAGCGGGCACCCGTTGACAAGACGACGGTTCGTGACCGAACCACCGCTCCGCTCTCGAGTTCGACGGTGACCAGTCCGCCGGGTTCGGCCGCGGGCTCGATGTGCCTGGCACGCTGCAAGTTCATGACATCGACGTCGTACTCGTGGACGTGCTGCTCGAGCGCCGTAGCCAGCTTGGGGCCTTCGGTGTACGGCACCGAGATGAAGTTCTCGATCGCCATGGTGTCGAGCACCTGCCCGCCGAAGCGCTCAGAGACGACGCCGGTGCTGATGCCCTTGCGTGCGGCGTAGATCGCAGCGGCGGCACCGGCCGGACCACCCCCGACGACCAGAACCTCGAACGCGTCCTTTTCGTTGATCTTCTCGGCGTCGCGAGCGGCAGCACCGGAATCGAGCTTGCCGACGATCTCCTCGACGGTCATGCGGCCCTGGCCGAAACTCTCACCGTTCAGGAAGACGGTCGGCACGGCCATCACCTGGCGGGCATCGACCTCATCCTGGAAGAGGGCTCCGTCGATTGTGACGTTGCGGACCCGCGGGTTGAGGGTGCTCATCAGGTTGAGCGCCTGCACGACGTCGGGGCAGTTCTGGCAGGTAAGCGAAACGTAGGTCTCGAACTCGAAGTCACCCTCGAGGTTTCGGACCTGCTCGATGACCTCCTGGGTGGCCTTTGAGGGATGCCCGCCGACGTGCAGGAGGGCGAGGACCAGTGACGTGAACTCGTGACCCGTCGGGATACCGGCGAAGGTCACCGAGATGTCGGTCCCGACTCGGACGACGTCGAACGACGGGACGCGGCTCGCCGCTCCGTCGCGTCGGTAGGAGATCTTTTCGGAGAGCGACGCGATCTCGGCAAGCAGTTCGTCGAGTTCGGCCGACTTGGCCCCCGCATCGAGGGTCGCGACGAGTTCGATGGGGTGGACGAGGTTCTCGAGGTGGGATTTGAGCTGGGTGGAGAGTGTGGGATCGAGCATGAGAGGCGTCCTTCGGGGGAGGGGTAGCCCGTTCTGTCCCGCGAATCTCCAGGAAATCCTGAAGATTCGCGGGACAGAACCGGCGGCGGCGGGGGGAGTGCGTGGTGGGTCAGATCTTGCCGACGAGGTCGAGCGACGGCGCCAGGGTGGCGTCGCCCTCTTCCCACTTGGCCGGGCAGACCTCACCTGGGTGTGCGGCGACGTACTGGGCGGCCTTCACCTTGCGAAGCAGTTCGACGGCGTTGCGACCGATACCTTCGGCGGTGATCTCCATGAACTGGATGACGCCGTCGGGATCGACCAGGAACGTGCCACGGTCGGCGAGGCCGACGCCCGGGCGCATCACGTCGAAGTTGTTGGTGATGGTGCCGTTGGGGTCACCGATCATCGGGTAGGTGATCTTGCCGATCGTGTCCGAGGTCGAGTGCCACGCCTTGTGCGTGAAGTGTGTGTCGGTCGAAACCGCGTAGATCTCGACGCCGAGCGCCTTGAAGTCCTCGTAGTTGTCGGCCATGTCACCGAGCTCGGTGGGGCAGACGAACGTGAAGTCGGCCGGGTAGAAGAACACCACCGACCACTTGCCCTTGAGGTCGGCGTCGCTCACCTGGACGAACTCGCCGTTGTGGAACGCAGTGGCCTCGAAAGGGAGGATTTCGGTGTTGATCAATGCCATGGGGATGGTCCTTGCTGTGCTGTGGTTTGGGAACGACTCCAGGGTACGAATGATCCGATCATCGTTCAAATCGAATGATTCAATGATTTCCATTGACCATGACGATAGCTCTGTCCAATCTCGGCTCGCCGTGCGATGCTGCCCGTCGTGGTGCCCTGGGGGCACCGCCGCGAGAAGGGGAAGTGATGGATCGACGCGAGTTCATGCGCTTCAGCGCCACGACAGCCGGTTTGATGGTGATCGGTGGTGCCGCCACCGGCTGTGCCCCTGACCCTGCACCACCCACCACGGCCTTTCCCCAGGGCGTCGCCTCCGGCCTCCACGATCACCAGGCCGTGGTGCTGTGGACCCGCGTCGAGCCGGCCGTCCTTCCCGTCGACGAAGTGACGTGGCTCCTGTCTACGTCACCCGACATGAGCGAGATCGTCGCAGCCGACACCGTGCCCGTCTCCGCTGCGTCCGACCACACGGTGAAGGTGCTGGTCGAGTTGCTCGACCCCGACCGCAGCTACTGGTACCGCTTCGTGGCCGGCGACGACACCTCGCAGGTCGAGTCGCCAATTGGGCGCACCCGCACGCTGCCACTGCCGTCGTCGAACCCGCCCTCACTTCGACTCGCCTTCGCGAGCTGCCAATCGTTCGCCTCTGGGTGGTACGGGGCGTGGCGCGACGTCGCCGCACGCGAGCTCGACGCCGTGGTTCACCTCGGCGACTACATATACGAGTCGCCATCGATCCAACTCCTCCGACGGGTCCGCGAGGAACCGCTGTTCGAGGCGCGGTCAGTCGACGACTATCGCACCAAGTACCGCCACTACCGTGCAGACCCCGACCTGCAGGCCGCCCACGCCGCCCATCCGTGGATCATCGTCTGGGACGACCACGAGCTCCACAACGACTGGGACCGCTCGATCATCGACACGGATCGAGCCCGCTACGACGCAGCAATGCAGGCTTGGTTCGAGTACCAGCCGGTGTGGCCCGTCGATGGGAACCGCATCCATCGATCCCATCGCTGGGGGCGGCTCGCCCAGATCTTCATGCTCGATGAACGTCAGTACCGCGTGCCACCGGTCGACTCCCTGTTCGGCGGCGGGTTCATGGGCCCCGAGGCAGCGTCGCCCGACCAGACGATGCTGGGGCTCGCCCAGCGGGCGTGGCTGCTCGATGGGATTAGCGAAGCGTCCGCGGACGGCGTCCGGTGGAACGTGATCGGCAGTCCACAGCCGGCCTCTCCGTTGCGTGTCGTCGACCTCGACACGCCCGAGTTGCGCGCACTCGAGGCAACGCTGGTGAAGCACGCCGGCTTCTACTTCGGAATGGACAGCTGGGATAGCTACGCCGGCGAACGGGATCTGATCCTGGAACACCTCCGTTCCCAGAGCACCGCCGGCACGACGTTCCTGAGCGGCGACATCCACGCCTTCTTCGCCGGCGCGCTCCAGGCCGACTTCGACGACGACCACTCACCGGTGGTCGCCCACGAGTTCACCGGAGGGTCGATCGCCTCGGCCCCAGGTGGTCCCCACACAGCCCTCGTCGAGGGTGGCGGTCGGCTCTCGCCCGGCTTCGACTTCGTCAACGGCACCCGGAATGGCTACGGCGTCGTCGAGTACAGGCCCGGCTCCGCGACGGTCACGTTCATGGGCCTTGACCCGGTCTGGCCGGGCGCGATGCCGGCACCGATCTACTCAACCACGATCGCCTGAGCCCCCTCACCCGTTCGCGTCAGGTGTGGGCGTTCACGGATCCTCGAAGCCCGTAACGCCCACGTCCAACTCACCCTGCTCCGGGTCTGTGTCGAACACGAACACCAACTCCTGCGACTCGTCGCCGGCCAGGAAGTCGATCGAGAGGCCGCCCTCCTCCGATTCCGCACCGACCACCGACAACGTTGCCGAGACCTGCACGTTCGCCGCAGTCTCGTCCCCCTCGTTGTCGACGACGACGCGCACCCAGAACCGGTCACCAGCCCGACTCACGCCCACAACGCGCGCGACCGGCTGCGCCGCATCGGCGGCCGAGACCATCTGCACCGCGATGAGTACGACGATCGCACCGACGACGAACGACGACACGAGCAGCGTGGTCCACTCGGCCACGGTCCGGCCACCTTCACGACGATGGCGTTCGCGCCGCTCGGTCACACCGCCAACCTTCCGGCCGCGCCCCCGACCGCCGCCGGCAACCCGAGCACGATCGTCCGGGTGAAGTAGTCGCCCCACGGAGGCCCACCTCTCTGGAACAACCACAGCAGCACCGCCGACACGAACAGCGCCACCACGTAGCAGACGATGGTCTCGCTCAACGGCCGCTGCACGATCCCGGGGTTGTCGAGCCGCTGGTCCTGGCCGACGAAACCGGCAACGAAGACAATCGCGTAGGAGACGACAAGCGACGCTGCAACGAGGAGCATCAGCCATCCGGGGCCGAATGAACTGGCGATCATCGGGACCTCATCAGTGGGAGCAATGCTCAGCGCTACGAACACCGCCCCCACCGCGGACGCGCCAAGATCGGCAACTGTCGCATTTACCACCCGGCCGTTGGCGCCATCGCCGTCGTCATCGTCCGTCCCGGATCGGTCACCGTGCAGGAAGTGGCGAGCGACGCCGATCCCGAGACAGAACGGCACCGCTTCATAGAGCACCTTTCCGAGCACGCCGCGCGACCACAGCGGGCCCTCGATCTGGCGGAGCAGCACGAGGACGACCGCAGACGCGACGATTCCGATGGCGAGACCCTCAACGGTGTCACCGACAGCGTCGCGTACTCGGCTGTCCCGTTTCGAGCGGAAACCTGCTGCCATGTTCAGGGTGAGGAGCGGGACGATCAAGAGTGCCAGGACCAACCCCAGCCGGCCTGCCTCGCTGTAGGAGCCGACCCACCACACCTCCATCGTGTACAGCAGTGGCACTCCGAAGAGCAGCCCGCCGGACACCGCTCGAACGAGGTCGATCAACTCCTCCGACCACGGGCCTCGCGCTCGCCCGCGATGGGCCGGCCGAGGTTTCAACGAGGCGACGGCCGAGGACACGTCGAGACCCTACGACGCCAGCGGCCCAGCTCAGAGCCCTCGCTTCGCCCCCTTGATCAGGATCGTCTGGTAGAAGCGAGCGGGAAGCCGCGACAGCACGTCGAACACCTTGGCATCGGGGCCGATGAGGGCGCGGCGCTTGTTCTTCTCGACCGCGGCGAGGATCTGCTTCGCCGCCTTCGTCGGCGTGGTCATGGCGATCTTCTCGAACATGTCGCCCGGATCGGCGACCTCGCCGGACAGCTCCGCCGCGTGCTCGTCGATGCGTGCTCGGCGAGCGATGTTGGTCTTGATGCCGCCCGGGTGGATGGTCGTGGACGACACCCCGCAGTCCTCGATCTCGAGTTCGATCCGCAACGCGTCGGTGTAGCCGCGCACCGCGAACTTCGCCGAGTTGTAGGCGGACTGTGTGGGAATGCTGACGAGGCCGAAGACACTCGAGATGTTGATCACGTGCCCGTCGCCGGTTGCCTTCAGCTTCGGCAGAAACGCCTGGGTGCCGTGGACAACGCCCCAGAAGTTGATCCCCATCAGCCACTCGAAGTCCTCGATCTTCATCGACTCGACGAGTGCGCCGAGCGCGACGCCGGCGTTGTTGAAGATCAGGTTCACCTTGCCGTGGGCGTCCTCCACGCTGTCGGCCCAGGCGAACACGGCGTCGCGGTCGGCGACGTCGACGCGATCGGACGTGACCTTCACGCCGTAGCCCTCACACATGGCGACGGTTTCGGCGAGGCCGTCCTCATCGACGTCGGACAACGCGAGGTGCGCTCCCCGCTTTGCGAGTTCGACCGCCAACGCCCGACCGATGCCCGACCCGGCTCCGGTGATCGCCGCCACCTTGCTCTCGAAGTTCTCCATGTCGCTCAGCCTGCCCCCTGTGTGCGGGAGAAGCACATCACATCGTCCACGACCTCGCTGCGCTTGGTGGCCCGGAAGTCCTTCACATAGCTCTGGTACACCTTCCACGGGAAAGCCGAACCCGACTTCGGGAGCCGGTCGGCAGCACGGGTGAGGTAGCCCGATGTCAGGTCCAACAGAGAGCTGTCGGCCTCGACGCGACCATCGGTGTTGCGCGGCACACACGTGTCTTGACCGGTGTGGCGCAGGTGGTTGAGCAGTCGAGTCGTGTATCCGGCGATGAGGTCGGCCTTCAATGTCCAGGAGGCGTTGGTGTACCCGATGGCGATCGCCAGGTTCGGCACGTCCTCCAGCATCATCCCCTTGTAGACGAGGCGGGTGCTGGGGTCGACCTTGTCTCCGTCGACGAACAGCTCGATACCGCCCATGAACAGGACGTCGAGGCCGGTTGCCGTCACGACGATGTCGGCTTCGAGCTCGCGACCGGACTCCAGCAGGATGCCGCGTTCGGTGAAGCGATCGATCCGGTCGGTGACCACCGACGCCGTGCCTTTGCGGATCGCCCGGAACAGGTCGCCGTCGGGAACGACGCAGAGCCGTTGGTCCCACGGGTCGTAGCGAGGCGTGAAGTGCGTGTCGACGTCGTAGCCATCAGGAAGGAGGCGCTCGACACCGCGACGGAGGATGCGCTTCATCAACTCGGGACGACGGCGACTCAGCTGGTAGCTCCCCTGCGTCGCGAGGGCGTTCATCCACTTGAGCGTCGGTCCCTCCCACTTCGCCGGCAGGACCCTGCGGACGGCTGCTGTCACCGGGTTCTTCCCCGGCAAGGAAGCGACGTAGGTCGGCGACCGCTGGAGCATCGTCACGTGCCCGGCCCGGTCGGCCATCGACGGGATGAGGGTCACTGCCGTCGCGCCACTGCCGATCACCACGACGTTCTTGCCGGCGTAGTCGAGGTCCTCGGGCCACTTCTGCGGATGGACGATCGTGCCGGCGAACTCCGACATCCCGTCGAAGTCGGGGAGGTAGCCCTGGTCGTAGCGGTAGTAGCCGGTGCAGGAGTACAGGAACGAGCAGGTCAGCTCGAACGTCTCACCATCTCCGCCGGCGGTGTCGGTGCCGTCGGTCCGCTCGGCGGTGATCGTCCACATGGCATCCGCCGACGACCATTCGGCACGCACGATCCGGTGGCGATAGCGGATCTTCTCGTCGATACCGAACTCGGCAGCCGTGTCCTTGATGTACTGCAGGATCTTCGGGCCCGACGCGATTGACTCCTCACCGCTCCACGGCCGGAACGGGTAGCCGAGGGTGAACATGTCGGAGTCGGAACGGATCCCCGGGTACCGGAAGAGATCCCACGTGCCACCCATCGACGAGCGCGACTCGAACACGGCGTACTCGGCCCACGGGCACTCGGTTTGCACGCGGTACGCGGCTCCGACGCCCGAGAGCCCGGCACCGATGATCAGGACGTCGAGGTGCTCGGTCGTCGAGGAGCCCATCATGCCGCGGCTCCGGAACCGGCGAGCAGTCCGCTCAACTCGCCGTCGGCGCCGAACAGTCGCTCGCGCCACTCGGCCTCCATCGTCCGCGTGTCACGGTCGTCGGGGTGGAAGTCAGGGCGGTCGTAGTCCTTGAGCTGGTTCCACACCTCGCGTGTGAGGAGGGGCGACTGACGCACCCGTTTGATGCTACGGCGAAGGTTCCCACGCCGGTAGGTCGCAGAGTCGCGGAGCACCGAAACCAGGACCATGACCGCCATCGAAACCACGAACGCGATTCGGACACCCTTCATGGTCCACACCCGGGTGCGTTCGCTGCCGCCGACGGCCCGGTAGACGTCGAACGCCACCGCCTTGTGCTCCGACTCCTCCAGAGCATGCCACAGGAACACGTTGCGCACGGCGTCGTCGCCGAACTCGGCCCGGACCGCCTCGTTGCCGAGGAGTAGTTCGGCGAGCGTCGCCGTGAAGTGCTCGAGCGCGGCGGTGGATGCAAGGTTGGACATCGGTGTCGCGATCCGTTCCCGGAGCGCAAGCGAACGTTTCGTCATCCGCTCCAGGTGCTTGGTGTGGTAGCCCAAGGCTTGGAACCGATCGTTGAGCGCTCGGTGCTCCCGGCCGTGCACCGACTCCTGCCCGATGAAACCGGCGACCTGCCGTTTCAGCACCGGGTCGGTGATGCGGTCGCGGTAGTGCCGGACCGAACGGACGAAGAAGTCCTCGCCGTCGGGGAAGACCGCCGACATGCAGACGGCAAGGTGACTCAGGATGAGATCCTCGCCGGCCGCGAAATGCTTCGGGACATCGCGCAGCGACTCCTCGAACGAGACGCGGCGGGTGGGGATGGTGTGGTTCGGGTTGCTGGTCTGAGTGCCCATACCGACACTGTAGAGGAAATGAGATATTTCCTCAATCTCTCATTTTTGATATCCTGTGATCCATGTCAGAACAGCGGACCGAGCCGTCCAAGGGTGAGCTCACGCGCCAGACGATTCTCGATGCAGCGATCGTTCGGTTCGGCCGCGACGGGTTCCGGGCAACCTCGGTGGCGGACATCGCCCGCGACGCCTCGGTGTCGGGAACGGCCGCCTACGCCCACTTCCCCAACAAGGAGGCGCTGTTCGACGCTGCGCTCGACGAGGACGCAGCAGCCGTGATCCACGAGGGTGTATCTCATGTGATCGAGGAGGGTCACAGCTCCGAGGAGTGGCGCGAGACGCTCATCCTCACGCTGGTGGCGGCGGTCGAGCGTCACCCGCTCGCGCGCCGCGTTCTGTCGGGTCTCGAGCCGCACGTCACCGACCGGGTCGTCGAGCTGCCGGCCATGCAGGATCTCCGCAAGAGCGTCGCCGATCGGCTCCGGCGCGACCAGGAACAAGGGCTGGTCCGAGACGACATCGATCCTGCCGCGATCGCCGATGGTGCCGTCGGCATCATCGTGTCGCTACTGATGGCAGTGCTGCAGTTGGGGTCCGCCGGCGTTGCGGTCTACGGCCCGGGGATCTGGGCGCTGTTCGGCGCGGCTCTCGACCCGCGTTGACCCGGCTCGGTGGACGTACGAACGCGACACACTGCACAGAGTTGCCAGCGACGCACCCGCGCTGAAGCAGGCCCTGCCATGACAGCCGGGCCGTAGGGCGCTCGTCGGCTTCGCCGCCGTCGGGTCTGGTCGACGGGGCTGGTCGGGTCGGCTCAGGCGGCCTGCGCGGGCGGTGCGGGGCCTCGGCGTGTCCGTTGGTGTTGTTGGCACCAGAGCCTGCGTCCCCATGCGGTGGTGATCCAGGCCCATCCGTCGTCTCCGATGTGGATCGCCCATCCGGTTCGGTGCACGACGCCGTGATGGCGGCGGCACAACAACACTCCCGCGGCGACGTCGGTCGGTCCTCCGTCGATCCAATGCACCACATGGTGTGCATCACAACGGTGCGGGAGCGCCCCACACCCCGGAAACACACACCCACCATCACGACGTGCCAGCGCCCGGCGTTGGTCGCGGGTGAAGAACCGCT
>JAIBBP010000079.1 GCA_019694615.1 Microthrixaceae bacterium | reverse complement strand
GCTCAGGCGCCGCCTCAACTAGTCCGCCGACCGCAGCGCCTTCGTCATGGGAGCGCGTCGTGGACTGCGCCGAGCGCTCGACTACTCCACCACCGTTCGCAGCGTCCTCACCAGAGGGTGGAACCTCGTCGTCGCCCGTTTCGGGGACCCCCTCAGTCGCCGGTGGCTCCGCCGAATGAGTGCCAGGGCGAATCGAGCGACCCCAGGCGCTGCGCCACCCGTAGTCGCTACGGGATTCTTCGTTCGTCACACCATCTCCAGAAGCAAGGGGGAACGGCTCGGCCGCAAGGCTCCAATCTTCCCGGCTGCGCGAGGGCGAGTCAAGGACCCTCCGACCTATTCGGTCACTGTTCCACGTGGAACAGTGAGTCGGCGTCTTCACCGGGCGTATGGAACTGGAAATGGTTTCGGTTGCGCCCGTGGACGGAGTGCCACTCACATCGCATACCGCCGTGCAGCTCGGCTGAGCGAGCCGGAGGAAGTCGCCAGTCTCCTTCAGCCGGCGCAACTCCGTCGTTACGGCAGGCTGAGCACCTGAGACTCAGGCCAAGACGTGGCAGGATTGGCGAGTGGACCAACAGCTCGCACGTGTGCTCGATCGCAGCCGTTCTCTCGGACTTCTCGGTCCAGGCGATATCGGTGCGCACGTGGAGAACGCCAAAGCATTCGCAGAGCTCGTCAGTCCTGCCGATCGTGTGCTCGACCTCGGCTCCGGCGGCGGGGTGCCCGGGCTCGTGCTCGTATCGGAGCTGCCTACCCTGAGAGTGACGCTCGTTGACGCGAGCGAGCGGCGGGTTGCCTTCCTGCGCTCAGCCGTCCGTGACCTCGATGCCTCTGACCGCGCAACCGTCGTGCACGGCCGGGCGGAGGTACTGGCCCATCGCTCGGATCTCCGTGGTCAGTTCGACGTCGTCACAGCTCGATCGTTCGGAGCTCCAGCAGTGACGGCTGAATGCGCTGCCGGCTTCCTCCGAGTCGGTGGCCGACTGCTCGTCAGCGAGCCTGACTCGATCGAGTCTCGCTGGCCCCCAGAGCAGGTTGCACTCCTCGGTCTTGTTGTTGGGGACATCCACCGAACCGTCCACCACGACGCCAGAACCGGTATTCGCGAGCTGGTCTGTGAGCAAGCTGGGCTGGACGGCGTTCCCAGAGCCGACGGGGTTCCCTCACGGCGTCCGCTCTTCTGAGCGCCGACCGCGAACCTTCGAGGAATGTTTCAGCGCATCGCCCCTCGATCGGCGGATCAGGATTGCCTTGTCCGGACAGAGACGCGGTCGTTGGGGATCATCAGATATTCGGGGTTATCCGTCTTGCGTGTGTTCCACGTGGAACACGCGCAAGCCTCACAGGGTAACAACGCGACGATGCCCACCCGGCTGGGTGGGCATCGTCAGAGAGGTTTGGCTGCATGTCAGGCTGGGCTGAGCACAACCCTTCGCACTGGATCGTCGCCCTCGGAGTGAGTTCTCAGATCGGCTGCGGTCTCAGCAACCCGATCGTGTACGAGCTTTCGCTCTGCTGCTGTGGTGACGTCGAGGATGTGAGGTTGTCCGGTGTCTCGGACCAGCAGCACCACATCATCGACCAGAAGCTCGAGGTTGGCACGGCGCGAGGCCCGGTACCCACCGATGTCCAGCTTGAAGCGCGGTGTGGATCCACCTGAAGCGGCGTGCTGAAGGCGGGTGCGGGTCAGCTCCTCGATTGCGGAGATCACACCACCACGCGGGCCGATCAGCCGCCCGAGGCCGTCGCCGTCGATCGCTGCGATGAGGTTTCCCTCCTCATCGATCTCGACCGCGACCGACGCTGTCATCTCGAACGCGTCCAGGAGCCCTTGTAGAAACGCGATCGCCTCCGTCCGAGCTACGTCGCTGGGCAGCCGCTCGGAGTCGTCTCGCTCCGGGCGATCCGCCCGCTTGGCCGAGTCGTTGCGTTTCGGCGAAGCCGTATCGTCTGCCGGTGCCTTCTTCGGTTCCGGGCCTACCGACTCCGGCTTGGCTCCGTTGTTTCCTCCACGGTCTTTGGTCTTCGAGGGGCGACGTCGCCGATCGTCACGGGATGGCGGGGTCTTCGGCTTCACACGGGCACGAACCCTCGCCTGACCTTTGGTCCGGCCGAACAGGCCCGGTTTTGGTTCTTCCAGGATCTCGAACTCCGTCTCCTGCTCATCGACGCCGAGCTGATCGAGCAGGAAGTCCTTCGCCTCGTCGACCGTTCGTGCTGTCTTCTCCACCCATTCCATCGCTGTTATCCCTTCTCGTCCTTCGATCCCGAGCTCGGACGTTTGCCCGCGGCTCGAGGATCGCCGGATCTCCTACCTGCCACCGGTCCTGTCCCGGAGGCTTTTCGTTGAACTGCTTGGCTCTTGGCCGATTTCGGTGCGGAAGCTGACGACCCTGCACCCTTTCCGGCGTCGCCCTTCGTGGGTGACTTGGTGGCCTTGTCGCGCTCTGCCCGCTGCAGCTCGTCGGCCTCCAGCTTTTCGTGGTGCGGACCGTAGACGGCGCGGGTGATGTAACCCTGAAGGCCGATTCGACAGAGACCCTGAACGAAGTAGTAGAGGCCAAGGCCAGCCGGGAACTGCACCGACATCAATGGCAGCGTGAATGGAAGGATCTTCATGATCATCTGCTGCTGTGGGTTGATCTGCTGATTCTTCGTGCGGCCTTGAATCTGGCGGTTCTGAATCAGCTGGCTGATGAGCATCAGAACAATCAGTGCCAGGAACGGAATCGCGGTCACCACGCCAATGCGGAGCGCATCCAGAGGACTCAGAGCGAGGTCGACGCCGAAGAAGCTCATCTTCGTCGACGAATGGAGGGACTTGTAGAGGTCGCCCGACGTATCGAGATGCAGGGGCTTGAAGACCTGGTCGTGAAGCTTCCACGGCTCGAAGCGCTGATCGGTCGACATCAGCCCGGCGACCCGGCCAATGGCAGAGGCATTGCCCCCGTTGCGGGTGGTGATACCTCGGAGCACGCCGTAGAGCACGAGGAAGATCGGTGCCTGCATCATGACCGGGACGCAACCGCTCAAAGGGTTGATGCCGTTCTCCTTGTAGAACGCCATCATCTCGGTGTTGAGGCGCTCGCGGTCGTCCTTGTACTGCGCCTGAAGCCGCTTCATTTCCGGTTGGTGTCGCTGCATCTGCAGCATCGACCGCGTGCTCTTGAGGGTGAGCGGTGCCGTCACGACCATCACGATGATCGTGAGCAGGATGATCGCTCCGCCGTAGCTGTCAGTCAGGTTGTACAACCAGCCGAGGAACGTGGCGATGGCTTCGAAGAAGCCCTCGAACATACCGGCGGCGAGAATGGAGAAGGTCATGATCGGGCCTCGTGGGGGGGAACAGGGTCATAGCCGAAACCACCCCACGGGTGGCATCGGCAGATTCGTCGCGCGGTGAGCCAACAACCGCGGATGGAGCCGTGCACCGAAATGGCTTCAATCGCATAGCTCGAGCAGGTGGGATCAAACCGACACGGCGACGGTCGACCCGCAAACAGATGCTGGTACCCGCGAATCAGTGTCAGTAGTAGGCGGGCCATTGCTTCAGCCACCTCTGACGCGAGCGGTTGCGTCGTCACGCATGACGTTGAGCAGATCACGGTGAAGTGCATTGAAACTCATTGAGAGTACGTCTGCCGACGGGATGATGAGGTATCGTCCGTCCGCCAGCATCTCCGAACTGTCGAGTTGTCGCAGCGCTGCCCGCAGTCGACGGCGGAGGCGATTCCTCACCACGGCATTGCCGACGTGCCGTCCAATCGCGTATGCGACCCGGACAGACGAAGCCTCGGCTCTAACGCCGGATCCGACGCGAACCGACTCGTCCAACTCATGATCGAGCACCCGCCGAATCGACAGCGGCCCGCTCCGACGATAACGACCAGCATCTCTGAGGAGCTCGAACTCCCATCGATACGTGATCGGTTCGATCAAGCGCTCAGCTTGTGCCGGCCCTTGAGACGGCGCGACCGGATGATGTTCCGACCGGCACGGTCGGACATTCTCTGGCGGAAGCCGTGCTTCTTGGAGCGACGGCGGTTGTTGGGCTGGAACGTGCGCTTCACGATGGATCTCCTGGCGGGTTCGCGGCGATCACCCGAGCAGGAATCGACAGGTGTACAGCCACAGATGTCGAACGCGAACACGGCGTTCGACACGGATCCCCTGATCGTAGGACGACACGGTCGACCGCAGCAAACAGGCCGGGCACCGCCACCCTTCCATCGGGCTCGATTGAGCCGCCACGGTGGTGTTGCTAGGGTTCTCGGCTCGACGGCTGGCCCGACAGCTGCTGGGTGAACTCCGCGATCGCCGGCTCAGTCGTTCTCCACAGCTGTGGACGCAACTGTGGACGAGGGAGGGCTGGTGCGATCGTGACGCTTCTCAATCCGGCTGAGATCCTCTGGACAGCAGCTGCACAAATCCTCAAGGAGCAGGTGTCAGAGGGTGTCTGGCTCGCTTCATTCGCCGAGGCAACCGGCCTGTATCTGGACGAGAACTGCCTCACTATTGCGGTCTCCAACCCGTTTGTTCGTGACCGCATCGACCAGCGTTACAGAGAGTTGGTGCTCGCAGCGATCGCTGACGCCGGCTACCCCGATCTCGGCCTCGAGTTGCGCCTGAATGACCCCGAACCGGCCGCCTCCAACAGCGAGTTCGACCAGGACCTGGCCGCGCTGGCCTCAGAAGCGATTGCGCCCTCGCCCCGCCCGACGACGTCGGCGTCGATGCCTGACGGACGCCCTCAGACGTCCGCGCCTGAGACGGTCGTGGCGGAGCGCCCTACCAACCTCAACGCCAAGTACTCCTTCGAGTCCTTCGTGACCGGCCCGTCCAACCGATTCGCTCAGGCAGCTGCTCTTTCGGTCGCCGAGACACCGGCAAGGTCGTACAACCCGCTGTTCGTGTACGGGTCGGCGGGGCTCGGGAAAACCCACCTTCTCCAGGCGATCGCCCATTACGTCAATCAGAACTACCCCTCCTACCGGGTGCGCTATATCTCCACCGAGACGCTCCTGAACGAGTTCATCGATGCGATCCGCAACAACCGTCAGGCGGAGTTCAAGCGCCGCTACCGCGAGATCGACGTCCTTTTGGTCGACGACGTGCAGTTCATGGAAGGCAAGGAGCAGCTCCAGGAGGAGTTCTTCCACACCTTCAACACCCTGCACGAGGCGAATCGCCAGATCGTGCTCAGTTCGGATCGCCCGCCAGACGCCGTCGCGACGCTCGAGGACCGGCTGCGAAGCCGATTCAAGATGGGCCTGGTCACCGACATTCAGCCGCCCGACTTCGAGACCCGCCTCGCGATTCTCCGGCGGAAGGCCGAACAGGGCAACACACCCATCCCGAACTCCGTGCTGGAGTTCATCGTCACCCACGTGACCAACAACATCCGTGAACTCGAAGGTGCACTCAACCGGGTGACGGCGTTTGCGTCGCTCAACCAGACCGACCTCACCATCGAGGACGCTGAACGGGTTCTCGGCGACATCGTGAAGACCCGCCAGCGCCAGGTCACCCCACAGGTAATCCTCGAAGCGACGGCAAACCGGTTCAACTTCACGGTCAAGGAACTCCAGGCCCAGGACCGGCGGCGGCCCCTGGTCATGGCACGCCAGATCGCCATGTACCTGTTCCGTGAACTCACCGACCTCAGCTACCCGGAGATCGCCAAGGAGTTCGGTGGGCGCGACCACACGACCATCATCTACGGCTGCGACAAGATCAAGGCACTCATGCAGGAGCGACACTCGGTGTACGAGGACGTCACCGAACTCGTGCATCAAATCAAGAGCGGCTGAGCCGCTGGCTCCGGCTGAGGATGAGGTGCGGACACTCGGTGGACAAGCCGGGGATCACCACCTCGACCTTCCCCAGCCAGTCGTGAAATTACAGACATGTCTGGGGATCGAGTCGAACATCGTCGGGAAGAACCACTCCCCGAAATCCG
Organism: Microthrixaceae bacterium; assembly: GCA_019694615.1. Lineage (GTDB taxonomy): Bacteria > Actinomycetota > Acidimicrobiia > Acidimicrobiales > Microtrichaceae > SSF14. Next base: position 11,950 of record JAIBBP010000079.1, on the reverse strand, counting down.
GGGCTCAAGCTAGGTTCTCCACAATCCACAGGCCCTACTGCTACTACGGCCTGCTGATACACATCGAAGGTAGAAAGAGGCAGCAACGTGAAATTCCGCTGTGAACGTGACGTCCTGGTCGACGGGCTCTCCACCGCCACTCGGGCAGTGTCCAGTCGCGGTGGAGCATTGCCCGTTCTGTCGGGGCTTCGCGTTCACCTCGAAGGCGACCAGCTTCGACTCACCGGAAGCGACCTGGATCTGACGATCACGGTCGATCTGACCGTAGCGGGAGACACCGACGGCGAGGTGGTGATTCCGGCGAAGCTCGCGGTCGACATCGTCAAAGCTCTCGAACCCGGGGCTGTCCTGTTCGAAACCGAGGGCGACGAGGCGAAGATCAGCGGTGGTCGATCGGAGTTCTCGGTCAACCTGATTCCCGCCGAGGAGTTTCCGCAGCTCACCGCGCCGAGTGCCGAGTCAGCGACCATCGATGCGGCGGAGTTCGCCGATGGTCTCCGCCAGGTTGTGTCCGCCGCCTCCAACGACGACTCGCGGCCGATTCTCACCGGTGTGTTGCTCGCTCCCGAAGGCACCGGGCTTCGGTTGGTCTCGACCGATTCCTACCGCCTGGCCGTACGGGACCTGCCCGGTGCAACGCTCCTGAGGGAGGGTCAGACTGTGCTCGTGCCGTCGAGGGCGCTGAACGAAGTCGTTCGAGCGCTCGGGACCGCCGAGAAGCTGTCCGTCGTTCTCGACGAGCGCGAAGCGTCGTTTCGCGTCGACGGCGTTCGCCTGACGACACGGTTGATCGACGGTGCGTTCCCGAACTACCGGGGACTCATTCCCCAGAGCCAGCCCAACAGGTTGGTCATCGGACGGGGCCCTCTCATCGATGCTGTGCGGCGCGTGAAGTTGATGGCTCGCGAGGCAACACCGGTGAGGCTGACCATGCGTGAGGGGAGCGTCGAGCTGGTCGCCATCACCCAGGACATCGGTCAAGCGCACGAGGAACTGGACGCTCACTACAGCGGGGCGGAGCTGACCGTGGCGTTCAACCCGGAGTTCCTGCTGACCGGTCTCGAGGTCACACCGGGCGACGAGGTGTCGTTGGAAACAGTCGATTCACTGAAACCTGCACTGCTTCGATCCACCGAGAGCGCCGACTTCCTGTATCTGCTGATGCCGGTACGTGTTTCGTAGACCGTGAGGTCGTGAACGGGTGATCTCCGTCCGGCGACTACATCTTCGGAACTTTCGCTCCTACGAAGAGCTGGACCTGGAACTGTCCCCCGGTCTGACCGCGATCGTGGGCGACAACGGGAACGGCAAGACCAACCTGATCGAGTCGATCGGCTTCCTCTCGCGGTTGTCATCCTTCCGTGGCGCGTCGACTGACGCTCTGGTCCGTGTCGGCGCCGAGGAGATGGTCGTCCGCGGGGAGATTCTGTGCGGTGACCGGGAGGTGCTCATCGAGGTGGAGATTCCGCGTCACGGCAGGATGCGGGTTCTGGTGAACAAGCAGCGGCTTGCCAAGCGCGGTGACCTGGCCGAGGTGATGACCACCACGGTGTTTTCGCCCGACGATCTCGAGATCGTCAAAGGAGGACCGGCAGGCCGTCGCCAGTACCTCGACGACGTGCTCGTCGACGTACATCCCAAGAACGACGCTGCGTGCTCCGACTTCGCGAAGGTGCTGCGGCAGCGCAATGCGTTGCTGAAGCAGATGTCGGGCCGTCGTTCCCCAGAGGCCGAGCTGACGCTCGACGTATGGGATCACCGACTGACAGAGGTGGGGGAGCGTCTGGCCGTGCTTCGCACAAAGATCGCCCAGCAGCTCACTCCCTTCGTCGACGAGGCGTACGCGCTGGTTTCGGGTGGTCTCAACGGTGGCCGGAGCGACGTGAGACTGCAATACGTGTCGGGTTGGGCGGCGACAGGTCTGGCCGAAGCGCTGCGTGACTGCCGGGTCGATGACATCCGACGTGGGGTGTCCACGGTCGGACCGCATCGCGACGACTTGGCGCTCGGCATTGGTGGGCTTCCCGTTCGTACCCACGCGTCGCAGGGGGAGCAGCGATCAATGGTGCTGGCACTTCGCCTGGCTTCGCACCGGCTGGTGACAGCCGCACGGGGTGAGGCGCCGGTTCTTCTGCTCGATGATGTCTTTTCCGAGCTCGACGACCGGCGATCCGTAGCGCTGTTGTCGAGTCTGCCCGAGGGTCAGAAGTTCCTGACTTCGGCGTCAGCGCTCCCAACCGGTGCTGTCGCGGACGTCACCGTAATGATCAACGAGTCGCGGGCTACCGTCTGCTGATGACCTCCGAACCACGGGCTCCGAGCCAGATCGGTAAGAGTCTGGACCAGCTTCGACGTTTTTACGGTCTGGGTTCGGCGGGGGCGTTGGAGCGTCTTGACACGGCGTGGGCTGCCGTCGCCGGGGAGGAGCTCGCCGGCCGATCGTCTGTCATCGACCTGCGTGAAGGTCGCCTGTCGGTGGACGCGCACGATTCGGCGACCGCTGAGGTGCTGAGATGGTCGACACAACGGGTTCTCGAGAACGCGCGACAGCTCTGTCCGGGTGAGTCGATCGTCGACCTGACTGTTCGCGTGCGGCGTCAGCGTGGTCGGACGACGGCCGAGCCCGATGTCGCGAGATGGTAAGCTGCACGCGTGCAATTTGAACCCGTGAGCGCCTGCAGGAGCGGGCGTGCGGCACCGTCGCTCCGGCTCTCGGAGCGATGATCGGCTCCCATCGGCGACCGGGTTCCTCGCAGATCCTCTCTGTCCGAAAGGGCGCGTCGTGACTCAGCAAGACAGTTCCGAAGGGGCTGGTCAGGTCAGCTCGGAAGGAGCTGAGCAGAACGGCTCCTATGGCGCCGAGCAGATCCAGGTGCTCGAAGGTCTCGAGGCCGTTCGCAAGCGCCCAGGCATGTACATCGGCTCCACCGGTCCGGCCGGACTGCACCACATGGTGTACGAAGTCGTCGACAACTCCGTCGACGAGGCGATGGCTGGATACTGCACCCGCATCGATGTGCGTCTGCTTCCCGACGACGGCTGTGAGGTCGTCGACAACGGCCGTGGTATCCCGGTGGGCAAGATGTCGGGCCAGGACGGCTTGTCGGCCGCTGAGGTGGTGCTCACCGTGCTCCACGCCGGCGGCAAGTTCGGAGGAGGCGGCTACAAGGTGTCCGGTGGCCTGCACGGCGTCGGCATCTCCGTCGTCAACGCGTTGTCGTCGAAGGTAGAGGTGGAGATCGACCTCGAGGGAAAACGACACGCCATGTCCTTCGCCGAAGGCGGGCGACCCGTACGCCCGTTGGAGGTCATCGGTGAGGCGCCCGGTGGACGCACAGGGACCACCGTTCGGTTCTGGCCCGATGGAGCGATATTTGACGAGACGCACTTTCGTGCCCAGACGCTCATCGAGCGGTTCCAGATGATGGCGTTCCTCAACGCTGGGCTGGAGATCACCTTTCGCGACGAACGTCCGGACGGCCACGAAGCAGTTGATTTCAAGTACGACGGCGGGATCCGCGACTTCGTACGTCACGTCAACGCGTCCAAGGAGGCCCTGTTCTCCGATGTGGGGTACTTCCACCAGGCCGAGGACACGATGGAGGTAGAGATCGCGTTCCAGTGGAACACCGGCTACAACAGCGACGGAATCCACAGCTTCGCGAACGGCATCACCACCATCGAGGGTGGAATGCACGAGGAGGGCTTCAAGAAGTCCCTCACCAATACGGTCAACCGCTATGCGAAGGACAAAGGCCTCCTGAAGGCGGCCGACAACAACCTGCAGGGTGAGGACATCCGTGAAGGGATGACGGCGATCATCTCGGTCAAGCTCCAGGACCCTCAGTTCGAAGGCCAGACCAAGGGCAAGCTCGGCAACGTCCCGATGCGGTCCCTCGTCGAGAAGGCGACGAACGAGCGACTGGCGGACTGGCTCGAGGAACACCCGAGCGAGGCCAAGCGGATCGTGCAGAAGTCATTGCAGGCGGCCAGAGCACGTGAGGCGGCGCGAAGCGCTCGGGAGGCGACACGTCGGAAGTCTGCGCTCGACGGTGCAGGCCTGCCGGGCAAGCTCGCCGACTGTTCGTCCAACGAGCCCCGCGAGTGCGAGGTCTACATCGTGGAGGGCAACTCGGCGGGCGGTTCAGCCAAGGACGCTCGGGACCCGGTGACGATGGCGATCCTGCCGATCCGCGGCAAGATCCTGAACGTTGAGCGGGCCCGGGTCGACAAGATGCTCAAGAACAACGAGGTCACGACCCTCATCCAAGCGATCGGCGCCGGTCTCGGCGACGAGTTCGACGTCGAGAAGGTCCGCTACCACAAGGTCGTCATCCTGTGTGACGCCGACGTCGACGGCAGTCACATCCGTACCCTTCTGTTGACCTTCCTGTTCCGACAGATGCGTCCGCTGATCGAACACGGCTACGTCTACATCGCCCAGCCGCCGCTCTACTCCACCAAGGTGGGCAAAGACACCATCTACCTCAAGGACGATGCGGCGAAGACGTTGTTCCTCGGGGACCGCCCGAACCACAAAGAGGAGTTCGCGCGGCTGAAGGGTCTCGGCGAGATGGATGCCGACGAACTGTGGGCGACAACCATGGACCCAGCTCGTCGCACCCTCCTACAGGTGAGCCTCGAGGACGCGGCGCAGGCCGACGCGGTGTGTTCGATCCTGATGGGCGAGGACGTAGAGAGTCGGAAGCAGTTCATCCAGACCAACGCACGCGACGTGCGCTTCTTGGACATCTGAGGGAGCCCTGCACATGGCCGACGACAACGAGGTCACCCCCGACGGGAACGACGACGGTGCGCCGCCGTTGAGCGACCTTCCGGGCGTCACCTACGGATCCATCGAGCCGATCGAGATCCAGACCGAGATGGAGCAGTCGTTCCTCGACTACGCGATGTCGGTCATCGTCAGCCGCGCACTGCCTGACGTGCGCGACGGACTCAAGCCGGTGCATCGCCGCATCTTCTGGGCGATGCACGAAGGTGGGCTTCGCCCTGATCGACCGCACAAGAAGTGCGCGACCGTCGTCGGTGACGTTCTCGGCAAGTACCACCCTCACGGTGACCAGTCGGTGTACTACGCGCTGGTGCGCATGGGACAGGACTTCTCGGTCCGCCACGTCCTCGTCGACAAGCACGGCAACTTCGGCTCACCATCCGATGAGCCGGCGGCGTACCGGTACACCGAGTGCCGGCTGTCGAATCTCGCCACACACCTCCTCGCCAACATCGACGAGGACACCGTCGACATGACGGCCAACTTCGACGGGTCTACCGAGGAACCCGTGGTGCTGCCGTCGAGATTCCCCAACCTCCTGGTCAACGGCAGCCAGGGGATCGCTGTCGGTATGGCCACCAACATCCCGACCCACAACCTCGGTGAGGTCATCGACGCGACGCTCCACCTCCTCGAGAACCCCGAGGCAACCGTCGACGATCTGATGGAGTTCGTGAAGGGGCCGGACTTTCCCACCGGCGGCCAGATCATGGGCCGAGCCGGGATACTCGACGCGTACCGAACCGGCCGCGGGTCCGTGAAGATCCGAGCGAAGGCAGAGATCGTTCCCGGCCCACGTGGCGAGCAGATCGTGGTGAGCGAGATCCCTTACCAGACATCTGTCGAGGCGATCGAGGCCAAGGCGGCCGAGCTGGTCAACGCTCGTGAGATCGAGGGCATCCGGGCGATCCGCAACGGCTCGGCGAAAGGCAAGATCGAACTCGTCTTCGAGCTCAAGAAGGACGCGCCGGCGCTCGTCATCCTCAACAACCTGTACAAGCACACGCCGATGCAGTCGAGCTTTGCCGTGAACATGGTGGCGCTCGTCGACGGGGTGCCGAGGACGCTGAACCTGCGCGATGTTCTGTGGCACTACATCGCACATCAGCGCGACGTCATCCGTCGTCGATCCGAATACCGCCTCGACAAGGCGCAGCAACGGGCTCATATCGTCGAGGGCCTCCTCAAGGCGCTCGACATGATCGACGAGATCATTGCGGCCATCCGGGCATCGGAGGACAAGTCAGCGGCGCGTGAAGCACTGCGTGGTGCCCCGTTCGAGTTCAGCGAGACCCAGGCCGAGTACATCCTCGACATGCAGCTGAGTGCGCTGACCCGCCTCGGCCGGGCCCGGCTCGAAGAGGAGCTTGCCAAGCTCCGCGAGACCATCGCTGAACTCCAAGCGATCCTCGGTGACGACGCCAAGTTGCGCGAGGTGATCGCGACGGAGATGACGGCGATCCGCGACGAGTTCGCCAACCCTCGCCGTTCACCGATCGAGTTCGATCCCGGTGACCTCGATGTCGAGGACCTGATCGACGACGAGGAGATCGTCGTCATGATGACGTCCAGCGGCTACATCAAGACCGTGTCGTCCGATGCGTTCCGCACCCAGGGGCGCGGCGGTCGCGGGGTGGCCGGCACGAAGCTGAAGGATGACGACTTCGTCACCGACATCATCCACACGTCGGTACACGCCTACCTCTTGTTCTTCTCCAACCGCGGACGAGTCTACCGACTCAAGGCGTACCAGATCCCGATGATGGAGCGGACCGCGCGCGGCACAGCCCTGGTGAACCTGCTGCAACTCCAGCCGGACGAGCGCATCCAGACGATCATCGACACGCGGGACTACGAGACCAACCGCTACCTGTTCTTCGTCACCCGCAACGGCGTCGGCAAGAAGACCCTGTTCAACGCCTACGACTCCTCGCGTCAGGCGGGTCTCATCGCCATCAACCTGCGTGATGACGACGAACTGGTCGGCGTGTTTCCCACCAACGACGGCGACGACGTCATGTGCATCAGTCAGAACGGCCAGGGCATTCGCTTCTCGGAGTCCGACGTCCGCCCGATGGGGCGCGATGCCACCGGAGTGCGCGCCATGAAGCTGCGCGATGGTGACGCCGTGGTGTCAGCCGACGTTGTCGCTCCGGACCATCAACTGCTCGTCATCACCGACGAGGGATTCGGAAAGCGCACCGACCCGTCGCAGTTCCGCGTGCTCAAGCGTGGCGCACAGGGCATTCGGGCGATCGGACTGCGCGAGGGCAAAGGCCACGTCGTATCGGCGCTGATGGTCGCGACGGAGGACCAACTGTTCCTCATCGCCGATTCCGGCGTGACCATTCGGGTGCCGGTCGATGGCATCTCCGAACAGGGGCGCGACGCCAGCGGCGTCCGTGTCATGAACCTCGACGACGACTCCCATGTGGTTGCAGTTGCCAGGGTGTTGCAGAGCGACGACGATGACGATGGTGTCGGCGGGGACGTGCCAGCCGATGAACTCGCGGCCGATGCCGCCTCCGAGGACGGGACGGTGACGGAGGCTGACTGATGCAGCGACGCGTGGAACGCTCGACGGAGCGGGGTCAGTCCACGGTGCTCATGATGGGTGTCGTCGCTGTACTGATGGTGATCGCCGCGGGCTTGGTGCACCTGGGCGCAGAGGTGGTCGAGCGCGGTCGGCTACAGGCGGTTGCCGACATGGCTGCGTTGGCGTCGGTTCGTAGCGTTGAACTCGGACGTGAGGTTGCGACTCGGAACGGCGCCGTGGTCGTCTCACTGGACAGGGTGACCGGGGACGGCGTGACGGTGGTCGTCGAGCGTGCCGGGCGACGCGCGGTTGCCGCGGCGGCGTGATCATCGAGTGACGCAACCCCTTGGGTAGGATCGTTCTCCGTGAGCGTCCCCCAGACCGAGCCCAGCCCCACGCGAACCGCCGAGGTCGCTGGTGGCCCGACCACCGTTGCCGCTGGCAAGGCGGCTGATGTTGCGCGGTCGAGGGCGCGGGCGGCGTCTTCGCAAACAGTCAGTCGACGTAACCTGCTCGGACGACGTCAACGGTTCGAGGCGCGTCGCGTCCGTCGTATCGTTCGTCACGTGGACCCGTGGTCGGTCCTGAAGCTGGCTCTGGTGTTCTTCGTCTGCGTGTGGGTCATGTTCATGGTGGCGGTGGTGATCGTCTGGTCGATCGCCCAGAGCTCGGGCACGGTCGAGCGAGTCGAGAGCTTCGTCAACGATCTCGGCATCACCGGGTGGAAGTTGAACGGCACCTTCGTCTTCCGCCAGTACGGACTGTTCGGATTGGTGATGGTGTTTGCCTGCACGACTGCGACAGTGGTGTCGACCATCATCTTCAACCTGATTTCCGATCTTGTCGGTGGCGTGTGGATCAGCGTGATCGAGGAGGAGACCTCCCGCCCGATCAACGGGTAGGTGTCGCGGTGTGCACGTAGCAATCGGTTCGCCACTCGCGTCGCCGTTCCTGTAGCGTGCGGAGCCGCCCGGGGCTATAGCTCAGTCGGTTAGAGCGCACCCCTGATAAGGGTGAGGTCGCTGGTTCGATTCCAGCTAGCCCCACGATAAGCACCGGGAGTCGACGCGAGGAGAGGTCGTTGCGAGCATTGCGCCGAGCGGTGATCGCCCTCGGGCTCGGCGGTCTGGGTGCGATTGTGCTCAAGCTTCGTGGTTCGAGCGGTGGTACCCCCACACAGGCCGGAGGTTGGCGAGAGCTGTCTGGCGACCACTTCCGGTGAATCCATGAGGGTCGGAGTCATCGGTACCGGTGTCGTGGGCCGTCGCGTCGCTCGCGAACTGGTCGACCTCGCGGAGGTCGACGCGGTGGTGCTGCTAGCTGCACGGTCGAAGGCAACGCTCCGCCTGTGTGATTCGTTGGGCACCAAGGCGTCACTCGGTGCAGGTGCCAGCGGGGCGACAGAACTCCCCGAGTCGCTCGATGCAGCGGACGTCGATGTCGTCATCCTCTGCACGCCAGACGAGACCCAACTCGACGCGGCCCGACTGGTGCTGTCGGCCGGCCGCAATGTCGTGTGCACGGCGGACGCCACCGACACCGTGCAGGCGCTCCTCGGGCTGGACGAGTTCGCCCGAGACGTGGGACGAACAGTCGTGGTTGCGGCCGCGATGACGCCGGGCTGGTCGGCGATTCTGGCGCGTCACGCGGCCGACGTGCTCGACCATGTCGACGAGGTCGCGGTGGCGATCACCGGAACAGCGGGAGCGGCCTGCGTCAACCGACGAACGCAGGCGATTCGCACAGACACCCAGGAGTGGCGGGATGGCGCCTGGGTGGAGTGCGCAGCACGCTCAGGCCCCGAGCTGGTGTGGTTTCCGGACCCGCTTGGAGCGGTGGACTGCGCCCGTGGCGACCTCAGCGAAGGCGTTGTGCTGCATCGGATGATGCCCGAGGTGCCGGTCATCGTGGTGAAGGCCGGTCGGCCGACCGGTCGGCCGAGGCCGCGGTGGCTTCGTCGGCTCAGGCCGGAACAGCCGGGGACATCGAGCGGAGAGACCGGAGCCCTTCGCGTCGCCGTCTCGGGCCGCTCCGACGGTCAGCCGACGACCATCGTGTACGGCCTGCTGGGCACGTCGGCTTCCAGTTCCGCGGTGTTGATCGCTGCATGCGTCGTCGAGATGGCGGATCAGGCACCCGGATCGGTCCTGTCCGCAGAAGTCATCGAACCGGTCAGAGCGCTGAGCTTCGCCCGCGATCGCGGAGTCCGCTGCTTGGTCTACGACGGCATCGACTGATCGTCGGATCCGTAGGTCGTTCGGCCCCGAAACTTCAGGGACGCGAGTGAGCCGCCGATAGGACCGGGACGAGTTGCCGGGGTTCCGAACTTTTTCTGAGAAACCGCTCAAGGTTTGACGCGCGCGCGTCGATACCTGAGCTGCTGGTTTGCGAGGAGAGAGACAACAACCCATGACGACCGTTCAGGCGACCGACACCGAGATCATCACCAAGCTGATCGAGGACAACCTCGACTTGGTGAATCACATCGTGTTCCAGGTGGCGATTCACTTCCCCCGTCACGTCGATCGTGACGATCTGGCTCGTGCGGGTGCGCTCGGTCTCGTCGAGGCAGCAAAGCGGTTCGACGAGTCGAAGGGCGTTCCCTTCCAGCGATTCGCCGCACAGCGGATCCGTGGCTCGATCATCGACGCCGTCCGCGCGGCGGACTGGGCGCCACGCTCGGTACGAAGCCTGTCCCGCAAGCTCGAGGCGACCGAGCAGCGATTGGCCTCCCGGCTCGGACGGGTGCCCCACATCGGTGAGGTCGCCGACGAGCTGGGTGTGAGCCGTGATGAGCTGCACCGGCTCCGCGACCGCCTGTTCCGCTCGGTCATTCTGGCGTTCGATCACCTGGTGACCGACAGCCCCGACGAGGAGCTGACCCTCGTCGACGTGATCGAGGACGTCCACTCTGTCGAGCCGTGCCACGAGCTCGAGAAGCGTGAACTCCACGCGTACCTCCGCGACGCCATTGCTCTGCTCCCCGAACGGCAGCGGTTGGTGATCGTCGGCTACTTCCTCCAGGATCGGACGTCGCAGGACCTCGCCCGGTTCCTCGGCGTGACCGAGTCACGGGTCTCCCAGATGCGCACTGAGGCGCTCGAAGCGCTCAAGCGGGGTATCGAGGCGCAGTACGGCCAGGACCTCGGTGAAGCCGAAGCCCAGATAAGTGGCCGTCAGGTCAAGCGCCGGGCGCAGTTCGCCGAGGCCATCGGCGAGCGGCAGCACTGGAAGGATCGTGTCGGTGACGCCGAGACCCTCGACAGCGGTCGGGTTCTGGCGGAGCTGCTCGCGGTATGAGTCCCGCCAGCTGTCCAGCTACCGGTTGTTGAGGACCTTTATCACCTGTTCGTGAACGCGACCGTTGGTCGCGATGCAACTGGTCAGGTCGACTCCGGTGGCGCCGTCGACTCGTGAGAGGGTGCCACCCGCCTCGGGAATGATCACGAGGCACGGTGCGATGTCCCAGAAGTTGATGACGGGATCGACCATCACTTCGATCCGACCTGATGCAACCAGTAGGTAGCCGTAGCCGTCGCCCCAGGTTCGCATCTGAAGTCCGCTGTGGCGGGCCGACATCAGCATGTCCGGTTCCCAGTAGTCGAAGCCCGACGTGCTGAGCACGCTTCCCGTGAGGTCGGACTTCGATGAGACCCGGCAGGGGATTCCGTTGAGGAAGCTTCCGAGGCCGCGTCCGGCCCAGCACATCTCGCCGATCGCTGGGATGTTGATGATCCCGATGGCAGGCCCGTGTTCGTCTTCGAGGTAGAGAAGGTTCGAGTAGAGCGCGACGCCGTGCGTGAACGCCTCGGTTCCGTCGATTGGATCGATGACCCAGCGACGGCCGCTCGTACCAGTGGATTCGCCATCTTCCTCGCCGAGGATCGCATCGTCGGGGAAGCGTTCCTGGATCAGCCGGCGCATGAGCGTCTCGGCTCCCTGGTCGGCGAGGGTGACGGGCGTCCCGTCCGCTTTGCGGATCACCTCGAGTTCGGTTGCGCGGAAATGGTTCATGGTGAGCTCGCCGGCCTGTCGAACAACGTCGACGGCGAACTCGAGATCGGATGCGGAAGCGGGGGGCGCTGTCATGTGCACCATCATCGCTCACCGGTTTGTGATCGCTCGACTCATGTCCACGGAGGGGCGGTCGATAGGACGCAGTGTCGTTGTTGAAGACCACCTGCGCTGCGTGTGGGGAGATCGAACTTCCGGTGTCCCGCGTCGTGCTGCGCATCTGTGCCGACGACCGTTCGGGGGTCTGTGTGATTCGCTGCCCCGAGTGCGGTAGCCGGTTCGTCAAGGAGGCAAACGACGCGATGATCGTGATGTTGCTCGCCGTTGGTATCGAAGTGTCGATGTGGAGCTCTGGCTCTGCTGGTCCGGCGCCCGAGGGTCTGCCGGCGATCTCCGCTCACGACATCGAGGCCTTCCGCCGCAACCTCGGGAAGGACTCGGAGCTCCTCCGCCACCTCGAAGGACTACCCGGCTGAATCCCGACTTGTTTGGTCGGGAATTCGCCGCCAGACTGGTGGCATGCCACTCTCGCTCTTCGAGTTTCCGGACCCGGTCAACGAAGTGTCGGCGCGGCTCGTGGCGGGTGGAGTCGTGGTCATGTCGGCGAT
>JAIBBP010000065.1 GCA_019694615.1 Microthrixaceae bacterium | reverse complement strand
TACAGCTGACCTTGCGGGCCGGCGGGCACGGAATCGACCGGCTCAACGAGCTCGCCGCCGACTGCTTCAATTCATCCTCCGTCTGTCCGACCGGATCGCTCGCGATCGTGCTCGACGGCGCCGTTGTCACAGCTCCTCAGATCCAGACACCGCACTTCGAACGCGATCAGATCGCCATCAGTGGTGGGCTCACCGAAGCGAGCGCGAGGGATCTGGTCACGACGTTGCAGTACGGGTCCTTTCCGATTCATCTCGTTCAGCACTGAGCGATCGCTGAGGCGCCTCTGAGTCCCAGCGGCTCGGAAGGTTGCAATCCGCCCCAAACAACAACGAAGCGCCCGAGCGCGACCTCACGTTCCTTGTCGATCCGCAACGGGCGGACGAACGCACAGGAGGTCCAGACATGAAGAAGCACGCGATCCGCAGAGTCGCCGCCGTAGCGATGATTGCGACCGGAGCGATTGGAGCAGCAGTCGCGCCGGCCGGCGCCACGACCTTCGTCGACTCGGCGTACGCCGACACCAAGTCGACATGTGCCATCCCGGGCCTGGTCGCGTACTCAGGGGCAGGGTTCACACACGCTCGGTTCTCCACCTGGGTGGATGGGGTCGGCTGGATGGTGGGCAACTGGCAGCACTTCCGCCGCAACTGGGACGAGAGCGCGGCTTTCACCGTTGCCCCGGTCCCGCAGCGAGGGAAACGATTCGCGGTCTACGCCGAGTACGCGTACTTCAGCGCCGGCGACAACCAGTTCCGCTTCGCACGAGAGTGGGCACCGATGGATGGAAACGGGTACTGGTGCACGATGAGGTAGTCGGCACCGCTCAATACGCTGCTCGGGTGGTGGGGCTGCACGCCCCTCCACCCGAGCCGCGTCACCAGCCGATCTCCGCCCCGCGTTCCACCATCAATTCAGAAATGACCTGGCAGGGGTAGAGCGAGAACATTGGTGTAGGGTCAAATCTAGCTACGAGTTCAATCGTTGAGGTGATCGATATGGCCGAGGCCAAGCAGCGAGAAATGACCGACGAGCACAAGGAGGCACTGGCAGCGGGCCGCAACCAGAGTCGTGCTGTCAAGGCCTATTTGGCTGCTCTCAAGAACAACAAGCCCAAGCGTGGCCGCAAGCGGACTGCCGAGACGATCAGCAACCGCCTCGCCGCAATCGCCGAAGAGCTTCCAACCGCTGACGCGCTGCAGGAGGTCCTGCTGCTTCAGGAGCAGGTCAACCTCGAGAAGGAGCTTCAGGCGATGGACAACGCCGTGGATCTCACCGAACTGGAGGCACAGTTCATTGCCGTTGCCCTCGGCTACTCAACGTCCAAGGGCATTGACTACGCGACCTGGCGCAAGGTCGGCGTGAGTGCCGACACCCTGGCAAAGGCCGGTATCAAGCGCTGACGCCCAGCGCCTCGGAGTGCGTCAGCGAAGGCCCGCCGCCGCAAGCAGAGAGCGCAACATGACGACACCGTCGGTGGAGCCCAGCAGCTCGTGCGACGCGCGTTCGGGGTGGGGCATGAGGCCGACGACATTGCGACCGGCCGAGCACACACCGGCGATGTCGTCGACCGAGCCGTTGGGGTTGTCGACATAGCGCACGACCACCCGGTCCTCGGCTCGTAGCTCCGCCAGCGTCTCGGCGGAACAGGTGTAGTTACCCTCGAAGTGGTTGATCGGGATCTCGAGAACATCGCCGATCGACGCTGCCGAGGTGAGCACCGAATCGGTCGTCTCGACCCGAAGCCTGGAAGGACCACACCGGAACTTGAGGCCGGCGTTCTTCTGGAGTGCTCCCGGCAGGAGGTGCGCCTCGGTCAACACCTGGAAACCGTTGCAGATGCCGACCACGGGGCCGCCGTCCTGGGCGAACGTCGCCACAGCGCCCATCACTGGCGAGAACCGGGCGATCGCGCCAGGCCGGAGGTAGTCACCGTGGGCGAAGCCTCCGGGCACGACGACTGCGTCGACGTCGCCGAGGTTCGAGTCGTCGTGCCACAGCAGCTTGCCGGTCGCGCCGAGTCGTTCGACGGCCTCGACAACATCCATCTCGCAGTTGGAGCCGGGGAACAGGACCACCCCGACGGTCGCGCCCACGTCAGCTACTCGCCGAGACGCGAATGCTGGCGTCCTCGATCACCGGGTTGGTGAGGAAGCGGTTGCACATGTCCTCGACTTCTCTGCGAGCCGCTGCTTCGTCATCGGCCTCGAGGCGGAACATGACGCTCTTGCCCACACGGACGCCGGCGACACCGTCGAAACCGAGGGCCGGAAGAGCCTTCTCGATGGTCGAGCCCTGTGGGTCGGAGATTCCCGGCCGAAGCTGCACGTCAACGTGGCAGTCGAAGATCATGACCGCCATGCTCCCACATTCCGGGTCGTCCGGAGGACGCTCGTCATGCTCCCGGCCAGTCTGCCAGCGACCGATGGGTGATCCGCTCGTAGGCCTCGCGGTAGCGAATCGCCGAAGCGTCCACCACCTCTGGGGGTAGAGCGGGCGGTGGAGCCTGCTTGTTCCAATCAAGCGTGTCCAAGTAGTCACGAACGGGCTGCTTGTCGAAGCTCGGTGGAGTCGTGCCCGGTACCCACTCATCCGCCGGCCAAAAACGCGATGAGTCCGGCGTGAGCACCTCATCAGCCAGAACGAGTTCGCCGTTCACGATGCCCATCTCGAACTTGGTGTCGGCGATGATGATGCCGCGCTCGGCAGCCAGCTCGGCACCCGCCGAATAGAGCGCCAAGGAGAGATCCCGTGCTTTGTTGGCCAGCTCCTCGCCGATGATCGATATCGCCTTGTCGAAGCTGATGTTCTCGTCGTGGTCACCGACCTCGGCTTTGGTCGATGGCGTGAAGACCGGCTCCGGAAGGCGGTCGGATTCCTTCAGTCCGGCAGGGAGATCCGCGCCGTGCATGGTGCCGGAGGTCCGGTACTCCTTCCACGCCGAACCCGTGATGTAGCCGCGCACAATGCACTCGATCGGCAGCATCTCGGCCCGGTTGCACAACATGAACCGCCCGGCGATCTCGGGTTTCCGGGCGGATTCCGGCAAGTCGGCGAGGTCGGTGGAGATGAGATGTGATCCGATTCGGTCGGCAAACTGCTCGAACCAGAACGCGGACATCGCCGTCAGCACGCGGCCCTTGTCCGGCACCGGCTCGTCCATCACCACGTCGAACGCCGAGATGCGATCCGAGGTGACCATCAGCAGGCGGCCGTCACCGGCGTCGTAGATGTCTCGGACCTTGCCTGAGTAGATGTGTGGGAGACCGAGATCGGCCATTGGGGGGCTCCTTGGTAGGTCGGCCGTCGGATCGGTCGACCGGATGGGCTAGAGGATGGCTGCGGGGGTGTAGGTCGCCGCTTCGGGATGGCGCTTGGTGACTGCCTCGACCTGTGAGACGAACGCGGCGGTCTGTCCGACAGCGTTGCCGGTGAACGACATCGGGTCCGACAGCAGCGCATCGAGAGCGCCGACGGGCAGGTCGAGGCGCTCGTCGCCAGCCAGGCGGTCGAGCAGGTCGTTGCGGTCGGCACCGACCTCGCGCATCGCCAGGGCGGCAGCGACCGCATGCTCCTTGATTGCCTCGTGGGCTTGCTCCCGGCCGACTCCCGCTCGCACCGCGGCCATCAACACCTTGGTGGTCGCGAGGAACGGGAGATAGCGGTCCAACTCGCGCTGGATGACGGCAGGATACGCACCGAACTCGGTGAGTACCGTGAGCAGCGTCTCGAACAAACCGTCGATCGCAAAGAACGCGTCGGGCAGGGCCACACGACGGACGACCGAACAACTCACGTCGCCCTCGTTCCACTGGTCGCCGGCGAGGCCGCCAACCATCGTGAGGTACCCACCGAGGATCGTGTGGAACCCACAGATACGTTCACAGCTGCGGCTGTTCATCTTGTGGGGCATGGCGGAGCTACCGACCTGCCCGGCTTGGAATCCCTCCGTAGCCAGATCGTGGCCGGCCATCAGCCGGAGGGTCGTCGCGAGCGACGCCGGCGCTGCGGCCGCCTGCACCAACGCGCTGACGACATCGAAGTCGAGCGACCGCGGATACACCTGACCGACGTTCGCGAGGACGGCATCGAAGCCGAGGTGGCGGGCAACGGAACGTTCCAAATCGTCCATCGCTGCGGTGTCGCCGTTGAGGAGGTCGAGCTGGTCCTGCTGGGTGCCCACCGGCCCCTTGAGCCCGCGCAGCGGATAACGGGCGATCAGCTCCTCGACGCGCTCGAGCGCTACGAGGAGCTCCTGGCCGGCGTTGGCGAACCGCTTTCCCAGCGTGGTCGTCTGCGCTGCGACGTTGTGGCTGCGCCCGGTGAGCGGTTGGGTTGCGTACTCCGCAGCCCTCTCCGCCAGGCGTGTGAGCGCGGTGATCATCCGGTCGCGAACCAGTTCGAGCGCGAGTCGGATCTGGAGCTGTTCGACGTTCTCGGTGAGGTCCCGCGACGTCATCCCTTTGTGAATGTGCTCGTGACCGGCCAGCGCGCAGAACTCGTCGATGCGGGCTTTGACGTCGTGTCGGGTCACTCGCTCCCGCGCCGCGATCGATCCGAGATCGACTTCGTCCACCACCCGCTCGTAGTCCGAGATCGCCTCTGCGGGGATGTCGATGCCGAGTTCGCGCTGCGCTTTCATGACGGCGACCCACAGCTGACGCTCCAGCACCACCTTGTGCCGTGGTGACCACAGCTCAACCATCGACGCCGAGGCGTACCTGCCAGCGAGGACGTTCGGCAGGTCGGGCTTCGCGGGACTCACCGCTCGGTCTCCTCGTCGGTTGTGACCGCGGCGAGCGCGATATCGGTACGGAACGTCTTGCCGTCGAACTCGATGTCGCCGACCGCTGCGTAGGCGCGGTCACGAGCCTCCGCCAAGGTCGCGCCGCGTCCACACACGTTGAGCACGCGCCCACCCGCAGTCACGAGCCCGCCAT
>JAIBBP010000026.1 GCA_019694615.1 Microthrixaceae bacterium | reverse complement strand
GGCGTGACCTTCTTGTCCTGGATTCGGTAGTCGCCCGTCGGCATCTTGTCGAGGATCTGACGGAGGATCCGGATCGACTCGTGGATCTCGGCGAGGCGAATGGCGTAGCGGTCGAAGCAGTCGCCGTAGCTGCCGACGATGACGTCGAAGTCGATCTCCGGGTAACGGAGGTACGGCATGTCGCGACGAAGATCCCACGCGAACCCGGTGGACCGCAGGATCGGGCCGGTGGCGCCGAGCGCGATCGCCTCCTCGGCGGTGATGACCCCAACGCCCTGAAGCCGCTCACGCCAGATGGGCTGGCCGGTCAGCAGCGTGTCGAACTCGTCGAGGCGGTTCGGGAGCGTGTCGAGGATGGTCCGGAGCGTGTCACGCCATCCGTCGGGAAGGTCCGCGGCGACTCCGCCGGGACGGATGTAGTTGTGGTTCATGCGCAGGCCGGTGACGATTTCGAGGAACCGCAACACCTCCTCACGCTCGCGCCACCCGTACAGCATCATCGAAACGGCACCGAGGTCCATGCCGTTGGTGGCCATGAACAGCAGGTGTGACGCGAGGCGGTTGACCTCGCACATCAACATGCGGATCCACTGAGCCCGTTCGGGCACCTCGATGCCAAGCAACCCCTCGGTCGCCAGCGAGAACGCGAGCTCGCTGAACAACGGCGACGCGTAGTCCATGCGGGTGACGTTGGTGCAGCCCTGCGTGTAGGTCAGATCCTCGCCGGTCTTCTCCATGCCGGTGTGGAGGTAGCCGATGACCGGCTTGGATCGACGGACGATCTCGCCTTCGAGCTCGAGCACCAGGCGCAGCACACCGTGGGTGGAGGGGTGCTGCGGCCCCATGTTCATGATCATGCGCTCGGTGTCGGCCTGGTAGCCGGAGCGGCGCTCGGCCTCGGTTTCGGACAACCGCAACACGGAATGATCGGCGGTCAGGTGCTCAAGCGCGGCGTCGAGCTTGGCGACATCGGCCTTTGAATCGGTCACGGTCATCGCTCAGGCCCTCCATTCGGGGCGGCCTTGAACTGGACTGGGATCTTGCCGATCGCGTGGTCCTTGCGGAGCGGGTGGCCGTGCCACTCGTCGGGAAGGAGGATGCGGCTCATGTCGGGGTGACCGTCGAAGGTGATGCCGAACAGGTCGTAGGCCTCGCGCTCCATGGCCTCGGTGCCGGGGTGAACCTTGAAGAGCGTCGGGACGGTGGCGTCGTCCTCCGGCACCTGCACGCGGATGCGCACCCTCCGAGCCTCGTTGTGATTGAGCAGCGACACGACGACCTCGAACCGCTCAGGGGTCACCTCGGTGGGGATCGCCGAACGGCCGGGATGGGTCAGGTAGTCAACGGCACACAGGTCGATGCACTGCCAGAAGCCGTCGGCGCGGAGCTTCGTGACGAGCTCGACGAGTGCTCCCCGCTCGGCGTGCAGCACCACGTCGTCGCCGTTGCGGACGACGAGCGCCCCGTGCAGGCGTTCCGGCTCCGGCGTCGGCGCGGGTTCGGTTGTCTCGTCGGCGCCGTTGTCGGCAACGGTGTCGACCATGTCAGCGCGACCCCAGCGTCACGGGTTGAGCAGCACCGGTCGTGCCGTCGAGTTGTTCGACGACGAGCCCGGCTCCCCCACCCGCCGCGTCACGGCGGCGCATGATCTCACCGGTCTCGATCTTGTTGTGCAGCGTGAGGATCGCGTGCATCAGCGTCTCGGGGCCGGGTGGGCACCCCGGCGCGTACACGTCGACGGGGACGATCTGGTCGACGCCCTGCACCAGCGCGTAGTTGTTGAACATGCCGCCACTCGACGCGCACACACCCATGGAGATGACCCACTTGGGTTCCATCATCTGGTCGTAGATCTGGCGAAGGACGGGCGCCATCTTCTGGCTGACGCGCCCGGCGACGATCATCAGGTCGGCCTGGCGCGGTGAGGCACGGAACACCTCCATGCCGTAGCGGGCGAGGTCGTAGTGCGACCCACCAGCGCCCATCATCTCGATTGCGCAACAGGCGAGACCGAACGTCGCCGGCCAGCAGCTGCGGGCCCGAGCCCAGCGGACCACGTCCTCGACCTTGCCGGTCACGAAGTTGTGCTCGAGTCCGGCGAGGCCTTCGTTCTGGACGTCCTGGAGTATCCCCATCAGGCCGCCTCGCGGCCTTCGAGACCGACGCGACGGATCGTCGACGTGGACGTGCGGGCGCTGTCGATGCCGAGATCGCCCTTGCGGGACTGCTTCGCTGGCCCCCAGTCGAGGGCGCCGTTGGCGATCAGGTACAGGAAGGACGCGAACACCGCGACGGCGAACTCGATGACCGCCAGTAGTCCGAACGTGCCGAGTCGCCCGTACACCGTGGTGAACGGGTAGAGGAAGATGATCTCGATGTCGAACACGATGAAGATCATCGCCACCAGGTAGAAGCGGACCGGGAATCGCTCCGGCGACTCGGTCTGCTCGACGATGCCGCATTCGTAGGGCGCGGTCTGCGCCGCCGTCGGACGGCTCGGGTTGAGCAGCTTGGCCATCACCAAGCTGATGCCTCCGAAGAGCGCCGCCAGCACGATCATCACCAGGATCGGGAGGTACTGGCTCATGGCGCTACTTGCCTTTGCCCGCCCCGCTGAACGCAGCGCGGATCGCCATGGCCTGCTTGTCGCGGTAGTGGAGGATCGTCGTGAACACGATGAAGCCGATAAGGCTGGCGAGGGTGAACATGAACGGCATGAAGCGCTTGTTGCCCAGGTTGCGGAGCATCGCGACCGTCACGGTGGACGCTCCCTCCTCGATGGTGGCGGGAGGCGGTGCCTCACCGGCCACGACGGGGAACTCCTTGGCCTTCACCACGGTCACCGCTGCGTAGAGCTTCGGGTTCTTGATCTCGAACGCCGTCGCCACCCGGTGCCACGCCTGCTTCAGCGTCGACTCCTCGGTGATGGGGTTGCACGGCTCCTTGCCGCCGTAGAAGAACACGTCCTTCACGATGTAGCTGGCGGTGCTGGTCTCGTCGCCGTACGCATGGTTGTCGACCAACGCACCGTCGGCCGACGCCTGGGCCTCACCACGACGCGGGTCGGACTCGGTGAGCAGGCACCACCCGTTGAGCGGCGCCTCGATCTCCTCGCGCAGCTCGTTGGCCTGCTTGCGGACCTCATCGCGCAGCGCCGTCCCGCCCTGTCCGAGCTGCTGCTCGACGTCGGGGTTCGCGGCGAGCACCTCGCCCGCCTGCTCCCGCGCCTTCTGGACCACGGGGTAGAGGTCACGGGTCGATACGGTCGCCCACGGCTGGATCACGGTCTTGAGCTTGGTGAGGGTGGTCGGCTGGTAGGACTCGCCCTCCGCTCCGAGCGCCAGGGCCCACAGGAGCGGCCGTGACTCGAGCAGCTCCTCGGGATCGGGGAGCGCTTCCTCGGCCGGCAGCTTCGCCAACTCGGGCGAACCGGGGACATCGACGGCTCGCGTGTAGTTGATGTCGGTCGGCATCCACGCCGGATCCCGACCCTTCAAGCCGATGCCGTAGATCACCCAGATCGCGCCCATCAGGAACATCCAGGCGAAGAACCCCGACGTCGCGACGAGGAACCCGACCCGCACGCCGGAGTTGGTGGCGAGGATCATGAAGATCGAGCCCATGAGGACCACCGTGCCGACGACGACGACGAGAATGCCTCGGACGGTGGGGTCGAACGCGATTGCGCCGATCATTGCCAACCCGCCCATCAGTCCTCACCTTCGTTCTCGTTGGTCGCAGCCACGATGGCCCGCTCCTTCGACAGATTCCGCTCGTAGGTCACGATGGACCACACCTGTTCGGGGCTGAGCATCCCCGACGTCCCGAACTTGCGAATGTCGCCGGTGAGACCGTTGTTGGCGTTCACACCGAACCCGGGCATCCGGCCGCTGCCGAGGCCCACCGAGCCGTACTGCTTGCCCGTCTCCGTGCCGTTCGTCACCAGCAGGAAGTGCTGGTTCTCGGTGAGGCGATCCTCGATGCCGACCAGATTGGGACCGAGCGCACCCTTGGCGATCTCACCCACCGGCGACCACGGCTGACCGAACGATGCTCCCGGCACATGGCAACGGGCGCACGAGAAGGCGTTGCCGCCGGCCGCAGCGTCGTCAAGGTTGAAGAGGATCTCACCGATCCAGAGCTCGTCGGCCCGGTCGAGGCGCTCGAACTCGTCGCTCACGGGATCGACGACCTCGGCGTTCGCCTCGCGGACCGCCAGCATTCGATCGTGCAGGCCTTCATCAACCGACTTGATGGCGTTGTCGACCTGCGCCCGCATCTCCTCGGGTGTCAGCTGGATCGACCACAGGTAGTCGATGACCGTCTTGAGCTGCTGGTCGGTGTTGGGACCACCGCCGGCCACGCCCCACGCCGGCATCGGCGTGCCCGGTCGACCGTAGGTGAGGATGTCCTTCACCTCGGCGACCGAGAAGCGGTACATCAACGTGTTGAGCGACGGCGCCGTCCAGTTCACGGTCGACACGTACTGTCCGTTCTCATCGGTGACCACAAAGCTGGCCGTACCGCCGACGGCCTTGGTGCCGTGACAGGACACGCACTGGGCGCCGGTGACGTACATCGTCTCACCGCGGTGGGTGAAGAGTTCCTGGTAGTGCTCTACTGCACCATGCTGACGCCCCGGCTCGGCGAGCCAGTACATCGGCAACGAGACGGCGACGATGGCGAGCAGCGCGAAGGCCGCCCACAGCGCCTTGTTGAGCTTGGGGCCTTCGAGTTCCTCGTCGGGAAGGTATTCCTTGCGGTTCGGCGCAAGCTCGATCTCGGAGCCGAGTTCGGCGCGGCCCTTGCGCATCTGCGCGAACACCACGAAGGCGCCGCCGATCACCACGATGGCGAGGACGACGTACGCGAACGAACGTTGGGTGGTCATCAGGGCGATCATCGGAGGACGTTGCCTTTACTCTCGGGCCGCGTGGTGGTGAACGGATGCATGTACGGTTCCTTGTGAGCGTGCGACATCAGACGCAGTGCGGGCCCTGGGCTTCCTGGCCGGTGGTGTTGGTGCCGATGGAGGGGCCTTGGATGATGGCGCCGGTGTTGACGGTGAGCACACCGTCGGCGGACACCTCGACGGCGAAGCGATCGAGGCCACGCGGCGCCGGGCCACCCTTCTTCTCGCCGACCTGGTTGTAGGTCGACCCGTGGCAGGCACATTCGAACCACTTCGACGTGGCGCACGACGGCACGCGGCACCCGAGGTGAACGCACTTCTGGTAGAGGGCCAGGATGCCCTTCTCCATGCCGGGAAGCGAGGCCTGTCCCTTGTAGACGACCCGGCCCTTGGGCAACGCCGCCTCGGGGTACTCGACGAGCCACATGCGACCCTCGGGCTTGTAGAGGAAGCCGCCGTTCTTCTCGATCTCTGCACGGAGGTCGGTGATCTTGCCCATGCGCAACTTGCTGCCGAAACCGCCCGCTCCGGTCGGCCACAGGAAGGCGGTGAACGCCGCTGCGGCGAAGCTCGAGATGGCCAGCGTCATCATGGTGATCATCGAGCGGTTCAGGAACTGGCGGCGGGTGACGCCGATGGTCTCGGGGTCCGGCGGGACCCACACGGTCGGGGCCGACGAGGCCGCCGGGACCATCGCCTCGGACCGGCCGAGGATCACGGCCTTCTCGACCTCGCGTCCGGTCGCCGGCGCGCCAGCACCGACGAGCTCACGTTCGGTCGCCCGACGCGACGCGTCACGCTTGAGCGTCTCCCGCGACAGCTGGCCGGTGGCCGAGCCGACGTCGCGACGGCGCGCACTGCCTGCAATGAGCGCTGCCGCCGCCAGGACGATGATGACGATGGCGATGACGATGAAACCGGTCACGATGCACCTCGGTTCGATCGATGGAAGCTAGGAGTGATCACAGGTCGAAGAAGAGTCCGTCACGCCACGGAAGCGTGAAGTTGAAGCCGGGGCCCCGGAAGAACGAACCGATCATGACGAGGACGGCCCAGAACATCAGGTGCACCGTCATGAGGGCGATGGCGAACTTGCGGTCCTCGGGTTTGTTCGACGGGTTCTTGTCGACGTAAGGGGCGAGGATCAACAGGAAGATGCCCATGCCGGGGATGGTCACACCGGCCACCATCGGGTGGAACATGGTGAGCAGCTCCTGCAACCCGAGGAAGTA
Organism: Microthrixaceae bacterium; assembly: GCA_019694615.1. Taxonomy (GTDB): domain Bacteria; phylum Actinomycetota; class Acidimicrobiia; order Acidimicrobiales; family Microtrichaceae; genus SSF14. The sequence goes on along the minus strand of JAIBBP010000026.1, from coordinate 11,858 downwards.
CCACGGCGCCTTGGAGGGGTTCGGCGTCTTGTTGACGTCGGCCAGCTCGAGGAGCGGTGCGTTGACGAACACCGAGAAGATCGTGGTGAACGCCGTGATGAACAACGCCGCGGCGAACTCGATGATGAGCAGGTGAGGCCACGTGTGGACCTTGTCCTGCGGTTTGGACTTGACGTCCTGAATCGAGCCGGACTTGACGACGGTGAGCAGGCGCTGCGTGTGACCGCCAGGGCCCGTCGGAACCGGGCCGGTCGGCGCGGCAACCGCTCCACCACCAGCGGCGGGCGCGACTGTCGCGACGGCTCCGCCGCCGGAATCGTCGGCAGCAGCTCCGCCTTCCTTGCGGGCTTTCGCCGCCTTGGAACGCTCGAGCAGGTGCGCGGGGATACGACTGTCGCCGCCGCTCGCAGATTCGGCTGCCGGCGCGGCCGGCGCGGCGGCTTCAGCGGACTTCGCGGCGGCCTTGTCCTTGGCGGCCTGCGCCCGCTTGAGGAGGTGTTCTGGGACTTCGGTCATCGGGTGCTACCTCTGCCTACAGCGGACCGGAGATACCGCCATCTTTGCGCACCCGCCAGAAGTGGATGGCCATGAAGATGACGATGATGAACGGGAAGAACAGGACGTGGAGTACGTACCATCGCAAGAGCGTGTCCGTACCGATCTCGGCACCGCCGAGCAGGACGAAACGCACTTGGCCACCGAGAACCGGTGTGTAGCCCATCATGTTGGTACCCACGGTCACAGCCCACAGCGCGAGCTGGTCCCACGGCAACAGGTAGCCGGTGAAGGAGAGCAGCAGGGTCAGCGTCAGCAGGATCACGCCGATCACCCAGTTGAACTCCCGGGGGGCCTTGTAGGCGCCGTGGTAGAAGACGCGGGCCATGTGCAGGAACACCGACAGGACCATGAGGTGCGCACCCCACCGGTGCATGTTCCGAACCAGCAGCCCGAAGGTGACCGACGTCTGCAGAGCATAGATGTCGTCCCACGCGTTCACCGCGGTGGGGCGGTAGAAGAACATCAGGAAGATGCCGGTGACCGTCAGCAGGATGAAGATGAAGAACGAGAGACCGCCGAGACACAGCGTGTAGCTCACCTTCACGGCGTGTCGCTTCACCTTCACCGGGTGCAGGTGGTACAGCACCGAGTTCATGATCACGTACGACCGGTTACGAGGGCTGTCGGAGTAGCCCTTCCGGAAGATCGAGCCCGGGCGGAAGATCGAGTTCCAGGCCTGACTGCCCTGGACCGAGTCGTTGAGGTTGGTGAGTGCCTGCTGGGCCCGCTGCGCTGGGCTTCCCTGCATGGTCTTGGCCACGGATTACTCCCTGGTTCGTGCTTCTGGGGTGACGGTTCGGGTGACGATTCTGGTGATGAGAGGGTGCGACTCAGCCGAGGCGCATGCCGTAGCCGTAGCCGTGGCTGTTGGTGCGACCGTGGGGGTCGCCGGATGCGGACGGGTCGCCGACCTTGCCCAGGATGATGACGCCAGTGGGGCAGCGGTCGACGCAAAGTGCGCAGCGGGTGCACACGTCGTCGTCGATGAGGAAGAGAACGTTGTCGCTCGGGTCGAGGCCGGGTTGCTCGACGCCGATTGCCTCGTCGATGGCGGACGTGCTGACCATGTGGATGCACTTCCACGGGCAGATGTCGACACAGCCCTCGCACATGATGCACTCGGACTGGTCGATGTGGATGAACTGCTTCGGCTTGACGGCCTTGGCCAGGTAGTCGGCGTCGACTTCCTGAAGGACATAGTCGGCGCGGAACTCCGGCATCGGGGGATTGGCGTCGGTGGCACCCATCGGGTCTCCTCGCTCAGCCCTTCGCCTTGGACACGAGCGGGCGACCGTATGCCGAGGTGGTCTCGACGTCGGAGCCGGCAGGCGTCTCTCCGCGCTTGTTCCAGTAGCTGAAGGCCCAGATGAAGCCGCCGAGCCCAACGGCGTAGATCAGCACGGCGATGATGTCGCGGAAGATCTGCTTGTTGATTGTCAGCGGGATCGAGGACCACAGGCCGTGCCACCACGTCCAGCTCGCCTCCGGGCCGATCACCTTCATGTCGGGACGCCAGGCCAACTCGGCGTCCGCCCAGTTCAGGTACTCGTGGGGCAACACGCCGTAGAGCCAGAAGAGCAACCAGAAGACATAGGTGGCGGCGACCATCGCCTCACCCCACGTGAGCGACGCGCCGACCTTGCGACGATGCGCCACCACGAAGAACGGAATCAGGAAGACGATCAGCAAGAGGACCGACATGATGTAGCGCACGCTGATGATCTTGGCGTTGTCGAACCGCCCCCGGTTCTCGCCGTCGGCGAGCCACATGAGGAACGCGGCACCCATCGGGAACGCGAGGAGCGAGCCGATGATGAAGCCGAACGTCTTGCCCGCCACGGTCATGGTCTTCAAGTGCTGGCCTCCTCTGACACCCCGAGCCACAGCGTCTACCACTGCGCCGCGGCTCGTGAAACTTCTCACAATGTACCGGGATGCAGGCCCGGTCGTTGGTGGAGGTTTATCACGCACAGCGCGCCCGTGACACATCCGGCGCCAGTTGTCCATGCCGAGGTGCCGAGATTCCTGTGGACCACGACAGGTTCGCCCGACCCGGCCAGAGACCGCGGCCTCATGATGTCCTGCCGACTTTGGTGACACGATCGCCGTGCGGCATAAACTGCGCGCACCTACCAGGTCCGTGCGCGGAGCAACCGTGCACCGACATTGCCGCCGGAGGCAGCGTTGACCGAAGTACCCGAGCATCTCCTCGCCCGCAGCCGAGCCCGCCGTGCGGGCGCGTCCGGCGGAGGCGATGCGGCCGCGCCAGCGACGACCGGCGAGTCCAAGCCTGCAGCACCCACGTCGGCAGCGGCTGCTGCCCCCGCCGCTGCAGTCGAGGCTCCCACGCCCGAGAAGGCGAAGCCGAAGCTGCCGTGGGTCGAGGCCGGTGAGTCCCGTCGCAAGATCCCCGTCTGGGCGGTGTCCGCTCTCGTCGCACTCCCGATCTGGGCTGTGATGTACGCCACGACCAACGACCCGCAGTCTCCCAAGGTCGCCGGCCCGCTGACCACCGGTGCCACCGTGTACTCCCAGTGCGCCGCGTGCCACGGGGCGAGCGGTGGTGGCGGCGTCGGCCCGGCGCTGTCGGGCGGTGCAGTGGTGACCGCATTCCCCGACCCGGCCGAGCACATCCGGTGGGTCATGCTCGGCACCGCCGGCTACCAGGCCGAGGGAACGGCGACGTACGGCGCTGACGGCAAGACGGTCGGCGAAGCGGGCAACATGCCGGCGCAGCTCGGTCTCGACTCGGCCGACCTGCTGGCGGTCATTCGCCACGAACGCGAGACGCTGTCGGGCGAGACGTTCGACGCCGCCGCGTGGGACGAGGCTGTCACCACGCTCGAGGCCGACGAGAACGCCGAGGTGGCCGGCAAGGCCAAGGAGTTCCGCGCCATCGTCGACGGATGGAAGAGCCTCGCACCCGGCTCGTGACCGAACGGACGCCACGCCGGTACCACCCGGCGGTCCACGTCAGCATCAGCGCACTCATCCTCGCCTTCAGCGCGGGGGCCTGCTCCGATGAAGAGCCGGCGAACGGCGTCCTCGACGAGTTGGCCCCGACGCGAGCCGATGTTGCAGCCCAGGCCGGTATCGAGTTCCCACCGTCGACCACCGGATTCCGCCTCGTCCGCATCAGCGGCGATCAGCTCGACGTGACCTTCCAGGTCGCCGACGAGGAGATCGACGACTTCGCCGAGGGATCAGGGATCGAACTCGTCGACGGCGAACGCACCATCGTTCACGCATCTCCGCTCTGGAATGTCGCCGTCACCGCTCCCCTGCGAGGCGGGACGTCTGATCGAGACGGCGTCGAGCGCAGCGCCGAGGTCGTGTCGGAGGACGGCGCGGACACCGTCCGGTTGACCATCCGCCGCATCGCCGACAGCGAGTAGCAGCAGCCCGCGCCGATCTCACGCCCCCGAAGCTCGTTCTGTCCTGCGAGAGCACCACCCGGGTGGTGCTCTCGCAGGACAGAACGAGCGTGGTCAGCGAATGAGGTCGTCCAGGGGAACCCGGGCGGCGCGGTGCCCGCTGGCGTGCAGCGCCTCCAGATCACCGGCAGCCTGTGCCTCCTTGAACTGTCCGAAGGTGAACGACTGGTCGGGGATCGGAAGATCGCCGTCGGCGGTCGAGTCGGTGCACACCTGGACCACGACGATGTTGGACGGCCCGCCCTTGTGCAGTTGGCCCGTCGAGTGGAGGAACCTGGGCCCGAAGCCGAGCGTCGTAGCAACGTTGCGCCGGCGTCCGACCTGGTGGCGGACCGCTTCGAGGCGGCGCGCCACATCTGACCCCGGGTCCACGAACGCACAGATCGCGAGGCAGTCGTCGGGGTGCAGGTTGACCAGAACCTCGTCGAGGGGGACCGTAGGCGGTGAGGTCGGGGCGTCGGAGTCGAGCAGCGCACGTGCTGCCGCTTTTGCCGCCTCGACGTCGGGCTGGTCGAACGGGTTGATGCCCAGCACCTTGCCCGCTAGGGCGACGGCGACTTCCCACAGCATCACCTGTGCGCCCAGGTCGTGCAGCTCCTCCAACGACAGCTCGATCAGCGGAATGCCGCTCTCGCGGAGCCGGGAGATACCGTCGACCTCGCCGACGGTCACCACCAGGCGACGACTCGGTGTCGCCAGGATGTCGTCGAGCAATTCGCCGACGATGGGGACGATGCCGACGCTCTGCTTGCCGGTCGACTCGGCAACAAGCTGTTCCAGCCACAGGCCGAACGAGTCGATCGCCGGAGCAAGCATGATCGTCAGCTGCTCACGACCCGCCCCCGCCGCCGCGCCGAACGCGGCGCCCAATCGAAGTGCAACGTTGTCGGCGGGCTCGTCATCGGCCACCGGTTCGATCGCATCGGCCATGTCGGCCGCAGCGTCGAAGACCGCTTCGCCGTCGAGGCCGATCAGCGCTGCCGGCACCATGCCGAACAACGAGAGCGCCGAGAACCGGCCCCCGATGTCGGGGTTGTTCTCGAACACCTCGCGAAAGCCGCGTGAGCGGGCGAGCTCCCCGAGCTGGGAGCCGGGGTCGGTGATCACGGCGAAGCGCTGCGGATCCTGCGACCGTTCCCAGAACAGGTCGAGGTGAGACCGTGTCTCCAGCGTCGACCCGGACTTGGAGGACGCGACGTGGAACGTACGAGCGGGGTCCGTGGCGTCGAGCACACGCCGGACGGCTGCCGGGTCGGTGCTGTCGAGGACGTGCAGCGTCGGGAACCCGTCGGCGGAGCCGAAGGTGGACGTCAGCACCTCGGGGAACAGCGAGGACCCACCCATCCCCATCAGCACGATATCGTCGCTCGTCGCCGCGACGTCCGCAGCGAACGCGACCAGGTCGTCCCACTCATCGGCCGACTCCGAGGGTGAGTCGAGCCAACCCAGGCGATTGGCGCACTCAGCGGGGTCGTCCTGGAACAGCGTGTGATCGCGTGCCCAGAGTCGACCGACGGCGTCGGCTTCGACGAGCGTCGCGACAGCAGCGTCGACGGCGGGCTCCAGCTCGGCAAGGTGGTAGCGAACAGAGATCATGAGAGCTCCTCCTGCGCCGCTCGCTCGGTGGCAGCGGCGATATCGGCAGCCACCTCGGCTGCCGCTTCGACGGTGCGGGCGATGTCAGCATCGGTGTGGGCCAGCGACGGGAACATCACCTCGTACGGACCGGGAGCGAGGGCGATCCCTCGGGACAACATCCCGTGGAACCACCGGGGATAGTGACCCCCGTCGACGGACCGCTTGGCGTCGTCGTAGTCCTGTGGCTGCTCGCTTCCGAAAAAGAGACCAACCAGCGGTCCGACCCGCGGAACCTGAGCGGCAACCCCGGCCTCGCCGAACGCCGATGCCAGACCGTCGGCAAGCGCGGATGCCGTCGCTATCAGCTGCTCGTAGGCGTCGGGTGTCAACTCACGGAGGACCGCGAGGCCGGCAGCTGTCGCCAACGGGTTCCCCGAGAGCGTTCCGGCCTGGTACACGTCACCGAGCGGCGCCAGGTTGGACATGATCTCCGCCGACGCACCGAACGCACCGACGGGCAGGCCGCCGCCGATGACCTTACCGAAGCACCACACGTCGGGGCGGACGTCGAACATCGCTGTCGCGCCACCGCGGTCGACACGGAACCCCGTGATGACCTCGTCGAACAGCAGGAGTGCTCCGACACGGTCACACGCCGCACGGAGCTCGGCCAGAAAGCCGTCACGCGCCGGGACGAGTCCCATGTTGGCGGCGACCGGCTCCACACACACCACCGCGACGTCCTCGTCGAGCTCGGGCACGCGGTTCCACGGAACGACGACCGTGTCGGCGACCGCTCCGGCGGTGACGCCCGCTGAACCCGACAGCCCCTGATCGGCTACCCCGGACCCGCCGGAAGCGAGCAGCGCGTCGGAGTGACCGTGGTAGTGACCGGCGAACTTCACGACTTTCGGCCGGCCCGTGACACCGCGGGCCAGACGCAACGCCGACATCGCCGCCTCGGTGCCCGACGACACGAGACGAACCTGGTCCATGCCGGGCACCCGTGCACAGAGCTCCTCGGCGAGCCGAACCTCGCCCTCGGTCGGAGCGCCGAATGTGGTGCCCAACGTGGCCGCGTCGCGGACCGCGCCGATGACGGCGGGGTGGGCGTGGCCGAGGATCGACGCGCCGTAGCTCTGCACGTAGTCCAAGAACTCGACACCCTCGACGTCCCACACCCGGGCACCTTCTCCGCGCGCGACGAAGTAGGGGGTACCGCCGACCGAGCGGAACGCCCGAACCGGCGAGTTCACCCCGCCGGGGATCACGTCGAGTCCACGGGAGTAGAGCGACTCGTTCGTCAGGCCAACCACTGGGCACACTCCTTGGCGAAGTAGGTGAGGACGGCGTCGGCGCCGGCCCGCTTGATGGCGATCAGCTGCTCGAGCGCCACGGCGTCGCCGTCGATCCACCCGTTGGCGGCCGCAGCCTTGATCATCGAGTACTCGCCCGACACGTGGTAGGCAGCGAGCGGCGCATCGGTGAGGGCGCGGGCTCTGGTGAGAACGTCGAGGTAGGTGACCGCCGGCTTCACCATCACCATGTCGGCCCCTTCGGCGAGGTCGGTCCGGATCTCCTCCAGGGACTCGCGCACGTTGGCGACGTCCTGCTGGTAGGCCTTGCGGTCGCCGCCCCCGGCGATCGTCACGTCGACGGCGTCTCGGAACGGCCCGTAGAGCGCTGAGGCGTACTTGGCGGCGTAGGCGAGGATCGCGACGTCGGCGAAGCCGGACCCGTCGAGGGCCGAGCGGATCGCTGCCACCTGCCCGTCCATCATCCCCGAGGGCGCCACGATGTCGACACCCGCCGCGGCTTGAGCCACCGCCGCCTCCGCGTAGCGCACCAGCGTCGAGTCGTTGTCGACGGTGCCGTCCGGGCGGAGCAGACCGCAGTGGCCGTGATCGGTGTACTCGTCGAGGCAGAGGTCGGCGACCAGCGCGATGTCGTCGCCGAAGCGATCGCGCAGCCGGCGCAACGCCACCTGCACGATGCCATCAGGGTCCGAAGCGCCCGAACCCACAGCGTCCTTGTTGACCGGCACCCCGAACAGAATCGCTGCGGGCACCCCGAGCGACACCAACTCGGCGACCTCGGCCTCGAGCGAGTCGAGGTCGAACTGGAACACGCCCGGCAGCGACCCGATCGGTTGCGGCGCTGCAATCCCCTCCCGCACGAACAACGGCGCGATCAGGTCGGCGGGGGTCAGCGTCGTTTCGGAGACGAGTCGACGGAGGGCCGAAGTACGACGGAACCGTCGCAGTCGACGCTCGGGGAAGCCGGGTCCGGAAAGCACTGCCGGAGTCTACGTGAGCGCAGTCGAGGGACGACCGGGCCGAAACATCTACAGGTCCCCACCGTTGCGTCCGAAGCCTCCTACATGACCAACAAGCTGGGGTTGTTCGGGGTAACGGTGCTCGTCGCCACGATGATGGCCGGATGTGTGCCGCCGGCTCCACCGAGTGCTGCGCCGCCCACGACGGCTGTAGTGACACCGTCGACGGCTGCTCCCACCACGGCAGCGCCGACCACGACCGTCGCCGTTGCCGGTCCACACGCTCCGACGATCTCGTCGTTCACCGCGTCGACGACGGCCGCTCCCAGCCCGCTCACCACCGCGCTTCGCTGGAGCATCTCCGACCCCGACGGCAACCCGCTCACCTGCCGCCTCGACCTCGACGGCAACGGCACCTTCGACCACACGATCACTGGGTGCACCAGCGAGACAAGCCGGACTCGAACGTTCGCCACAGCGGGGTCCAGGACCGTCGTGCTCGAGGTGTCCGACGGCACCAACGCCACCACGGCGGCGCTCGGTCTCAACGTGTCGTCCGCGAGCTCGGACCAGTACGCCGTCACGCTCCGACTCGGCAGCGGAATGACACCGGCGCAGACCTCGGCGTTCACCAGCGCCGCGGCGACCTGGGCCGGCATAGTCAAGACCGGCCAACCCGATCGTACCGTGACGATCGGAACGAACTTCTGTGCCGACGGAACCGCCGCCTACTCCGGCACCGTGGACGATCTGCTCATCGACGCTCAGGTCATCGCGATCGACGGGCCCGGTGGAATCCTCGGCCAAGCGGGGCCGTGCCTGGTGCGAGCGTCGAACGGGCTGCCGCTGTACGGCATCATGCAGTTCGACAGCGCGGATGTCGCCTCGCTCGAGGCTTCGGGCCAGTTCGCCAACACGATCGTGCACGAGATGGGCCACATCCTCGGAATCGGCACGGTGTGGTCGAGTCCGCTGCTGCAAGGCGCCGGGACCTCCAACCCCCGGTTCACCGGTGCGGCAGCCGTCGGAACGTGGCGTGAGCTGGGAGGTGCGGGCGACGTGCCCGTCGAGAACACCGGCGGGGCGGGGACGGTGGACTCCCACTGGCGGGAGACCACGTTCCGGACCGAGCTCATGACCGGCTATCTCAACTCGTCGAACCAACTGAGCGCCCTCACGGCCGCCTCGTTGGCCGACCTCGGCTACGGCGTCGACCTGGCCGGTGCCGCTGCGTACACGTTGCCGGCACTGTGGGCCGGGTCGATGCGGGCACACGGTGCCGACGAGCACGACGACATCGTGCGGGTCCTCCCGTCGGGCACGGCGTAGCTCACGAACAACCAACCGTGGGAATACTCGGAGGACTGTCCTCGGAGTATCCCCACGGTTCGGTAGCGGTCAGCGGTCGGGCTGCTGCACCGCAACGGTGAGGTGGAACCCGCGGTGGTCACTGCCCGGAACCTCGACGTCACGAACCGAGCGGGCGACGATCCCTTCGGTGTAGAGCCCGTGGTCGAGGCGCATGACCGCACCGACCCACGCCAGCACCGGCCATTTCGGCGTCCACGATCGGGTGAGGCCTTTGCCCAACGCGTCGTGCGCGTCGGTGAGACCACGATCCAGCAGACGGCGAAAGGGGCCGTGCCACGGTGCCGAGTTGAAGTCGCCGACGTACAGCCGCGGCTGGTCGCCCCGTTGTTCGGCGGAGTGACCGATCCCGTCGAGATCGCGCCGCCACAGGTTGCGCTTCTCCGATGACTTGGGCGCATCGACGTGCACCGCGTACACGCGAATGTCTCGTTCTCCGACCCGGATCGTCGCCGCTGGCACTCTGGCACGACCGAGTATCTCGATCCGCTCGTCGGTCACCGGCAGGCGTGTCATCAGCATCTCGCCGAAGGGGCGGCCCTCGGTGTACAGCCGCATCGGGTAGCGCTCGTAGACGCCGGCACGCTTGAGGGCTTCGCGCTGCTGCGGCGTGATCTCGTTGACGATCACGATGTCGGCGTCAGCTTCGAGCACCGCTCCCGCGACGTCGTCTCGCCGGTCGTTGTCGTACCGCACGTTGGCAACGAACACCGAGACCGCCGGAGCGTCCCGAGCCCAGTCGGGAAGCCGGTTCCTGATCACGGCGGGAAGGCAGAAGCACAGGTGCGACCCGGCGACGAGACCGCCAAGCACCGCGAGCGGCCACCGACCGGTCGCTGTCGCTGCGACGAGGATCACCCACGACGGGGCGAGCAGGAACATCTGGAAGCCTTCGAGCACCAGTACCGCCGACGGCCGGCTGTAGCCCAGCCAGATCCACGCGGACACCCAGAGCATGGGGACGAGTACCACGATCGCCAGCGCCTGTGCGGCGACGCCGAGGTGGCCGGTCGTGACGCCGACCGTCAGAGCACCGATCACAGGCCGATCACGTCAGGCCGGTCGACCAATCCCGGACCGCGGAAACCAACCCGTCGAGATCGTGCGTCGCCGCCTCGATCACCGTCTCGAAGCCGACCTCGCTGGCGGTGGCAGCGGTGATCGGGCCGATCACCACTGCGACCGGAGGGCGTCGAGCGTGCTCGACCGCATCCGCGAAGTTCCGGACGGCGGACGAACTGGCGAAGGCCACGGCATCCGACGTTGCGACCTCGTCGAGCGCGGCGTCCGGCACCTGCGCCGGCACCGTTCGATAGGTCTCCACCACGTCGACAACCCACCCCGCGGCACGGAGTCCGTCGGCGAGCACCGGGCGGGCGTCGGCCGCCTGGGCCACCAACACGCGGCCGGGTCCGCTGCCGAACACTTCGAGCAGCCCTTCGGCCACGTAACGATCGGGAACGAGATCGGGCACGATCATCCGAGCGGCGAGGACCGCTGCGGTTCCCGGCCCGATGACGGCGATGCGGACACCGGCGAGACGCCGCACATCGCCGACCGCGTCGAGGAACCGTTCGGCACCGTTCGGCGACGTGAGCGCCACCCAGTCCCCCGTCTCCAGACCTTCGACCGCAGCGGCGAGCGCCGCGCCGCCATCGGTTGGATCGGCGATCGCGATCGTGGGGACCTCCACGACCTCGGCTCCGGCCTCGGCGAGGCGACGGCTCAGCTTCGACGCCTGCTCGGGCGCCCGGGTGACGACGACTCGCCGGCCCGACAGCGGACGGGACGCGAACCAGTCCAAGTCGTCGGCCGCGACGTCGCCCACGACGATGACCGAGGGGGCTGCCAGCGGGTGATCGGCGAGTGTTCCGAGCGTGGCGCGAATCGTCAGCTGGGACGGGCGCGTCCCCCAACGCACCGCTGCGGCCGGGGTCTCGGGCGGAAGCCCCCCGGCGATGAGACGGCGACTGATCGTGGGCAGGTTCGCGACTCCCATCAGGATCACAATCGTTCCTCCGACACGGGCGATCGCCTCCCAATCGACGTCACTGCGCTCCTTGGACGGGTCCTCGTGACCGGTGACGACGGTGAACGACGTCGACGAGTAGCGCCGTGTCACGGGGATGCCGGCGTAGGCAGGGACTGCAATCGCGGAGGTGATGCCGGGGACGACTTCAGCCGGCACCCCTGCTCGCCGCAGGGCGTCGAGCTCCTCGGCACCGCGTGCGAACACGAACGGATCGCCACCTTTGAGGCGAACCACCTCCCGCCCGGCGGCCCCGTGTTCGACCAGCAGTCGGTTGATCTCGTCCTGGGAAGCCGACGGCGTGGCGCCGCGCTTGCCGACGTAGATGCGCTCGGCGCTCGACGGAGCGAGATCGAGCAGAGACGGTGCCGACAAACGGTCGTACACGACCACCTCGGCTCGAGCGAGCAGTTCCGCGCCACGAACCGTCAACAGCCCCGGATCACCGGGGCCCGCGCCAACGAGGTACACCGTCACCGAGCGCTCCCTCCGACTGCCCCGAGCAGTCGCTCGGCGACGGTGGCCCCCAGCGACTCCGCATCGGCGCCACGCTCGACGACGCGACTCATCGCGCCGTCACGCGACGCCGCCAGCACGCCGGTGAGCTCGACCTCGG